>JALRIV010000004.1:10906-38820 GCA_023255275.1 Crocinitomicaceae bacterium | reverse complement strand
CTGGCTTAGAATTATCAACTACGATGTACACGCACGGGTTAAAAGATGGATTAACGCTCGTGAAATACCCCAATGGAATTTTACATTACACGGGGGAATACCGAAATGATACTATGGTAGGCATTTGGAGAACCTATGATGAGAAGGGGAATATGGTAGAGGAAAAGGATTACAATTTAGAATAAATTTGGCAAAAATACCTCCTCATATCATTGATCAAATCATGCAAACTGCTCGAATAGAGGAGGTGATAGGGGAATTTGTTCAACTGAAAAGAGCGGGCTCGAATTTAAAAGGGTTAAGTCCTTTTACCGATGAAAAGTCACCTTCGTTTATGGTTTCTCCCGCAAAGCAGATTTTTAAAGATTTTTCTACAGGTAAGGGTGGAAGTGTGGTTACTTTCTTGATGGAGAAGGAGCATTTTTCTTATCCTGAAGCCTTGAAATGGTTGGCTAATCGCTACCAGATTGAATTGCCCAAAGAACGCGAACTCAATGCTGAAGAACTGGCGGCCGTCACAGAACGAGAAAGTCTACAAATCATCAATGAATTTGCAAAAGATCATTTTGTTCACAATTTACATCACCACCAAGAAGGACAAGCCATCGGTTTAAGTTATTTTGAAGAGCGAGGATTTCGAAAAGACATCATTGAGAAATTCCAATTGGGTTATTCTCTAAATATTTCGGATGCCTTAACACAAGATGCGCAAAAGAAAGGCTATAAATTAGAATACCTTGAAAAATTAGGGCTTTCCAAATCCAAAGAAGATCGTCATTTTGATTTCTTTAGAGGACGTGTCATGTTTCCTATACATGGTGTATCAGGGAAAGTGCTTGGTTTTGGTGGACGAACATTGATTACGGATAAAAAGGTTGCTAAATACTTTAATTCGCCAGAGAGTATCATCTACAACAAGAGTGAAATCCTATACGGTTTATTCTTTTCGAAGAGTGATATCATAAAATACGACAATTGTTTTTTATGTGAAGGATACACGGATGTTATTAGTCTCTATCAGGCAGGTATTCAAAATGTGGTATCCTCTTCGGGTACAGCCCTTACCAAAGATCAAATTAAACTGATTCGTCGCTACACCAATAATATAACGATATTATACGATGGTGATGCGGCTGGAATAAAAGCATCGTTTAGAGGCATTGATTTGATTCTTGAAGAAGGATTAAATGTAAAGGTGGTATTGTTTCCAGAAGGGGAGGACCCTGATTCTTATGCCAAATCACATTCTTCCTCGGAATTGGAATTGTATCTTAAAGAACATGCCCAAGATTTCATCTCCTTCAAAGCTGATATCTTGTTAAAAGATGCAGATCACGACCCTTTAAAGAAAGCTGAATTAATCAAAGATATTGTTCACTCAGTAAGTTTAATTCCCGATGCAATTTCAAGATCGATTTTTGCTCAACAAATTTCAAATCAATTTCATATTGATGAGAAAGTCATTGAAGGGGAGTTGTTGCGACTGAAAGGACAAGCATTAAGAACACAGCATTCAACATCCTCGACAAATTTTAAACCCGAAGAAAATGTTGGCGCACCGATTCAACCACCCTCTACAAATTCTCTTGAACCTTCAAAAGAGGGAATAAATCCTTTCGGTAAAACCATTTATATTGCTGAATATGATTTAATTAGATTGTTGGTTACTTTTGCACCCCATGAAGTGACTGTTGAGCAAATCAATGAAAAAAATCAGAAGGAAATCATTAAGACAAGTGCTACAGAGTTGATATTATTTGAATTGGAACGTGATGAAATTACATTTAAAACACCATTATTTCAATCTATTTATGAAATCTACAAGTCAGGATTATTGAATAATGAATTGTATCAATCTTCTTTCTTATTGAAAAATGAAAATCAAGAGATTGTCAAATTTGTTTCTCAAATTGAAATGAATGACTCTGAAATAAGCCATCAGTGGAGCACAAAATATAATGTACAAACGAGAACGGAGGGAGATCGACTGTATGAAGCTATCATGCATTCGATTTATTTCTATAAAGCTTCTTTGTTGGAATATGAAATTGAGGAAATTCGCGAGCAATTAAAGTCAAGTAATTTAGATAGTCAACAAATGAACGACTTGCTAGCAGAACAAATTTTAAAAGAAAAAATAAAAAGAGCGTTTACTAATAAACTAGGCAGAATTATTTTAAGATAAAAATATGTTAACAATAACCCTTTTTAAAATCGGACCTTACAATGTATGCATTTGGAATCTAATCATCTTCATGATTATTTTTTTAAGTGCTGCAATCTTAAGAAAAATTATTCATCGCGCATTAAAAAGATCTTTAACCAATGCTAATGTGAAAGTAGAAGGTAAGGTTAGTACCTATTTGAAATTAACTTCTCAAAGCATTTATTTTATTGCTGCTTACATCGCAGTTTGGAGTTTTAACATCAATAATGTCAATGTATCTTTTAGGGATTTTTTAGATTTTAAAATCATTGATTTTAAGCGATTTAACCTTTCATTTTACCACATCATTGTCATTACTGCTGTGTTTTTTGGAGCTAAAGTCAGTTTAAATTTTGTTCGACTTTACGTCAATCGAAAATTTAAAAACTCCAAAGATTTCAATACCGGAACTGAGTATGTCTATGTACAAATCGCAAAATACATCATTTATATTTTTGCCATCCTGATTTCCATGCAGGTACTTGAAATTGAATTAACCATTTTCTTAACCGGTTCTGCAGCCTTGTTAGTAGGTATCGGTCTTGGTCTTCAAGATGTGTTTAAGGATATGTTTTCCGGTGTTGTTTTATTAGTGGAGGGAAATTTAAAAGTAGGTGATGTAATCGAAGTGAGCAGTTCAAAAGGGGAGGCTTCCATCGTTGCGAAAATCTTGCGTATCAATGTAAGAACCACTCAGATTCAAACACGCGATGGAAATGTATTGATTATTCCAAATGCAAAATTGACCCAAGAATTTATCGAAAACTGGAGCCACGGTTCTGAATTGACTCGATTTTCAATCCCTGTAACCGTTGCCTATGGTTCTGACACTGAATTGGTGTCGAAACTTTTAAAACAAGCTGCTTTGAGTCATCCCAAAGTGAAAAAATCACAACCGATATTTGTTCGCTTATCTGATTTTGGCGATAATGGCTTACAAATGGAGTTGTTGTTTTGGGCCGATCAAAGTTGGGATGTCAATAATTACAAATCGGAAATCCGCTTGGAGATTGATCGACTTTTTAGAGAATATCAAATTGTCATTCCTTACCCACAAAGGGATGTCAGAATGTATCCGCCAATTAATAGTTAATGGTTAAATCGGTGGTATCAAAGGCTACTGTATTGATCGAAACCATGGTGCCAACTGATTGTCCTTGCATTTTGTAGAAAATCTCATAAACCGTATTCCCGTCGTTTACACAAATGGTTGAGCTGTTATTAGCTCCATAAACCAACTGAACTCCATTAGGACAACATTCCGTGCATCCATATTTACCTTGCTGTCGGACATATTCTAACACATCGGTAGGTTGTGGATTTAAATTATTTAAATTCAAACGTAGCCATCCTTTCGCTTTGGTCTCAAAATTATACACATTATCTTTTTCAACAGAAAGTTCAGCGAAATAAATGGTTTTCTCAATTTCGAAATAATTCAATTTATGTATCTTGAGGATAAACTTCTCAATTTTATCGCGTTTGATGCGAAAGGAGTATTTTCCATCTGAACCAATTAGGGCAGTTTCGACCAGCTTTACCTCCGCAGAACCTGCATTTACTTGGTAAAGATCAACTTGGGCATTATTAAGACTCGTATTGAAAGTGACGTCATTTACGGTGCCAGTAAGTACAAAAAAAGCATCCTTTTTTTTACAGGATGTTACAAGTATTATTTCAAGTAGTATGATTAATGTGTTAAATTTTAAACTCATTTTAAAAAGATAATTGTGGATAACTTATAAAAGAATTGTGTGTAAATATAAAAAATATATCATATTATTGATTAAATTTTTTAAACTATTAACTATGTCAGAGACAAATGAAAATCAAAATGCAAGACCAACTTTTTTGACGGTATTGTGTATCTTAACCTTTATTGGTTCAGGTTTAGGTGTATTAGGAGGATTATTGGGATTGATCGGTTCCTCCGCTTTAGCTATGTTTGCTCCTGTGGGTAACTCAATGTTAATAACCATCCTTACTTTAGGTTCTTCAGTATTGTGTTTATTCGGAGCGATTAAAATGTGGGGGTTAAGTAAACAAGGATTTATGCTATATTTAGCAGGTTCAAGTTTAGCGATCATACTTAGTATTGTAAATGCAATTATTATCAATTCCGCTGTATCCTCAATAAGCTCAGCTTCTAGTGCTTTTGGTGGTGAATACTCGCAAGTATCTAACACATTCTCTAATGCTGCATCAACAGCTGTATGGTCTGGAGTTATTTTTGGAATTGTTATTAATGTTGTTTTCATTTTACTATATAATGCAAATCGTAAGCATTTAGTAAACTAAATAATTTAATTAACAACCTTTTAAAGACCTCAATATGAGGTCTTTTTTTTTACAAGATTACTCCAATTATAAGGCAAACTAATACTAAAAGATTAAAATTTAAACGCATTATAAAAAAACTTTTGTGAATAACTATTAAAGAAAATATAAAAATATTAAAAATATCTATCAATATTTGTGCATTGTTAAATTATAAAACTATTATTATGTCAGAAGTACAAAGTAAGTCAAATGGGATGGCAACAGCCTCTCTAATTTTAGGAATCGTTTCTATTGTTACAGGATTTTTTGGATGGTTAGGAATCATCTGTGGGATTTTAGCGATCATTTTCGCTGTAGTAGCAAAGAACAAAATTAAAGCAGATCCTGCATTAGCTGGTTCAAAAGGTCAAGCGACAGGTGGTTTAGTAATGGGGATTATCGGTTTGATTATCGGAATTGCAGTCATCATTATTGCGATCATGTTTGTTTCTGCTGTAGTTGATGCTGCTGGTTCTCAAGAATTACAAGATGCATTGAGAGATTTGGAAAATATGCAATAAGCAATGTGTTAAATAAATTTATGAAAGAGGGACTTGAAAAATTCCCTCTTTTTTTTTAATCTTTATAAAAAAAATAAAACTATGGAGCAAGAAACAATAGATCAAAACAGTCAACAAACGCATACGAGTGAAAAATCGCTACCCAATGCTACCGCTACTTTAGTATTGGGTATCATTTCAATTGTAGGTTGTTTTTTATACGGAATACCCGGAATCATTTGTGGTATAATTGCCATCGCCTTATATCAAAAAGATAAAAAATTGTATTTAGCCAACCCAAACGTCTATGCACAATCGTTTAAAAATGCAAAAGCGGGTAATGTATGTGCGATTATTGGATTGTCTTTATCTGTATTTTATTTTTTAGTATTAATTCTTGCTTTTGTATTTGCATTCTCAATTGCTGGAATTCGATAAGGTAATATGGTTTCTTGTAGTTGGAAGGAAAATTATGGACTTGAATGTTTGACGTGCGGATTACAAAGAGCTTATTATTTACTCTTCAACGGACAATTTAAGGAGGCAGTTTATTTATTTCCTGCCATTATTCCTTTGTCGATATTGATTGTTTACACCGTTTTACATCTTTTCTTCCGCTTTAAAAAAGGGGCACGTAACATAATCATTTTATTTAGCTGCTCTGCACTTATTTTGATCATTAATTTTATCTTTAAACTCATTATTCACGATTAAAAACTTTTATTATGTCAGAAACAATTGATAAACAGATTTCAGAAAACGAATTAGTCGTTTCCAAAAATGGATTAAATTTCCTAAAGTACAGCGCGAAATGGGCAAACTTTCTCGCCATTATAGGATTTATTGGATTAGGTCTTATGGTTCTGGGTGGATTAATTTCCATTATTGCAGGGGCATCGATTTCAAGAATACCGGGAATGCAACAATTTGCAGTGATCGGTATTGTTTATTTGGTATTAGCGGTGCTTTATTTTTTCCCCACCTTATATCTATACCAATTTGCTTCAAAAACGAAGAAAGCTATTCAAAATAGAAGTCAAGAAAATTTAGACCTTGGTTTAGAAAATTTAAAATCATTTTTCAAGTTTCTAGGGATTTTTACCATTGTAGTAATTTCCATGTATATTCTTATTTTATTCATCGCAATCATTGCTGCAGCATCTAGTTGGCGATAGAAATAAAATCGTATTAAGAACATTTGAAAGCCCAATTATGGGCTTTTTTTTATAGCTATTGTGGAATAAATCGTAAATTTGCACTAAAATAAATCAAGGTATGTCAGACGATAAAAAAATTATATTTTCAATGGTTGGCGTTTCAAAGTCAACACCTCAAGGAAAGCAGATCATTAAAAACATCTACCTCTCATTTTATTACGGGGCAAAAATTGGAATCATCGGTTTAAATGGTTCTGGTAAATCTACCGTAATGAAAATTATTGCTGGCATAGACCAGTCTTACCAAGGTGATGTCGTTTTTTCTCCAGGTTATACCGTTGGATATTTGGCTCAAGAACCCGATTTAGATTTGAATAAAACCGTAAAAGAGGTAGTGATGGAAGGTGCTCAAGAAACGGTTGACGTTTTAAAGGAGTATGAAGAAATCAACAATGCTTTTATGGACGAAGCGGTCTTAAATGACCCAGATAAAATGGACAAACTCATTGCTCGTCAGGGTGAAGTTTCTGATAAAATTGATGCTTTGGATGCTTGGGAATTGGATTCTAAATTGGAAAGAGCCATGGATGCATTGCGTTGTCCTCCTGATGATCAATTGATTGGCACCTTGTCCGGTGGAGAAAAAAGAAGGGTAGCTCTATGTCGCTTACTTTTGCAGAATCCAGATATTCTTTTGTTGGATGAGCCTACTAACCACCTAGATGCAGAATCGATTGAATGGTTAGAGCAACATTTACAACAATACAAAGGAACAGTGATTGCGGTAACTCACGACAGGTATTTCTTAGATAATGCGGCAGGCTGGATCTTAGAATTGGATCGAGGAGAAGGAATTCCTTGGAAAGGAAATTACTCTTCTTGGTTAGAGCAAAAAGGTAACCGCTTGAAAGAGGAAGAAAAATCGGAATCAAAACGTCAAAAAATGTTAGCGCGTGAGTTGGAATGGGTGCGTATGAATCCTAAAGGTCGACACGCTAAAAATGCAGCACGTTTATCGAACTACGAGAAGATGTTAGCTGAAGATGTGAAAGATAAAGAAGCCGTACTTGAAATTCCCATTCCGAATGGTCCTCGTTTAGGAAACAATGTAATCGACGCGGTACATGTCGCTAAATCATTTGGAGAAAAATTGTTGTATGACGATTTAAACTTTAAATTACCACCTGCGGGAATAGTAGGAATTATTGGTCCGAATGGGGCTGGTAAAACCACCATTTTTAAAATGATCATGAAGGAGCTGGCTCCAGATGCAGGCTCATTTGAAGTGGGGGAGACCGTAAAAATTGGTTATGTGGATCAAACCCATGCGGACATTCATCCAGATAAATCAGTATTCGATGTGGTTTCAAATGGTTTGGAATATGTTGAGGTGGGTAATCAGAAAATTAATTCAAGAGCTTATCTGTCTAAATTCAATTTTAACGGAGCAGATCAAAATAAAAAAGTAGGTGTGCTTTCTGGAGGAGAACGAAATCGTTTGCATTTAGCTATGACCTTAAAAACAGAGGCAAATGTTCTTTTATTGGATGAGCCAACCAACGACATTGATATCAACACCTTAAGAGCTTTAGAGGAGGGGATTCAGAATTTTGCAGGATGTGCGGTAGTAATTTCTCACGATCGTTGGTTCTTAGATCGAATTTGTACCCATATTTTAGCCTTTGAAGGTGATTCGCAAGTGTATTGGTTTGAAGGTAGTTATACTGAATATGAAGAAAATCGTAAAAAGCGTCTTGGTGATGCAGGTCCAAAGCGAATTAAATACCGCAAACTGGTTTAGATTTTTATCCATTTTCAAAGCCCAGCTATAGCAGTTGGGCTTTTTTTATGTAGTAATACGTAGCTTGTGTTAGTAAGTAATTTCCAATTTTCAAACTTCAATTTCCATTTTTGGGAAACTGCGAAAACTTTAATGTAAGTTAGGATAAACTAATAAAAAAAACATGAAAACCTTACTCTTAACTTTAGCATTAAGTTGCAACTCTTCATTTTCGCTCAAGTGAAAATTGGAGATAACCATCAAAATCTAAATACAAACGCTTTATTAGAGTTAGAAAGCACCAATAAAGGAGTTCTTTTCCCAAGGTTAGCACTGGTTTCTTTAGATAATGCAAGTCCTTTAAGTGCTCATGTTCAAGGAATGATGATCTACAATACGGCGACTGCTGGTAGTGGAATAAATGCGGTCATTCCTGGATTGTATTATAATACAGGGATAACATGGCAAAAAATTGTACCTACGAATGATGTCATTCCTACCCAATCTGGAAATTCAGGTAAATCTTTATCGACCAACGGAATTTCTTTGCAATGGGATAAAGATTATGAATTAAATTTAACGCCGACCACAGAAACAGGTGAAACTTTCCTTGGACATAAAGTCTATCGAAAAAGAATTTCAGGCACCTACAACGGTGATGATTTTCAGTATTTTTCAATTCCAAATTTGAAAGCGGTATATAAAGTGTATGAAATCGCACAACGTAATGGTTATGCCTGGAACGAAACTAGCGGATCTGACCGACGTGTTTACGCTTTTGGATTTGGAACATATAGTGTAGCATTTTGTGGCGAGTATTGGACTGATCGTGTAAACGACCGTTTAGTTATTTTTAACATGCACAGTTGGTTTAGATGGCAACCATATCACATGATTGTGGAATATATTAAAGAAGAACTTCCCGGCAACTTTGAAACCTATTAAGCGGTTAAAAAAATAAACCAATGGCTATATGGTATTGAGTAATTGCAATAAATAATTCGAATTGCTACGTGTTTTTTTTGTAGATTTGTTTAAAACAAAAAACACGAATATGCACAGTATTGCCCAATTAGAACCTAAAGCATTATGGAGAAATTTTGAAGCGTTAAACAATGTTCCAAGACCTTCCAAGAAAGAGGAAAGAGTCATTCAATTCATGCTTGATTTTGGTAATAATTTAGGATTAGAAACAAAAACAGATCGGATCCAGAATGTAATCATTAAGAAACCTGCTTCCAAAGGAATGGAAAACAGACCGACCTTAATTTTACAATCGCATTTGGATATGGTGCATCAGAAAAATAATGCAACGGTATTTGATTTTGACACCCAAGGTATCGAAATGCTTATCGATGGCGATTGGGTCAAAGCAAATGGCACAACACTAGGAGCGGATAATGGAATTGGAGTGGCAGCAATTATGGCTTTGTTAGAAGCTACAGATATCCCACATCCTGCTTTAGAAGCAATGTTTACTATAGATGAAGAAACAGGTATGACAGGTGCAAAGGAATTGGATGGTTCAAATTTCGAAGGGAAAATTTTATTGAATTTAGATACCGAAGATGACGACGAATTGTCGATTGGTTGTGCAGGAGGAATTGATACGAATACCACTTATTCTTATCAAAAAGAAAATGTGTACAGCGATGCTGTATGCTTTCAATTGGATGTCAAAGGACTCATAGGGGGCCATTCAGGTATGGACATTGACAAGGGTAGGGGGAATGCGAATAAAATTTTAGCTAGAGTGTTGTACCACCTCAACTCTTTAATGGATATACAACTGGTGTCTTTTGATGGGGGTAGTTTAAGAAACGCAATACCTCGTGAAGGCATGGCTAAAATTGCCATCCATAAGGACGATACGGATCAATTAAAACACGAATTTAAACGCATATCTCAGATCATCATCAATGAGTTTCACACCATTGAAAAAGCTTTGGTTTTCGAATTGAATGAGACGAATACCCAAGATTATGCATTAGCACATCAAGACTTTGAAAAAATCATCAATACCTTAACTGCAGTGCACAACGGCGTTTTTAGAATGTCACCAGATATTGAAAATTTAGTGGAAGCCTCAAGTTCATTAGCTAGAGTGATCATTAAAGACGGAATATTTAGTACGCAATCGTTACAACGTTCCAGTGTAGAAAGTTCGAAAGGTGATGTAGCGAACAGTATTCGTGCTTCGTTCGAATTGATGGGATGCGCTGTGGTTCAAGGTGGAGATTACCCGGGATGGCAACCAAATCCAAATTCGAAAATTTTAAACTTGATGAGGAATTTGTATCAGGAAATGTTCCATGAAGAGCCACAAGTAAAAGCTTGTCACGCTGGATTAGAATGTGGTATTTTAGGAGAGCACTTACCAGGGGTTGATATGATTTCTTTCGGACCTAATATTCGCGCCGCACATTCACCGGATGAAAAAGTGCAAATTTCTTCCGTTCAAAAATTCTGGAAATTTTTATTAGCGACCATTCAAAAAATTGATTAAATGTTACTCACTACCACACCCATTATACAAGGTAAAGACGTTGAAACTTACCTTGGCGTTGTATCCTCCGAAGTCATCATTGGTGCGAATGTCATCAAGGATGTTTTTGCCGGATTTAGAGATTTTTTTGGAGGTCGCTCAGATGCTTACGAAAAAGTTTTCATTGAAGCGAAGGAGCATGCACTTGAAGAAATGAAAGCTAGAGCTAAACAATTAGGAGCGAATGCTGTTATTGGTATTGATTTGGATTTTCAAACTGTTGGTTCTGGTGGTATGCTTATGGTAGCAGCAACGGGAACCGCTGTAATCATAAAGTAAATGGCAAACGTAGCAATCACAGGAGTTAATGGTTTTATTGGTGGCGTAATTGCCCATCACTTGGAGAAGAACCATCACATTAAAGGGTGTGGATCTTTTCAATCCAAGATCAATCAAAGGACGAAGTTAAAATTCCTAAAAGGGCATTTTCAAGAAGAGGATGTTCAAACAGAATTATTGAACAATTCTGAAATAATCATTCATTGTGCAGCACTTGTTCATTTACATTACGGCAAAAATGATGAAGTATTAAAAGTAAACTATCACGACACCTTGGCTTTAGCAGAACAAGCTATTCAAAAAGGAGTGAAGCATTTTATCTACTTCAGTTCCATACATGCCTTTCAAGAGGATTTGATCCATATCAATGTAAAATCACCATTGGAAAAAAATGATGCTGCCTATTACAACTACTCAAAAGCAATAACAACTACTGCATTACGAGAAATGTGTCAAGATTCTGGAATGAAATTGACCATATTATTTCCTACAGGAGTGATGGGGCGCGATAATGAAAGGGGAGGGACGATGCAGAAAGCTCTTGATTTAAGCGATAAAATGCCCATTTTGTTTTTACCAAAAACGGCTTTCGATGTAGTTGATGTAGATGACATTGCTATTGCTTGCGAACAAATCATTGCAAACGGAATAGAAGGGGAGTATATTTTATCAGGCGGAGAAAACCAACCGATTATTCGTCTTTGTAAAACTTATCTAGGCTTAAAAAATAAAAAGAAAATGGTTGTTCCTATGCCCATGCGTTTGTTACTTCCGCTCTCAAAAATAATCTATTTTTTCCATAAAAAAACGGATTTTAGCCCTTTTAACATGTACACCTTGTACTATGGACAACGTTATGTCATAGAAAATGACTTACCTAAACTCATTCAACGTCAACCGGAAGACATACAAGTGACGCTTCAAAAAATCATTCGATGGAAACAATCTTAGACAATTTCAATGGTATGTTATGGGTTTGGATCACAATTGCGGTGGTTACCTTCATTACTTTATTTTTCATCAAAGTACCTTTTGGTCGACATGTACGTAAAGATTTCGGTCCATTAATGAGTAACAAGTGGGGGTGGGTGATTATGGAATTTCCATCTATTGCTTTGATCTGCCTTTTTTACTTTTTAGGCAATGGCCAGAAAGATGCATATACTACATTTTTTGTGGCACTCTGGGTTTTCCATTACTTTAACAGAACCTTTATTTTTCCGTTCAGACTAAGAGATACCAACAAAAAAATCCCCGTAGCTATTGTATTAAGCGCCATTTTCTTCAACTTAATGAACGGTAGCACCAATGGAATCTATTTTGGTTATTTAGCAGATTATCCAGCGCAATATTATTTAGATCCTCGTTTTATAGTTGGAGTTGGACTATTCTTCATTGGCTGGTCAATCAATTTCTGGGCAGACCATCGTTTGATTCATTTGCGAAAACCCGGAGAAACTACTTATGTCTTACCTAAAGGAGGTTTGTTTGAATATGTAGCAAGTCCGAATTTATTTGGAGAAATTATCGAATGGATAGGTTTTGCCATTGCAGTGAATAGTTTAGCAACTTGGGGATTTGCCATTTGGACATGTGCTAACTTAATTCCAAGATGTCGAGATCATTATCGATGGAGCGTGGCTAAATTTGAAAATTATCCAACTCAACGGAAAATACTTATTCCTTTTATTTGGTAAGCTTTATAAACATGGTTTAATGATCGTCTGTCAAACATTTTGCTAATTGTTATTTAACATAATATTAATTATAAGACAAAATAATATTAATAGATAAGTTGCTCACTAATGGTATCTCCAGCAAACAAAGTTAACTTCCCAATAAAGATTAAATCTTTTGACTCCGATAGAACACGATACGTCACTTCTTCTTGCATCCCAACGGGTATTGACGATTTGTAACTGACACACATGGCATTCATTTGGTTGATGTTACTTAGGTATTCACTTGTAAAGCAACTGCCTAAAAATCGATCATTAGTGTAAAACTCCAACACGACAATCTGATCGTCCTGTAAATTTTTTGATGTAGTTTCATCAAACCAAAAATGCACCATCGATTGATACTTACACGTATGGTTATCTTTTTTAGCGCCGGAATTGTAATTTATAGCTTTTTCATCCATACATCCATCTTTCTGACATGCTGAAAAAATCAGTAAAGAGGAGAATGTTAAAAGGGTGTATATTCTTTTCATAAAAGTGGTTTTAAGAAAAGTACATACTATTTAAGTCTTTAAAAAAGGAAGTTTTAAGAATGATTTAAATCTACACGAATATACATAGAGACAATTATATTGAATTATGTATGGTAATTATTATGTTAAATAGATTCTAGCGCTTCTTTCTTCGATTCGCGTTTTTATCTCCTTTGGTTTTGGGTTTTTTATGCTTTTTAGGTTTGGATAAATACGACGGCCCCAAATTGACTTTTTGGTTCTTTTTCTTCTTTTCGTGAAAAGCTTCTCCTATGACCAATTTTTTCAATTTATGATTTTTGGTCGCCATGTCATTATCGTCAGGTTTTTCCTCACGCGTCAATTGGGTGGAAACAACAACGTCTTTTGGAAAATCTAAAACGGGAATCGTATAGCTCATCAACTCTTCAATTTGAACTTTCGAAGGTTCTTCTTTAGGAGTGTAAAATAAAATGGTGCTTCCCTCCTGCTCTGCCCGTCCTGTTCTTCCAATACGATGCATGTAATTTTCAGGAAAATGAGGGGTGTCAAAATTTATGACATGTGAAATTTGATTCAAATCCAATCCTCTTGCCATAATATCCGTTGCTACCAAAATACGAACCTGACCTTGATCAAATTCTTCAATGGCTCTTAATCGATAATTTTGCGCTTTGTTAGAGTGAATGACCGAAATTTCATCTCCATATTTTTCACCCAATAATTGATGGATTAAATCTGCATATCTTTTCCCTGTCACAAAAACCAATACCTTTTTAAAAGTAGATCGATCCGCTAATAGGTATTTTAGTAAATTGATTTTTGTGTAAAAATTTTCAACTGGATAACAGGTCTGATGGATGTTTTTCAACGGAGTACCGCTTACAGCAATAGATATTTTAGTCGGTGAAATGAAAAAATCATCAATGATAGTCTCTACCTCTTCGGTCATGGTCGCCGAAAACAAAATACTTTGTTTTTTGGTAGGTAACAGTTCTAAGATATTGGTTAATTGATACCTGAAACCCAAATCTAACATGACGTCTACTTCGTCAATGATTAATTTTTTGACTTGTTTTAAGGAAAGTGAATTGCTGACTGCAAGGTCAAATAGTCGACCCGGCGTAGCTACAATAATATCTGCTCCTTGATGCAATAACTTCTCTCGCTGCGTGGCAATATTCACCCCTCCGAAAATGGGTAAAACTCGAATCGTCATGTATTTCGCAAAATCTTCAATGCGATTGGCAATTTGAACAACTAATTCTCGAGTAGGCGCAACAATTAAAACACGTGGCTGAATTTGAACAGAAAAGGTCAAGTTTTGAAGAATAGGAAGCATATAACCTAAGGTTTTACCGGTCCCTGTTTGTGCAATTCCAATGACATCCTTGCCTGAAAGTATCACAGGCATTGCCTCTTTTTGAATGGGCGTAGGATGCGTAAAATTCAAATCTGCAAGGGCCTTGTTTAGCGCTTTTGGCAGATTGAGTTCTTCAAAGGTGATCATTTCTTCCATAGTTTTCAAAGTTACCTATTTCTGTAGGAATATTTACTTTTTTTCGCTTTTTTCAGATTTTGAAATAAAAAAAGCGTGCATCAAATACACGCTGTTGAATATTTTCAGAAAGAGATTATGCTTTTTTTACACGCACAGCATTCATCCCTTTCAACCCTCTTTCCACTTCAAAAGTCACCTTGTCATTTTCAACAACAGGCTCGCTTAAGCCATTGATATGAACAAAAACATTTTCTTGTGTTTGAAGGTCCTTAATAAATCCATAACCTTTTGAGTCATTGAAATAAGTAATTTTCCCTTGTCTTCGAACATCTACCTCTTCTTCAGAACGTTTAGGAATTCCAATTTCAATGTTACTGGCAATGATTTTCTTTTTCTTGGTTGGATCTGGCGGAGTATCTGAAATGAAACCATTTTCATCTACGTAAGCCATCATATTATCTAAGCCTCCACCTTCAGAAGATGCTTTGCGCTCTTCCTTTTTAATCAATTTATCTTGACGTTTTTTTAATCTTTTCTTTTCTTTTTCCTTTTTGTTGAAAGTCTCTTGAGATTTTGCCATTCGCTATTTTTAATAATTTAATACTGAAGTACCCATCAGTTTTGGGGTCAAACATCAAATTATTATTTTTGATCAATTAAAATGAGCAAAAGCTATAAATAAGAAAGATATACGACAAAGAATTATTCAATTCCTGTGCAAAGATACAACAAATTAATGGAAAAGTTAAAATTTATTTTTCTGAATACTTTCGTGTATTTCGGGTATTTTTTTGAGCGCTGCTGAACCGTACCAAGAAAAGAACTCTGCCTTCAATCTTCCCGATGTAATGGCTGGATCCACTGAAATTAGTTGCTCCGCTTCTTCCATGTTTTGAACATCTAAAATAAAAATCCCTCGCGTGTCTTCATCATCCATCATGGGACCTGCTAAGACCATCTTTCCGGTACTGGAGAGGTATTGAATGTTATACATGTGCCCTTGTTGAATTCGTTCTATCTCTTCTTTGGATTGATTACGCTGCTCTCCTTTTTTCAAGATGACGAAAACGTATTGCTTCATTCCGTAATCATCTGCGCCCAAAACTTTAGCTAGCGAATCTTGATAATTTGTTTTTGTTGTTGATTGCGAATATCCATTTGTTAAGGATAAAATGGATAGACATAGAATAAAATGCTTCATGGTTTCGTGTAACTTTCCCAATGATCATTTAATAAAGCGGTCATTCTTCGTGACATATTATTGAAATATCGTTTAGTGCGATAACCTGAAACCCAATTCACACCTCTGATCGCATTGGTTAAAAAAATCTCATCTGCTGCGAGTAAGTTTTGAGGTAGAATATTACATTCATAGACTTTGATTCCGTTTTTCAAGGCTAGATTGATGATTTGCATACGCATGGTCCCAGCTAAACAACCTTCGTCTAAGCCTGGAGTGTAGAGCACACCATTACTTACCACAAATAAATTGCATGAGGAGGTTTCCAATATTCCACCTTTGTCATTGGTGATTAAGACATCATCCAATTTCTTCTCTTGCGCCGCAATTCCAGCCATGACATAAGTTAGACATGATTTGGTTTTAAAATTGGACAAAAAGTTTTTTGTTTTCTTAATGTCTATATAAATATCAACCTCAACCCCCTTACTGTTTAATTCAAAGCTGTTGTATTGATAGGGATAAACTTCTATAAAGTAATTCGCATCGTTGGATTCCGGAAAATATGTACCACCGGGTGAACGATCCAGATGCAAGCGAATTTTACCTCCTTTTTCAATGCCTGATTTTTGAATTAATTCATTGATTTTTTCTTCAAAATAAAGTAAATTCAAATAAGCAGGGATCCTCATTTTCAATGCTTTAGCACCTTCAAATAATCTAGAAACATGATTTTCTAAATTCAACACTTTTCCATCCATGATACGAATGCTCTCAAAAACACCATCTCCATAAAGATATGAACGGTTACCCGATTGGATAGTACCCCCTTCATTTGGCATCACATGGCCGTTATTGTTGATATAAAGCATGAACAAGTTTAAATAAATTGTTTGAAAAAAGCAACGCCTTGTTCAAAATTAATCAAAAAGATATACATAACACCAAATAATGCACCACCAATGTGTGCATCATGGGCAATTCCTGAACGCCCTTTTTTATGTCCATAGTATTCAAAAAGGAGGTATAAAGGACCAAAAATATAAGCTTTGATCGGAAATGGGAAAAACATAATCATGAGTTCCATTTGTGGATTACAGATGATCATGGCAAAAACGATGGATGAAACTGCACCGGAAGCCCCTAACGATCGGTAATTGGAGTTATCCTGGTGTTTGTAATAACTATATAAGGTTGCAAAAACACCTCCCCCGAAAAATAAAATCAACCAATGTGCTCCTCCAATGATTTCGCCGTAGGTCATTTTTAAAAGCATTTCCAAGTGTTCGCCCAAGAAATAAAGGGTGAACAGATTAAACAGTAAATGCGCCCAATCTTGATGGATAAAAATATGTGAAACGATGCGGTAATATGCATGGTGGTGCTTGACTTCGTAGGGAATGTATAATAGTTTTTCCTGAAATCCACGGTGATTAAATCCTCTCATGGAAACCAAAATAATGCACAAAAGTACCAGGTATAGTATTTGCATAATTAAATCTGTATCTTTATTCAACGAAATTAAGAAACAAATGATTCGAATGAAGAAAATAAGTTGGTTTATTTTAGGACTGGTATTTTTAATAGGTTGCGAATCTAAGCAAGTCATTCAACAAGAACTGAAAAAGAAAATCATCGATTTAGATTTACCGATTCATGTGAAAATCAAAAAATACCTCCAGGAAAACCCGATGAATTGGGGGTTAAATGATTTAACATGGCTTGAGGCGTATTATCAAGACCGAAACTATCAACCCTTATGGATCAATGACTCTTGTCTGGATTCCCAAGGTGAACAATTGAAGAATTTCTTGAGTAATACCCTACATTTTGGAATACCCAGAGTACGATACGCCAAATTACCAGTTGCTGAAAATTTCATTGAACAAGAAATAATCAACACCTATCATCTTTCTAGCTTTTTAAACGATTTTAAAAGCGGATTCATTCAGCCGGATTCACTTGTTTTTTCAAAAATCAAACCTATACCGATGGATTCGTTAAATCATTTTTTAATGCATCGAGATTCGATTTTACAAGCTGATTATTTATACCGAAGATTTGTTTCCGATACCAATGAATTATTTCTACTGAAAGGTTTATATCAATTTTGCGATCAATATCCCATTTCTAAAAATCGATTTGCGGTTAAAACCTACAAGGAGGATTCCCTTTATGCATTTGAGTTGATGCAAAAATCACTCATCGACAAAGGTTTCTTGCAAGATTCCATTCTTGATAGTTTGATGATCACTTCTAAATTGAAATTATTTCAAAAATCACACGGTTTATATCCCGATGGAAAAATTGGAAAATACACCACATTGGCTTTAAATGAAAGTAATTACGATAAGGCATTAAGAACTGTTTTAGCGATTCAAAAATGGAAGCATAAAGCAAAATACCCCGATCGGTACATTCGAGTATCACAAGGCGCATTTCAATTAGAACTGGTGATTGCTGATAGTGTGAAGTCGGTGCATCGCATCATTATTGGAAAAGAAAAAAACAAAACCCCTATTCTGAAAGCCAAAGTACACCAAATCATGCTGTACCCCTATTGGAATGTCCCCTATTCCATTTGTTCGAAAGAGATTTTACCTGAATTAAAGCGAAATCCAAATTATTTAGACAAAAACAACATGGTATTAAAACGGGGAGAAAAAGTTCTAGATCCCTATAAAATCAATTGGTCGAAGTACAAAGAGGATTATTTTCCGTTTCAAATTGTTCAAAATCCGGGAGAAAAAAACAGTTTGGGTATCCTTAAATTTGAATTTCATAACAAATACAGCGTATATGTGCACGATACACCGAATAAAAATCTATTTAATTTAAGTACTCGGATCTTGTCTCACGGATGCATGCGATGTGAAAATCCGTTTGACCTGGCAAATCAGATTCTATGGCGCGATTCAACGCGTAAAACAGGCAATTCCTTCACCGTCGACTCGCTATTAAAATACCGAGAAATCGTAGAAAATATACCGATTAAATTGTTAAATCCTATTCCTATTTTTATTGAATACGAATCGGTTTACTGTTTGAATCAAAAGTTCATTTTAGGAATCGATTTTTACCAAAGAGATCAAGAATTCATCAATTTGTTTTAATTCCGCTTTAAATCTTGTAGTTTTGTAAAAAAAAAATAAATATGGCAATTGTATCTCCTTCCCTTCTTTCATGCGATTTCGCAAATATTCAACGCGATGTAGAAATGCTTAATCAATCCGAAGCCGATTGGTTACATATTGATGTGATGGATGGTGTTTTTGTTCCCAATATTTCGTTCGGTTTACCCGTAGTGAAAGCCATGGCTAAGCACGCTAAAAAAACCATGGATGTGCATTTGATGATCCAAAACCCAGATCAGTACATACTCGATTTTAAAAATGCTGGAGCAGACATGTTAACGGTTCATTATGAAGCATGTACACACCTACACCGCACCATTCAATCCATTAAACAAGCAGGAATGAAAGCTGGAGTAGCCTTGAATCCGCATACTCCTGTATTCTTACTAAAAGACATATTGCAGGACTTAGATTTGGTATTAATCATGTCGGTAAATCCTGGTTTTGGAGGACAATCCTTTATTGAACATTCCATTGAAAAAGTAAAAGAACTGAAAGCCATGATTTCGGATCAAAATACCCACACGCTTATTGAAGTAGATGGAGGAGTAAATCTTGAAACGGGCTCCAGACTAATAAATGCTGGAGCAGATGCACTAGTTGCTGGTAGTTTTGTGTTTAACTCTGAAAGCCCAAGTCAAACCATTCAAGCCTTAAAACAGCTGTAAGCATATAATAAAATTACCTAGAGAACGTTATAAAAACATCCAGTAAACCAAATTCTATGCGTATCGCGTTCAAATGTATCAAATTAAACTGCCTTCTTTTATGTTTTCTCATGGGGTTCAATTTGCTGTCTTGGTCCCAGGATGAAGACTATTTCAGTCAAACGGAACAACAATTAAAGCAACAATTGGATGTATTGAGAAGCACGCCGAATACCGATCGAGACAGTTTAATTGAACGTAACCAACGATTTAAAGTACTACTTGAGGCTGCCCTAAACCATGATGAATCTTTCAATTACCCTTTTAGCGCTTTACATCAGTCTGTTGGATTTATCAAAAGCGATGACGGTCTGATTAGGATCATCAATTGGAATATTGAGTATGAAGATTTTTCCATGAACTACTTTGGTTTTATTCAAAAATGGAACCCAAGAACCAAAAAAACGGAATTAATTGAACTCGTAGATAATCCCATGACCTTGTCTCCACGCACTGATTTAGTGCTTGATCCGAGCGATTGGTATGGTGCCTTGTATTATCAAATTGTAACCAAATCAAAAGGAAACAAGATATATTATACCCTACTTGGGTTTGACGGACACTTAGGATCTTCCAATATCAAGGTGATCGATGTGTTGACTTTTTCAGGAAACAAAGCGAAATTAGGAGCACCCATTTTTAACACGAAAGAAGGTGTTAAAAAAAGGGTTGTTTTCGAGTTTTCTGAAAAGGCTACTATGTCTTTGAAATTCGAAACGCGATACGACCGCATTGTTTTTGATCATCTCGCTCCGGAATCGCCTAATTTAAAAGGATTCTATGCTTACTATGTCCCCGACATGAGTTATGATGCCTATGTATTTACCAAGGATAAATGGCTCTTAAAGGAGGACGTCATCGCTGTAAATGGGAAAGAATCTCGAGTGAAGACCGTTTATGTAAAAAATGAAAAAACAGGAAAACTGGAAGAAAAGGAGATTAAAAATGAATTTCTAGAGCCTGACCCGAACAACCCATTGGAAAAAGTAACACCGGAAGAATTGTCCGAAGATCAAAAGAACAATCAAAACGCTTCTAAGAAAAAGCAAAAATTAGATGAGCGTGATCCGAGTCAAATGCAATCCACTTTAGGTACAGGAAAGAAAAAAAGAAAGCGAAGACGCTAGTTAAAATTTGTTTTTACCACGAATTTTAATATATTTGATTGAGCTAATCATATTTACTTAAAAAATACATTTGCTATGAGTAAAAACTTTTATATTGTACCTCACGACTTTACAGAATTAGGCGATATTGCACTGTCCTACGCGATTCAACTTTGTAAGAGTTCCCCTACTGAAATTCAAATTTTACACATTTCTGCTTCAAAATCAGATGTGCAGAAAGCAAATGCGAAATTGGATCAGATTATTGAGACTCAAAAAATCCCTTCTAACATTACCTTATCAAAAAGTTTATTGATTGGTAGTATTTTTGATCAAATTGGACAACATGCCAATAAATCAGGTGCACAGTTAATTATCATGGGGACTCATGGAATGCGTGGTATGCAGCGTGTTTTCGGATCGCACGCTATGAAAGTAATCACCAGTTGTGACATCCCATTTTTGGTAGTGCAAAAAGAAACTACGTTTAATGACATCAACCATATTGTAGTACCGATTGATTTAACGAAAGAAAGTTTACAAATTGTTAACATTGCTGGAGATTTAGCGAATAAATTCGACGCTACAGTGCACGTTATTGGTGAAAAACAAAACGACGACTTGCTCAGTCAGCAAATGAAAAACAGAATTTTGATTGTAAAAAATCAATACGAGGAGAAAAATGTGAAGTGTGAAGTTGAATTCATTAAAGAAAGTGGTTCATATGTGAAGAAAATCTTAAATTATGCCAAAGCAAAAAACATTGACGTGATTGCCATTTCATACCACTCTGAAAGCTTGATGCCACAATTTGATACCTTCGCCCCTACTTTAATGAACAACGAAATGCATTTGCCGTGTTTGTTGATTAACTCAAAACTAGCTTCGGCTTTATATTTTTAAATTAACTACATGGAACTGGGTGAATACAATTCACTAACACTTTTGAGATTTACAAGTGTTGGTGCTTATTTAGGAGATGAAGAGGATAACGATGTGCTGTTGCCGAATAAGTACTTAACTGAAGAGATGCTTGTGGGTGAAAAGGTGAATGTATTCTTGTACAAAGATTCAGAGGATCGCATTGTGGCTACCACAGAAACACCCAAAATAAAATTGCGCGAAATGAAATACCTCACCGTAAAAGAGGTCAATGGATATGGCGCCTTTTTAGATTGGGGTCTGGAAAAAGATTTAATGGTGCCGTTTAAAGAACAAACCCAACGGATGGATGAAGGTAAGTCCTATTTAGTAGGTTTGCGCTTCGATTTTTCAACGGATCGCTTATACGCGACCATGAAAATCAACCCCATGTTATCCAAATGCTTGGAAAAAGATATTGAAGGCCAAATGGTCGATGTGTTAGTTTGTGAACCCACTGATTTAGGTGTAAAAGTCATTGTCAATCAAAAATACCACGGATTAATTTTTCATAATTTGATCATCAAACCCATAAATCCGGGCGATGAAATCAAAGCCTATGTCCACAAATTAAGAGAAGACGGTAAATTAGATATTCGCTTGACAAAAGAAGGTTACGAGAAAGTAATTGACAGTGAGTCTACCCTTTTGGATTACCTCACTTTACATCAAGAAATTATGCTCACGGATAAATCTTCACCTGAAGATATCCGGGAACTTATTGGTATGAGTAAAAAAACATTTAAACAAGCAGTTGGAAAACTTTACAAAGAGCGAAAAGTTACCTTGCTAGAAGATCGTATTGCTTTAATTACCTCATAAAAAAATCCCTTTCGGGATTTTTTTTTAATTTAATACGATTGCGTCACTGACTTTTTCTTTGGTCAGCGCTATCTCAAGAACTTCTTTCATTTTACTCACGTAATGAAAGGTTAACCCCTTCAAATAATCTGAATTAATATCTTCAATATCCTTTTTGTTTTTCTCACACAAAATAATCTCTTTAATCGAAGCTCTTTTGGCAGCCAGAATTTTTTCTTTGATCCCACCAACTGGAAGAACATCGCCTCTTAAGGTTATTTCGCCAGTCATTGCCAAGTGTTTTTTCACCTTTCTTTGGGTAAATAATGAGGCCAAAGAAGTTAACATCGTGATACCTGCACTAGGACCATCTTTTGGTGTTGCCCCTTCTGGTACATGGACGTGAACATTATATTCATCGAATAAATTTTGAGTCAAATCAAACCAATGCGCATGCGCTTTCAGGTACTCTAAGGCAATGACAGCTGATTCTTTCATGACATCCCCCAAGTTACCCGTTAACGTAAGTTTTCCTTTACCTTTTGTAATCGAAGATTCAATGAATAAAATATCTCCTCCAACGCTTGTCCAGGCTAAACCGGTAACTACACCTGCTACTTCGTTGTTGTTGTATTTCGTTCTTCCTCTTCCTGCTCCTAGGATTGCATACAAATGATCCGAAGTGATTTTTACTTCATAAGTTTCTTCCATGGCAATTTGTCGCGCACGATTTCGCACCAATTTTGCAATTACCTTATCCAAACCACGAACCCCTGATTCATTGGTGTATTCCTCGATGATTTTTTCGAGCGTTTTTTTATCGATGGTGAGTTCTTTCTTCGTTATTCCATGTTCTTTCAATTGCTTTGGCAACAAATGTTGTTTTGCTATTTCAATCTTTTCTTCAATGGTATAACCATTCACCTCGATGATTTCCATACGATCCATTAAGGGACCTTGAATGGTAGACAAGTTGTTCGCTGTAGCTACAAACATCACCTTCGATAAATCATATTCGGTTTCTACGTAATTATCGTAAAAACTATTGTTTTGAGCCGGATCTAAGACCTCTAATAAGGCTGATGAAGGGTCCCCGTGGTTACTCCTACCTAATTTATCAATTTCATCCAATACAAAAACAGGGTTCGAAACTTCCGCTTTTTTTAGATTTTGAATGATTCTACCCGGCATGGCTCCAATGTATGTCTTACGGTGTCCACGAATTTCTGATTCATCATGCACTCCCCCTAACGACATGCGAATGTATTTACGTCCTAAGGCTTCCGCAATCGATTTCCCTAGGGAAGTTTTACCTACTCCTGGAGGGCCGTAGAAGCAAAGAATTGGGGATTTCATATCTCCTTTTAACTTGAGAACCGCCAAGTATTCAAGAATTCGCTCTTTTACTTTTTCTAACCCGTAATGATCTCGCTCCAATATCTTTTTAGCACGATTTAAATCTAAAATATCCTCCGAACAAACATTCCATGGTAAATCAAGCAATAGGTCTAAATAATTCAATTGAACTGTATATTCTGCACCTTGCGGATTCATGCGTTGCAGTTTATCCAATTCTTTGTGAAATAATCTGGAAACTGCTTCATTCCATTGCTTTTTAGTGGCTCTTTCTCGCATTTCGCGCACATCCTGTTCTTGAGGATTGTCCCCCAACTCATCTTGAATGGTACGCATTTGCTGATGCAAAAAATACTCCCGTTGTTGACGATCAATATCCTTTCTTACTTTGGATTGAATTTCATTAGACATTTCAAGCATCTGCATTTCTAAATTCAAATGCTCTAATACCTTCAGCATGCGCTGATTCATATCCTTTTCTTCCAATAATTCTTGCTTTTTAGCCACATCTGCATTCATATTTGAACAGATGAAATTGACTAAAAATGTTGGTGATTCAATATTTCCGATTGCAAATGAAGCTTCCGTTGGAATACTTGGGTTTTCTTTGATGATTTTTAAAGCAAGTTCTTTGATGGAGTCAATCATCATTTTACCTTCTTTATTTTTTTTATCCAATTTTGCCTCTTCGATGGTTTTAATCGTAGCCCTGAAATAAGGATCTTCCTGAGATAAAGCCACTATTTCAAAACGCTTCTTTCCTTGAATAATAACCGTTGTGCTTCCATCGGGCATTTTGAATAAACGAAGAATTTGAGCAACAACACCCACTTGATGTAAGTCTGCAAAATCGGGTGATTCTTGATCTTGATCCACCTGTGAAACAACACCAATCGTCTTATTCCCTTTGTTAGCATCGTGAATCAATTTAATCGATCGATCTCGACCAACAGTAATCGGAATAACTACCCCTGGAAAAAGCACATTGTTCCTTAAGGGTAATATAGGTAAATCTTCTGGAAACACTTGATTATTCATTATTTCTTCCTCTTCTGAGGTAATTAATGGAATGAATTCAGCGTCCATTTCTGATTCTGGACCTAAATGAAAAATATCGTCTGTAAATAATTTACTCATACGTTTGTTATAAAGTCAATTTGTCAGTTATTTTAAAACTGTTATGCAGAATACTTCGTTTATAGTCCTTGTAGACTTTCTGCACTTAGGTTTCAAATCATGTGCCATGACTTATAAATCGGAAAAAATGTCTTATTTATGCTGATGCAGGTAGCGAAGTATTCCTATTTCTGCCTCTGACAAGGACAAACCACGACGCGCCATCATGTTGTTATTGAATTCCAATGCTTTTTCAAAAATAAAATCTTGAAATCCTTCGGAACCACCCCATGAAAAGGAAGGGATATATTTATCTGGAAAATCTGCCCCGAAAACATTTGACGATACACCCACGACGGTAGCTGTGTTGAACATGGTATTGATTCCGCATTTTGAATGATCACCCATGCTTAAACCCATGAATTGCACGTCTGTTTGCTGCATGGATTTCTCTGCATAACTGTAGGTAGCCACTTTACTATAATTATTTTTCAAGTTTGACGTATTGGTGTCCGCACCTAAATTACACCACTCCCCGATTAAAGAATTGCCGACAAAACCATCGTGTCCTTTATTGGAGTAGCCTTGAAAAATGGAATTACTCACTTCACCTCCGATTTTACAATGAGGACCAAAAGTACATGCCCCATAAATCTTTGCACCCATTTTTAGTGCTGCATCCTCTAAAAGTGCTAAACCACCACGGATTAAACAACCTTCCATGACCTCAGCATTTTTACCTATGTAAACGGGACCTGTTTTCGTATTGATAGTACTTCCCTCCACAACAGCACCTTCCTCCAAGAAGATTTGGCTAGGATCTCCAATCAGTGTATTACTTGATGATAATTTTTGCGAAACTCCCTGATGGCTAACCAATTGAAAATCCCAACGCAGAACGGTATCATTTTGTAAATATAAATCCCAACGATGGGTTAAATGTACGAGCGATTCTCCTTTATAGTGGACGATTTGATTCCCTTTACCTTTTTTTGCAATCCAAACATCACCATCCATCAAAATATCATCCGAATCCATTGCTTTTACACAAGAAACTAATTCCTCTCCCCCAATGACTGCAGCGTTTAAATACAAGTCAACTTGATCATGCGTTAGATATTTCTCTTGCAAATACGAAACGGTATCAAAATAAACATGCGCATCTTGAAAAATCCGTAACCATCGTTCTTTTGGTGTGAATATCCCCATTCTTACATCACCCAATGCTCTAGTTAAAGTAATTGGTGAGAAGTTATCGTGTAAACCATTGTCAGACAGAACTATATTCATGAGTTATATTTTTTAGATGCCAAATGTAACGCGAGGAAAGTGAGCGCTCCATTTAAGATTAACAATTCATTTCCAAATTGGTAGCCACCCAAGTAAACGGGAGCGTATTGTGCGATGTAATAACACAAAAACGGAATACCGATAGCAATAAAAGGAACGGTTATTTCACGTAATTTCCTCTTCATGAAAATGCCATAAGCGAACAATCCTAATAAAGGTCCATAGGTATAGGAAGCAATGGTCAAGATGAGTGAAATTAAATCCGTTCCGGGATGGGTATCAACATACCATTTCGTAAATAGGATGATGATTAAAAACAACAATGAGAATCCGATATGTACCAAAAGTTTAAGTCGTTGCTTTTGACCTTCATCTCGTTTGTGGAAATTCAAAAAATCGATACAAAAGCCAGTCGTTAATGCCGCAAGTGCACTATCTGCCGAAGCATACGAAGAGGCTGTAATTCCCAGTAAGAAAAAGATACCTGCAACGGTTCCAAAATGGTTTAAGGCTAACGTTGGAAACACATGATCCGTCACCACACTACCTGCTTTCATCGGTAAATCAACTCCTTTACTTCCTGCAAACACATATAATGCTCCACCTAAGATTAAAAATAAAAAATTCGTAAAGACTAACACTGCAGTAAAGGAATACATGTTTTTCTGCGCATCACCGATGGATTTACAGGTCAAATTCTTCTGCATTAAATCTTGATCCAAACCCGTCATGGCAATGGCTAAAAACATCCCTCCAAAAAACTGTTTGGGAAAGAATAACTTGGAATTTGGATCATCCCAAAAGAATATTTGTGTCATAGAACCTCCTGCTGTTGTTTTCGTTTGAGTGATTTCTTGAAAAAGTCCAAATAAATCCAAATCAAGGGTTTGCGCGATGATCACCGTACAGATGATGACTGCACTTACTAGGAAAAAAGTTTGAAAAGTATCCGTATAAACGATGGTTTTAATTCCACCCTTAAAGGTGTACACCCAAATCAATAAAACGGTTATTACTGCTGTTAACCAATAAGGAACGCCAAGATCGTTAAATAAAAACAATTGGAGCACGATCGTCGCTAAATAAAGTCGAGCAGCTGACCCCAAGGTTCGCGACAGAATAAAAAACGCGGCACCTGTTTTATAGGAAATCCAACCAAAACGCTGAGCTAAGTACTCGTAGATCGAAGTGACATTTAAACGGTAATAAATCGGCATTAATAATTTAGCAATGACCACATAACCTAGCACATAACCTAGCACAATTTGAAAATAAGCCATCCCTTCCGCGTAGACTTTTCCCGGTACAGAAATAAAGGTAACCCCTGACAAGGAAGCTCCAATCATCCCAAAAGCAACCAAATACCAAGGACTTTGTTTATTCCCTGTGAAAAATGTCGTTGAGTTTGCATTCTTTGATGTCAGCCATGAAATCAAAAGCAACATCAGAAAATAACTTGTAAGAATCCCTATGATTAATGTTGTGCTCATAAAAAATATTAGATGGTGAAATTATAAAAAAAAGGGGAATTTTAGGTTCATTTTCAATTTCGATCTACAATAAGTTTACGAGATGTTACTTTATTTTCATTTTGCATTCTATATTTGTACTAAAATCATTCATCATGGATTACTTATTTCAAATCGCTTTAATCATCTTCCCTGCAGGAGCAGTATTAATGACTACCATTTACTTCTTAAGAAGAGAAACCCAAAAAGAAGTTTCAAATCTTCGGTCGGAATTAAAGAAAGAAAGACAAGCTTATTTCTTACCTAGTCGAGTTGAAGCCTATCAACGAGCGGTTTTACTGATGGAGCGTATT
>JALRIV010000004.1:0-10896 GCA_023255275.1 Crocinitomicaceae bacterium | reverse complement strand
CAACCCAGGTTTGCCTGCAAAGGTGATGCAAGCTGATTTATTAAAATCAATCCGCGAGGAATACGACCACAATGTCGCTCAACAGATTTTCATTTCACCGACGGCTTGGGCGATGGTAAAACAATCTAAAGAAGAAACCATTAAAATTATCAATATCGCTGGTAATCAAATGACGGCGACTTCAATGGGAATGGATTTATCAGCTAAAATATTTGAATTAGTTGCTGAAATCGGACAATTACCGACTGAAATCACAGTGGAACATCTTAAAAAGGAATTGCAAGAATTGTTTTAAACTACCGATCAATCAATCATTGAGTAGGTTTACAAAAAACAGACAACAATTTCACTCCTTTATTCGTTTTAATAAAAAAAGGAGTAATGGAAACAACTACAAAAAGCAATCGTAAATCAAAAAGAAACCTTTTTGATCAAGCGCTTCAAAGATTGGGGGTGAATCCCAATAACTGGGAGAAAAAACAGCCTGAAAAAAAGCAAAAAAACCCAAAGGAAAAGGTTTAACAAGAGACAAACTGGTGAATTCAGAATTGCGTTACATTAATTCAATTCTTAGATCGTCTATCTCAATAATATCTCCTGGAATTAACTTGGCTCTTTTTCGCAACTCTACTTCCCCATTTCGGATCACTTCTCCATCTTCCACGATAAATTTGGCATGTCCACCCGTTTCTGCAATCCCCAGAGCTTTTAGCAATTGGATCAGTTCGATAAAATCACCTTCTATTTTAAATTGTTGTTTCATGCTTGCTTCTTATAAATCTGGTATATCATTTTAGCAGCTTCAAAAGGCGTTACCTTACCTTCTAAAACCATTTTTTCACTTTCCTTTAACTGATGTATGAAGGAGGTGTTTTGGTAAAAATCAGCTAGGATAAGTTCTTTCAACCACTCGTTAAACCAGTATTTATCTTGATTTTTCCGATTCTGATCAAACGAACCATTCATGCTGCAATGCCTCTCGAATCGGAGTATGATTTCCCAAACCTCATTCAAATGATACCCATTTAAAGCAGAGCAAGTGGTTACTAAAGGAATCCATTGATTGGATTTTGGAGGAAATAAATGCATCGCATTTTTATAGGATTGTGCAGCAACTTTTGCTTTTTGTATATTTTCTCCATCTGCTTTTGTAATTACCAATGCATCGGCCATTTCCATAATGCCTCGTTTAATGCCTTGCAACTCATCTCCTGCGCCGGAAAGCATCAGTAATAGAAAAAAATCAACCATGGAATGCACCAAGGTCTCCGATTGCCCCACTCCGACAGTTTCTATACAAATCAAATCAAATCCAGCTGCTTCGCAAAGTAAAATCGACTCCCTAGTTTTGCGTGCCACACCTCCCAAATGTTCTCCACTTGGGCTAGGACGAATAAACACATTCGGTAAAATGGATAACTGCTCCATGCGTGTCTTATCACCTAATATACTTCCTCCGGTATGACTACTGCTAGGGTCAATGGCTAAAATGGCTAATTTCTTACCTTGTTGAACGACGATTTGTCCGAACGATTCTAAAAAGGAACTTTTACCCACGCCTGGAACGCCTGTGATTCCAACCCGAAGGGATTTACCAGCATAAGGAATACATTTTTGGATTAAGGCTTGCGCCACCTCTTGGTCGGTAGGATTTTTACTTTCGACCAGTGTAATTGCACTGGCTAATGCTGCTACATCACCTTTTATTAACTCCTGAAATAGATCTTCAGAAGCCAAAAAAGCCTTTCGCTGAGCACGTGCATTTTTCCAATTCTGGTATTGCAATTCATCCATATAGAACAAATGTAATAAAAGAAAACCTGCTTTAAAAAGATTAATTCATAACTTTATCACATCAAATAAAGAACACGTTTGTAGTATGACTCGAATTGGATTGTTATCCGACACACATGGTTACCTTGATCCTAAAATCAAAGACTATTTTTCAAATGTCGATGAAATTTGGCACGCAGGTGATATTGGAGACATGGCAGTCATTGATGAGTTACGATCATTCAAGCCATTGAGGGTCGTGTACGGAAATATTGATGATCATCAAATTCGCTCAGAAATAAATGAATTTGAATCCTTTACCTGCGAAAAAGTTAAAGTACTGATGACGCATATTGGAGGTAAACCAGGGAAATATTATCCTAAAATTGTCCCTTACTTAAAATCAGAACAGCCTCAATTATTCATTTGTGGACATTCCCATATCCTTTTGGTTAAAATGGATACCACTCATCAAATGCTTTGGATGAATCCCGGAGCCTGCGGATTTAAAGGATTTCATCAAGTGAAAACCCTACTTCGTTTCAGCATCACCGATGATCGTATCCACGACTTAGAAGTGATTGAACTTGGAAAACGTGTTTAATTACAATTTTTTGACTTTTTTTGCGTTATGAACATCGTGAAATTTTACATTTATCTAATAACCCTAGTTTTTTTGCCTCGTATTTTTTATGCGCAAATTGGTGGAATAAATACCTTTCCCATGTTGGATATGGGGTTTTCGGCTAGAAGTATTGCCCTAGGTACTGATTTTATTTCTGTCAAAGATCAAGATGTCACCATGGCATTAAATAATCCTTCGTTGCTGAATGAAAAAATGCTGCACCAAGGTTCCGTGAATCAATCCTTTAGTGCAGGAGGAATTTCCTACGGAATGGTTAATTATGCTTTTAAAACTAAAATTGGACTTTTCGCACCTGCGGTTCGTTATTTGAATTACGGTACTTTCCAACGTACCAATAACAATGGAACTGAAGAAGGGAAATTCAACCCCTTTGACGCCATCATTGGAACATCCTACAGCCGAATGCTTAACCCAAGAATTTCGGTAGGCGCCAATTTAAATGTCATTTTCTCACAATTGGAAATCTATAACGCCTTCGGAATATCTTTAGATTTGGCCTCTGCATACCAATCTAAGGATAGCAATTTATTGGTTACCGTAATCGCGAAAAACGCAGGTTTTCAATTCAAGGACTATTATACAAAAAGTAAGCAAAGTCTACCCATTGAATTCCAAATGGCCATATCCTACAAAATCAAGCACGCCCCATTTCGCTTCTCCCTTTTAGCGCATCATTTAAATCAATGGGACATTACCTACCGTGACCCAAACCTTAAACCGACCAAAGATCCCTTGACGGGCGAAATCGTACCCGTAAAATACGCAGGATGGGGAGAAAAACTGGCTAGGCATTTCACATATCAAGTCGAGGTGCTCATTTCTAAAAATATGACGTTCAATTTAGCGTTTGACTACCACCGCCGACAAGAAATGAAACTGGTAGAACGGCCTGGTATTTCAGGATTCTCAACGGGTTTAAATCTCAACTTTAAAAAAATCAGTTTTGCCTACGGTTTTGCTTATTATTCGAGAGCAGGATTCAACAACACATTAACCCTTCGAAGTAATTTAAAAACTTGGAGGAAATAATTTTAGGAAGTTTTCAACAACTATCTTTTTATATTTTTTTAGATTTTTTGTAACCGTGTTATTTAAAAACACGTATGTTTACTTAAATTTTAAAACAAAAAACATGAAAAAAGTACTATTAATTGCAGGTTTAGTTACCTTGACAGCTACGGCTTTTGGTCAAAAAGCAACAACTGATGCTCCTTTCTCTTTAGAAGGATTGGTGAATTACAACACATCTTCATTGTCATTTACATCTCCAGCAGTTAGAGCGAGATATTTTTTAAGTGATAATTTAGCATTAAGATTACAAGTAGGAATTGATAACAGCACAACAAAACGTACTGCTTATGAATTACCAACAGGTGGTCAAGAAGGTACATACACGTACAAATCATCTATGATGAACTTTGGTTTAGGTGCTGAATACCACTTCAAAGGAACAGATCGTTTATCTCCATACGCAGGAGCTCAATTTAACTTCGGTACAGGAAAAGATAAATTAACGACTGAGAACTACGATTCTTCAACAGATGCGTTTACACCTAACTATACAGAAGAAGGAAGTCAAGGTACATTACACATCGGTGGTCAAATCGTTGGTGGTGTTGATATCTATTTAGTTCAAAACTTATACATGGGTGTTGAGTTAGGATTTGTATTTGGAACAACTTCATTGAAAGAAGGAGAATACACTGTAACTAATGCAGGTGTTGGAGCTACAAGTAAATTAGCACCAGGAAAAGACGGTTCTTTCGTTACAAGTGCTACTGCAGCATTCCGTTTCGGATGGAGATTCTAAGCTTACTATAAAAAGCAATGGGAAGAGGAACAGCAATGTTCCTCTTTTTTTTTATTTTTGTATCATGTCTAAGAAAATCACCATAGCCATAGATGGTTACTCTTCTTGTGGAAAAAGTACGCTTGCCAAGAAATTAGCGAAAGCTTTGCATTATCAGTTTATCGATACCGGTGCAATGTACAGAGCACTCACTTATGCTTTTGCGCAACAAAATCTGGTCAGCAAAGATCATTTAGACGAAAAAAATATCCTTCAAAGCTTACCATCCCTTGAAATTCAACTAGACTATCAGCCTGATTTAGAAGAAACCTTTGTAAAAATCAACGGCAACGATATTACACAACAAATTCGTTTACCCGAAATCTCCGCTTTAGTATCCAGAATTGCCGCCATCAAAGAAGTTAGAGAAAAACTGGTGAAAGAACAACGCAGAATAGCCGAAAAGGGTGGCTACATTTTAGACGGTAGAGACATTGGATCGGTTGTTTTCCCTCAAGCAGAATTAAAATTGTTTCTAACTGCTTCACCAACCATTCGAGCAGAACGAAGATTCAAGGAATTAAGTGATAAAGGCATTGCAACAACTTACGAAGAAGTCTTAAAAAGCCTTACCGAGCGTGATGAAATCGATTCGAACCGCAAGGAAAGCCCTTTGATTCAAACAGAAGATGCTTTTGTAATTGACAATTCACACATGAGCATTGAGGAAGAAATGGAATTGATCTTAAACAAAATAAAAACGCTTGTTTAAATAGTTTACATTTGTAAACATCTCCAATCCTTATTTTTTTAACATTAATTAATCCTACCAATCAAAACGAAGCTGTATTTTTTTGTAATTTTGCAGCATGTCAAAAATTGTAGTTGGACTTTCTGGTGGTGTGGATTCTAGTGTTGCTGCTTATTTATTGCAACAAGAAGGACACGAAGTAATCGGTATGTTTATGCGTAATTGGCACGACGAATCCGTTACGATTTCTGATGATTGTCCTTGGATTGACGATGCAAACGACGCTTTACTGGTTGCGCAGCACCTTGGAATTCCTTTTCAAGTGATTGACCTAAGCAAAGAATACCATGAACGTATCGTAGACTACATGTTTAACGAATACGAAAAAGGGAGAACACCCAACCCAGATGTACTATGTAATCGAGAAATCAAGTTCGACGTATTCCTAAAGGCTGCTTTGGATCTTGGGGCTGATTATGTTGCTACGGGACACTACTGTCGACGCATAGACGACACTGATGGCACACCCCGCCTAATGGCCGGAAAAGACCCAAGCAAGGATCAATCTTACTTTCTTTGCCAACTTAATGAAGCACAGCTAGCAAAAGCGTTGTTCCCAATAGGTCACTTATTAAAGTCTGAAGTAAGGGAAATTGCTGCTGAGGCCGGTTTATTAACGGCAGAAAAAAAGGATTCACAAGGACTTTGTTTTGTAGGGAAAATCAGCTTACCTACTTTTCTTCAACAGAAATTGAAAGCAAAAACAGGAGACGTGATAGAACTCGATGAAAATTTGGATATTTTCAACGCTTACCGAAATATTCCAGTAGACCTTGAGCACATTGAAGCTTTAGCAAAGCCATTTGTATTTGAAAAAGAGCAAGGAATTAAAGTGGCACAACATCAAGGAGCTCATTACTATACCATTGGACAACGTAAAGGTTTACAAATCGGTGGAAGACCAAACCCTTCGTTTGTTATCGGAATTGACACCAACAACAATACCGTTTACTCCGGACAAAACGACCATCATCCCGGATTAAATAAACATGCTTTATTTATTGAAAATGAAGACATTCACTATGTTAATCTAAAGTATCAATTAACATTAAATAAACCCGCGAACTACTTAGTTCGCGTCAGGTATCGTCAGAAACTTCAAAAAGCCACTTTGGTTTTAAAATCCGAAGGACTATACATCTTGTTTGATGAAATTCAACGAGGAATTACCCCAGGACAATTCGCTGCTTGGTATAAAGATGAAGAATTGATCGGTTCAGGAGTTATCGCTCATTAGGGAGGAATACATCATAGGTCGCATCATCATAAAATACCACTGTCTTTACCTCTTTTTTTGTTAACGGAACTAAATCCACCGTTTCTTCCAGTTGTATTTTAAGCTGCTGATCTGACTTTACATCACTTTCTTCCCCGGTAATCAACCAGTGCGCATCTACCCTAGGAAACTTACGCACAATTTTTTCTAATAAATCCAGTCCTGGCTTACTTCTACCGCTCAACACGTGACTAATATTTGAACGTTGCACTTCAATTTTATCCGCAAACATTGAAGGAGTCATGTTATGCATCTTCATGATCAATTGTACTCTATCCTTAATTAACATTTGTAAATTCATATTTGATTAACAAATGTAAATAAAAATTACCAATAAAAAAAGCCAACATAAATGCTGGCTCTTTCTCTAACTACAAACAAACTGTATTAATTCAAACTCATTTGATGGAATAAATTTGAACCTTTCTCCTTACCTAGTTGTTCTGATTTCTTGATCACATCCATTAAGGCTGCAACCTCAAATATATTTAACTTGCTATCTTTTCCTTGAACTCTATGTTGGTTCAATCTAAATTTTGCTGTTTTCAAAGTATTATTAATCATGTTAATTCGTTTTTAGGTATGATACGGAGATGTTTTACTTATGTTTCATTTATTTGAAAAAAAAGTGAAAAAAAATGAAATATGTGACTTATTATTTAGATTATAAATTACATCAAAGCCTTATAAATACTTGGTTTACTGAATATAAAAAATAAATATAGAAATTAACATATATTTTCCAATTTTATCGCAAAAGAACCAAAATCAACGGTACGTGAGCAGATATGATCGATTTAGAATATTTTGTTGTAATTTTGAATGATCTATGAGGAAGTTGTTGTTCGTTTTAGTTGTAATTCCTTTAACCGTGCTGTTGTTTACGGCATGCGATCAAATTACCCCCTTCACTCCTACTCCTGTAGCCAACACTTCAGATATACCTTATATTTTTAAAAACGGCAAATTGACGGTACTCATGGAAAACAGTTTAAACTCATTCTTCATTTATAAAGGTCGAAAAATGGGATTTGAATACGAGATCCTAAAAGCTTTTGCGCGCGACAAAGGATTGGAATTAGTCGTTAAGACAGTCCCTAAACAAAACGAGTACATCGATTTATTGAATCGCTACGAAGGCGATTTAATTGCATGTAATTTTGTGATGACAAAATCCAGAAAAGATAAGGTGAATTTTTCCATTCCCTACTTTAAAACGCCCCAAGTGCTCATTCAACGCAAGAAGGAAAATGATCAAGATGAATTCATCGACGATGTAAACGATTTAGCCAACCATGAAATTTGCATCTTAGAAAACTCAGTTTTTCACGAACGATTAATGCATTTACAACACGAAATTGGCGATACCATCTTATTGCAATTGGAAAACGATTATGAATCCCAAGAAGAATTGATGGAATTAGTGGCTGAGGGCATTGTGGATTATACAGTGGTTTCGAAAAATTTAGCAGATATCAACCTTCATTTTTACTCCAATTTAGACGCTAGTGTGGCAGTTTCCTTCAATCAAAAAATTGGATTTGCAGCGCGAAAAAACAATCCTTTACTGATTCAAGAATTGAATGAATGGTTGAAAAAGTTTATGCGTAAGCCGGTTTTTAAAACCATTAAATCCAAGTATTTCTTTAAAAGCGAACTGCGTCAACAATCCAAGAAAGCCATTCTTAACCTTAAAAAAGGAATCATTTCGCCATACGATGCCGAATTCAAGAAGATTGCCAAAAAATACCATTGGGATTGGATCTTACTCTCTTCGCAAGCCTACCATGAATCTCATTTTAATCCGAATGCCGTTTCGTTTGGTGGTGCTTATGGCATCTTACAATTCATCCCTTCTACCGGCGCTAAATACCATGTTTATCCCGACTCACCTGTAGAGGTGCAAATAGACGCAGCAATGCGAAAAATGAAAAATGAATACCATTTTTGGAAAGGAATCCCCGACACCTTGCAACGCATGAAATTCAGTCACGCATCCTACAATGCAGGTAGAGGACATATCATTGACGCTCAACGTTTAGCGCTTAAAAATCATCTCGATCCTTATAGATGGGATAAAAATGTAGAAGAAATGGTCCTCAAACTGAGCCATCATCAATATTATCGAGATCCTGTTGTTCGAAATGGTTCTTTTAAAGGAACAGTGACATACCATTACGTCAAAGAAATATTTAAGCGCGCTGAAGATTGGAAACTCATCTACAAATAATAAAACGCATCATTGTCATTGCCGGACCGACAGCTTCAGGCAAAACGGCACTTGCAGTTGCATTGGCGAAAAAATTAAACACGGTGGTACTTTCTGCTGATTCTCGTCAGTTTTATCGAGAAATGTCCATTGGAACCGCAAAACCTACTGTAGCAGAGCAAGAAGGTGTTCCACATTATTTCATCGACTCCCATACGATTCAACAGGAGATCACTGCTGGAACCTTTGAGCATGAAGCCTTGGATAAAGTGAGTCAACTTTTTAAAACAAAAGATAATTTGATTTTAGTAGGTGGCTCAGGGATGTTCATCGACGCCTTGTGTGAAGGTTTGGATCCCATTCCGACAGATCCTACCGTAAAAGAAAAATACCATCAACTTTTTTTAAATCAAGGAATTCAACCCTTGCTCTCCCTCTTAAAAGAAAAAGATTACGCCTATTTCCAACAGGTGGATCAGCATAATCCGGTGCGCATCATTAGAGCCTTGGAAGTCATCGAACTGACACAACAACCTTATTCTTTGCTGCGAGCTGCTGCGCCAAAAACAAGAGATTTTGAGACGGTTTATTTCGTATTGGATCATCCCAGAACGGTGCTCTATGAAAGAATAAATCAGCGTGTAGATATGATGATGGAAAACGGTTTGCTTGAAGAAGTGCAATCACTAAAGGAATATAGGGATAAAACCCCTTTAAACACGGTTGGTTATCAAGAGCTTTTTGAGTTTATCGATGGGAAAATTACCCTTGAACGCGCGGTGGAATTGATCAAACAACATACCCGTAATTACGCAAAACGACAATTGACATGGTTCCGCAGAAAGCCAAAAGCTATCTGGATTCCCTATACAGATATGGAGGAAGTCTTGCAAAAAATAGAAGCAACACTCCAGCAACATTAATTTTGGAACGATAATTGATTTCTTTCAAGAAAACCATCAACTATGGAGATACACTTTAAAAACATCATGCCTATTCCTTTAAAAGGAATCACGCATGCGGAAGAAAGTATTTGGGGTAGCGATTTTAAAATATCGTCCAAGGAAAGCGTTTTACTCAATGCATCTTCGGGGAAAGGAAAATCCACCTTTACAAGTATTGTTTGTGGATTACGAAATGATTTTGAAGGAAATTTAACCATAAATCAACGAGATGCGCAACAATTCGACGATGACTTTTTAAGTCACCTGAGAACCTATGAGTTGGCTGTTGTTTTTCAAGATTTACAGCTTTTTCCAGAACTGACCGTTGCGGAGAACTTACAGTTGAAAAATCAGCTTACGCAAACCTTTACCGAGCAAGAATTGCTTTCTATGCTAGAAGAATTGGGGATTCCAGATAAATGGACTCAAAAAGTAGGCCTATTATCTATGGGGCAAAAACAACGCGTTGCCATCATTCGAGCTTTAGCACAACCTTTCAAGATCTTGATTTTAGATGAACCTTTCTCGCATTTGGATCAAGAAAACACTTTAAAGTGTCTGGCGCTTATTCGCAGACGTTGTGAGGAATTGAACGCTGGTTTTGTGCTAACCACTTTGGGAGATACCTACGATGGGAATTTTAGTCGTGAATTAAAACTGTAGAATCATGTTACATAAAATATTATTTCAGCATCAGGATAAGAAGCAGTTATGGATTGCGATTATCGGAGCCTTCTTGGGAATTACCTTTTTAATTACCTCGATGCATTATTTGATCAAAGTAAATGAGTTTGGGAAAGGGGCAGATATTTTGGGACCTAATACGATTATTGTCCAGAAAAAAGTAAGCAACGCTTCTTCGCTTGCCCTCACCAAAACGGATTTCTCACTTTCTGAATTGGAAAAAATAAAAGCGGAATCTTTTGTCATCGATGCCGTACCTGTGGAGAGCAACAACTTCGATGTATCCTTTGAAACGGCTGATCCTTTAGTGCCACGTTTTCGATCCGATGTATTCATTCAAACGGTCGATAAGGGATTTTTAGATGTGAAAAACATCGATTGGACATGGGAAAAAGAAGATAAGTACGTTCCTATCATTTTACCGCGCGACTTTTTAGTCATGCTGAATACATTCATGAGTGCTAGTGGGATTCCTCAAGTAAGTGATGAATTGGCGATGGATATCAAATTCAAATTTACCTTATCGAACGATAGCATCAAGGAATGGGTGGACGCTAAAATTGTTGGATTTACCAACGAAGTACCTTCGATTTTGGTTCCTTTAGAATTCATGCATTACGGCAATGATAAATATGCGCAAGGAAAAGAGCAGAAAATTACTCAAATCATGCTATCCGGAAAAGAAAGTGAATTCGGAAAAGTCGAGCAATTATTGGATGAAAGAGGCTTGGATTCAAAAAATTCTCAAATGGTTGTAGGCCGAC
>JALRIV010000049.1 GCA_023255275.1 Crocinitomicaceae bacterium | reverse complement strand
AATTTTCGGAACGCTATTGACCGCAAATGGCAACTTAAAACAATTGCAATGGATTTCTTTTTTTGCGATTCTGATTAATCTAGCTTTGAACATGATTTTAGATCCCTTATATGGAGCAATTGGAGCAGCTCTTGCCTTCTTATGCACGCAATGGTTCGTTGGATTAATGAATTATTATTATGCACAAACTCTTTTCCGATTGCTTCCAAGTGGAATATATGCATTAAAATTTATCGGTATGTACGGAACGCTTGCATGCACTTTGTACCTTTTGCCCAAATCTACTGTATACCTTGGGATTGAAATAGGAATCGCGAGTATCATGATGCTTGGATTGGGCATGATTCAACCCCAATTTTTAAAATCATTGATGAATAAAACCAATTCGTTAAAGTTTACGATTGAAAAAAAAGAACCAAAAAAATAATTTAAGTAAATTCGCATTCAAGATTAGACAATTATGCAACATAACATGAACGAAATAGAGCAAGAAAATCAAAATTTATTGATTTTTATTTGGAAACACAGAAAGCCCATCTCTGTAATTACCGGAATCGCGATGATTACCGCGCTGATCGTATCCTTTTTGCTTACGCCACTGTATAAATCTACAGCCATTGTTTTTCCGGCAGCAACCAGTACGGTATCGTTTTCTGAACAGCGTAATGCAAAAGCAGCTGCCATGGACTTTGGTGAAGAAGAGCAGGCAGAACAATTGGTGCAAATTTTAAATTCTTCCCAAATCAGAAATAAAATTGTTCATCAATTTGATTTGTATAACAATTATGAAATTGATGCAGATGATGCAAACCGAAACTATAAATTGATGAAAGCGTACGAAAATCATTTTTCTTTTACGCGCACACGCTATGGATCGATTGAGATTTCAGTATTGGATAAGAGCCCTGAAAAAGCTGCTGAAATGGCCAATAAAATTGTCGACTTAATTGATACGGTGAAAAATGCAATGGTAGCTGAAAGAACCATTCCTGCTTTTGAAATCAATAGACGTAAAAAAGAATTACTTGAACTTGATCGTCAACAAGTGTTGCATAAATTAGATAGTCTAGGTGATCTTGGTGTCGTTTCAATTGAAGGAAGAACGAATTTAGTAACTGCATACATCGATGCTAAATCTGCTGAAGATCGCAAGTTTTTAAGAGATCAAATTGATGTGAACCTTAAAAATGGTGCTTTATTTGACGGTCTAGAAGCTATCCGAGATGAAAAGATTACCAAACTCGAGAAATTCTTAGATTCTTACGAACAAGCGGAATCAGATGCCAACACCCAATTCAACCATAAATTTGTCGTGGAACATGCTGTAGTTGCGGATAAAAAGGATCAACCTAAAAGGCTCATCATTACGCTCATGTCAACCATTGGTGGATTTGTTTTTGCAGTATTTAGTCTACTCGTTCGTGATCGTTTGAAAGCATTGCGTAAAATTGCCTAAGTGAGTTTTTTAACTTCGAATAGAATATTTTTCCTCTTAGGATTGTGTTACGCCGCTTTGTCGGTTTACTTCTTACAAACGAATCAATCCTATTTCACCCTGTTTCCTATCGGATTATTGGGTGTATATTTTGCGTTTTTTTACTCCAAGGCCACTTTTATTGCTTTGGCGTTCTTTGTGCCCTTATCGGTCAATATTGAAGAATGGACGCAAAGCGTTGGGCTTTTTCTACCCACAGAACCCATCTTATTCGGATTTCTTTTGCTTGCATTATTTAGAATGCTCAAAGAAGGGTATGATTTTAGTGCTTGGAATAATCCCATTATTCTTGCCTTACTTTCCTTTATCGCCTGGATTGCCATTACGATTATTCCCAGTTCAAGCCCTTTCGTTTCGTTCAAATTTCTCATTGCAAAACTGTGGTTTCTAGTTCCGATCATGTTTTTCGGCATTCCCTTGTTTCAAGATCGCAAAAATATCATCCGTTTTCTATGGTTATTTGTTGTTGGAATGACGCTGGTGATGAGTTATACGTTATTTGTGCATGCTTCTTATGGTTTTGGAGAAAAAGAAGGGCATTGGGTAATGTTCCCCTTCTTTAAAGATCATACCATTTACGGCGCATTAGTAGCCTTCGTCTTACCCATCGTTGTAGGCCTTTACCGATCGAAAAAACACAGCCCCATTCTACAAGCAATTCTTTTACTTTTTATCGTCATCAATTTAATCGCTTTGTATTTTTCTTATACCAGAGCCGCATGGTTAAGTGTCATGGCTGCAGTTGGAGTTTTAGGATTGATTTATTTCAAGATCAAATTCAAATGGATTGCACTGTCCACCCTAACCTTAATAGGAACTTTAATCATCAGTTGGGATGCGATTCAAATGGCCCTGGCAAAAAATAAATACGAACATACCACGGAAGAATTTGGAGAGCGACTGCAAAGTGCAACCAATGTAACAACGGACGCATCGAACTTAGAGCGCATCAATCGTTGGTCTTGTGCTTGGGAAATGTTTAAAGAAAGGCCTGTATTTGGCTTTGGACCTGGAACCTATGCCTTCGAATATGCACGCTTTCAAGAACCTGAAAATTTAACCATCATTTCCACCAATTTTGGAGACATGGGAAATGCGCATAGCGAATACTTGGGAGCGCTTGCTGAAATGGGCTTTCTAGGCTTACTGCTTTTTATAGCGATCGTGGCGACTATTTTTCATCAAGGAATCACCCTTTATTTGAAATGGCCATCTGAAGATCATGAAATGAGAGTCCTCTTATTGGCGATGATCATGGCATTAGTGACTTATTTTGTTCATGCTTTTTTGAATAATTACCTGGATACTGATAAAGCAGCCTTTCCGATTTTTAGTTTTGCAATTGCCTTTGTGGCGTTGAAACAAGTGAAGCATCAATCGGTATCTATTCCTAAGATATAAAGGAATTGAATCGGAAGATGATCTGAATAACGATAGGAAAACAAGCCATTTTTAAAGGGGGCGATACCCGTCATATTGATCGCTTTCTGATTCAAAAGCCAAGCCCTCAAATCAAGAACTTGAAAACTGTCGCCGATAATTTCGTATTGACTCGAATCGCCATAAAAACAATGATCAAAAGGATTTCCTTTACCTGAGCTGTATTGTGTTGTTGTGGTCGGTTTTAAAGCGCTATTTAAAGACTTATACCCATGTTGATGCACGACGAACAATTCTTCTGAGCGATATACATTGCAATCTCCCATCAATAAAAAATCTTGATTCCTTTCCTTTTGACTTTTGACCCAAGTCATTAGGTGTTGAAATTGCTTTTGGCGCTGTTGGATAGCTGCGGCTCCTGCTCCTTGTGTTAAATGTAAGTTGACCACACTAAACGTACTTTTTCGATCCACTGAACAAAAAGGGAAAACGTAGGGTACGCGATCAAAGACAGGATTTAACACCAAAGGAGTATCAACAAACCCATAAAATCGCGAAGAATCGGGTATTAATTTGGTTGCTTTGTAAAAAACAACCGACCATTCATCTGTAGGTCCAACGATGTGATTTTTTTCTTTTCCAGAATCTCCATTTGAAATCCAATAAGAAAACCCTTCTTGTTCCATTGCTTTAAAAAATTGCAACGATTCTTGGTCTTGCACGTAAGCGATTCCATCTTCATAAACCCCTTCAAATGGCGGATCTACTAATTCTTGAACCGCAATTAAATCATAAGGTGCTAAAAATTGAGCCAATTGCACATTTTCTTTGTCCTTGTAATGTCCTAACCATTTAATATTAAAAGAAACCATTTGAAGGGTATCCTGTCCAAATACGAAAATTGGGAAAACCAAGATTAATAAAAGAAACTGTCTCATCTTAACGCGCGATCCATCCATTTGGATTTAACACTTGCACCGAACTTCCGTTGACTACGTGTAACTCAAAATGTACCGTTGATAAGGATTCTCCTTCTTTGACCAATAACGAACCAATTTTTTGTTTGGTACTTACCTTGGAACCGATGGAAACACTCGTTTCTTGTAAATTACAATAAACGCTTCGGTAATTCCCGTGTTTGATAATCACCAATTTACCTGCTCCTGGAATATTTACAATACTGGTCACTTCCCCGTCGAAGATGGCGCGAACTTCTCCATTTTTTTGGGTCGTAATGTCCACTCCATTGTTGTTGGTAAATACATTTTCTAAGGTCGGATGAGGATTTTTACCAAAATTCTCAGTAATTGCCCCACTAGCGACAGGCCAAGGCAATTTGCCTTTATTGGTTTCAAAATTCGAATTCAATTTATAATCTTTCGCCTCTTCAAAGGATAATTCTTTTTTGGCGGGTGCTTTCACCTCCTTACTCGTATTGGTGTTGGTATTCGAAGCTGTAGTCGTTGTTTTATTTTTTTCTGCTTTTAGGCGAGCGGCCTCTTCGGCCTTTTTACGTTTTGCTTCCGCAGCAGCTATTTCCTTTTGAATCGCGTTGGCAATTTTTTGTTTTAAAACCGCTTTTTTCTTTTCGTCATTGCTTAATTGTGTAGCTAAAGATTGTTCTTCCTTTTTTAGTTTTTGATACAAAAGTTCTTTTTCACGCTTGTCTGCCTCAATTTTTTCTTTCTCTTTTTCTTTCTCTGTGACTAAAACAATTTTTTGCCTTTTATCTTGCTCGATCAATTGCATTTCATGCTTAAGCAGTCGCTCATTTTGACGAATGATTAAAAATTGTTTTTGCTGCAATTCTGCTATTTTTTCTAGATACCTTTTTCTTCGAACGGCTTCAAAATAATTCGTTGCTGAAAAAATATACATGACTTTACCTACCTTATTCCTTTTTTTGTAAGCGTAAATCAGCATGCGTTTATATTGCTGCTTCATCTTTTCAATACGCTGATTTAAGATAACTACCTGCTGGCTTCGCTCTTGTAACTTTAATTCTGAGCCTCTAATTTGATGATTAAAATTACTCAAAAGCGATTCTCGGTATTCAATTTGCTTTTCTACCAATTGCAATTGACTTAACGAATTCTTGGATTGATGTTGCGTTTTATCTAATAGCGACTTCGTGTTTGAAATTTTTTTATCTAACCGCTCCTGTTCCTTTTTGAGTTTCTCACTATTTTGACTGAACACTAAACTCGTCAAAAAGCAAAAAAATAAAACTCCGATTTTATTCACATGCTTCATAACTTTCAGGGATTACGATGAAAATTTCATGTTGCTCTTTAATATCCACTTTTTCATAATTCAAAAAAAGTTTAATGTGATTTTTTGGTGAAGTAATATCTACCGACATTTCTTTAGGTAATAAAAAAGGTCCCACTAATTCTTTGGAACGATAATTCACTTGAATTAAGGTTGAATCAGAAGGACTTTCAATTTCCATCCCTTCTAATTCAGTAACGGAATCATTTAAAAAATATTTGATCACCACCTCTTCTTTGTGTTTTCTATCAATCCTTTTCATTTCCCATTTCCGATGTGAAGAAATCGTATAGCGATAAGGGTCATGAATCTGAAAATATTTTTGAGCCGTATCATAAGCAAGCGGAAGCCCCAAGAACAACTCCTCCAAATTTTTATAGGCAAAATCAAGTCCGAAATTTTCTTTAATGTACCCCAAACTGTTTTTGATGTAACATTTATCCTTTTTATTAACGATAAAAATGGAGTCTTGATTGATTAGGGCATTTACAATAGGAATCTTCAAAAATGTAATGGTCATGTTCATTGCAGAATCCGACTTCATTCGCAAGGTTGTTTTGAAAGAAATGTTTCGATTGGTATCTTGATAATCCGTTGAAATACGTGTGAATAAGCGCTCCGGTTTACGCGAAGCTATGGAATCTAGCACATCTAACAATTGAACCGTTTTACGTCGATGTAATTTTTCTTTGGGCACCTCATCATGCATCACTTTAGCACATGAAAAAACCAAGGTCACGAATGGAAGTAGGTAAAATAAATATTTAAGTTTAACGACCATTTGCTGAATTGATTTTAAGGTAAATATTAGGCGTCTGTAAGCCCATTTCAAATGCTTTTTGCCATTTTTCCTGAGCCTCTGTTTTCTTTCCTAATTGCTGTTGAACATCTCCAAGGTACTCATAAAACTCAGGATTCGTGTCATCCAACTCAATTGCTTGAAGCAATACTGTTTCAGCCTCTGTGTAAGATTTATTAGCCATTAAAACATATCCCTTTGTTGCTAAATAAATTGGATCATCGGGCGATTTTGCTAATAGTGCTTCAATCATTTCCAGCGCTAAACGAATATCAATTTTAAAATAGGCTAAATGATATGCGATTTCTTTTTTCACAAAATCACTATTATTCGAAATACTTTTTGCTTCGTCAAATGATTTAGTAGCTTCCTTATCGTTTTTTAATCCGAGATATGCAATGCCTAACTGAACGTAAAATTCTGTTAAAAGCGCATTGTCATTCAGGGTAAGATCAATCCCTAAGTTCGCCATTGTTTTAGCCTCTTGAAAGTGGTTGAATCGATTATTCGACAAGGCAGAGAACAAATAGGGAACGGGCATCGTCGGATATAGATTGATGCACTCCTTGCTATCTTTGAGCAAATCATCGAAGTGAAATAATTCAAATTCCAACAACAACACTTGGTTCCAAACTACATATTTACTGGGGTCTATTGAAATAGAACGCTGGTAGGCCTTTAACGATTTAGCTTTATTTTCGATGGTGCTCCAATAATCTCCTTCTAAGGTGGCTACTTTTGCGTCCGACGGATGATTTAAGCTGAGTACATTTAATAATTCTACAAATAAAGGATCCTTAACATGGGGCGTTTCCATCCATTTGATACAAACTCTAATTTTCGAATCGAGGTCCACGTCATCTTTTTGAAAGGCAAGGAGATACTCATTCATCGCTTGTTTGTACTTGTTTTGTTGACGATAAATATCAGCTAAAGCCATGTGTGCTCTTCCATTATTTGGATCCGATTTCACCAAGGCCTCTAAGGTTTGAACTGCCTTCATTCCATTTTGCGTTTGAAAATAGAAATCAGTCAGAATGGCTAACAATTGCGGGTCATTGGGATAGACATCCAATGCTTTGAGCAACTCATTTTCAGCCTTCCCTGTTTGCTTGATACTTTGGTATAAATTAAACTTCTGAATCGATAATTCTGGGAAAACACCGACTTGATCTTGCGTATTGTTCAAAGCTTCAATGGCTGCTTCCGCTTTTCCTTGTTTCACTAAACATTCAGCGTAACCGTATAAGAAATCTGGATTTCGAGATTCAACTTTTAATAATTTTTCAAAATATTTTTGAGACTGTTCATAATTTTGCTGCTCAAAATTTAAAAAGGCTAATTCTTGAATGTACCAAGTGTTCTTGGTATCTAATTGATGCGCTCTTTCTAAATTTTGTAAGGCTTTTGCTGAATTTTTTTGAATGGAATAAAGTTCGTACAATGCAAAATATGCTGCGTCATCTTTAGGGTTTAAGAGCAGGTATTTTTCAAATTGCTGAATCGAAGCTTCCCATTGCTGAGCTATTTTTAATCGAACAGCCTCATGAAATGCACTAATTTGGTTCGGGGGTAATTCCGCGGAGGGCTGAGGCATCTTAGATTTAGAAACCGCCATACAACTTATCAAAAATAAGCCGCTCATGAACAGAACCAAGAAGTGCTTCATCATAATTTTATTTCTGAATAATCTCCTAAACTAACATCCATTGGACTTCCCTGAATTTGGGTATTAGATCCAATCATTGCTCCTTTCAAATGAGTATAGACAATACTCGACTTCATTTGAATGTTGGTGTTAACAATAGTACTGTTTTTAATAGTCGAACCGGCACCAATCGAAACATGAGGACCAATAATGGAGTTTTCTATTGTCACTTTTTCACCAATATAAACAGGAGGGATAATGATCGAATTCTTAGAAATTAAATCATTGGGTGGAACTAATCTTCCTTTTTCTTGGTCGTAATCTAAAACACGCTGGTTGGTATATACCGTCACCTCTTTGTTCCCGCAATCTAACCATTCCATCACTTTGCCCGGTTTAAATTGGTATCCCGACTCGGTCATACGTCGTAAAGCATCTGGTAATTGGTATTCGCCACCTTTGATCACATCATGGTCAATCAAATACTCGAGCTCTTTTCTCAATCGAGCGCCGTCTTTAAAATAATAAATGCCGATCATGGCCAAATCAGAAACAAACTCTTTTGGTTTTTCGACATAATCGATAATCGCACCTTGTTCATCCAATTTGATGACTCCAAAAGCACTAGGATCTTCAATTTGTTTCACCCAAAGAATACCATCGTCGTTCGGATCAATTTTAAAATCTGCTTTGAATAAGGTATCTGCAAAGGCAACTACGACAGGACCATCCAATTTCTCTTTTGCACACAATACCGCATGCGCAGTTCCTAAAGGCTCCAATTGATGATGAATCGACCCTTTTGCCCCCAAAGAACGAGCAACCGATAATAATTCCTCTTCTACTTCCTTTCCGAAATCACCAATAACAAAAGCAATTTCTTCCAACTTCTCACCGCAAATTTCAGCGATATCTTCAACTAAACGATGAACAATAGGCTTCCCACCTACCGGAACAAGGGGTTTTGGAACCGTTAAAGTATGGGGTCTTAATCGACTGCCTCTTCCAGCCATAGGAACAATTACTTTCATGCTATTTTTGTGTTATTTAGTTCCGGTGCTACCAAATCCGCCTGCACCTCTTTCTGTTGTAGTTAATGTTTCTGTTTCTTGCAAGTTTGCTTGAACGATCTGAGCAAACACTAATTGTGCAATTCGCTCTCCATCTTCAATCAGCACTTCTTCGCTCGATAAATTTACCAAGATTACGCCAACTTCTCCCCGGTAATCCGCATCGATTGTCCCTGGAGTATTCAAAACCGTTAATCCCTTTTTAAGCGCCAAACCACTTCGAGGTCTAACTTGACATTCATACCCTTCAGGAATTTCTAAAAACAAACCCGTTTTGATCAATGCACGTTCCATGGGCTTTAAACGAATGGGCTCGGTGAGGTTAGCACGTACATCCATCCCAGCAGACATCGTAGTCTCATAATTTGGAAGTGCGTGTTTTGATTTATTGATAATATTTACTTGCATACTAAAATCTGAAACTCAAAAATACAAAAAAAGATACATTCAAAGCTGATTCCTTGCGGAATGTTCCAAATTCCAATTGTTGAAAAGTTGTAAATCAGTTCAAATTCGAAATCTAGAATAAAAGCTTAATTTTGTATGGAAACAAATACGATATGAAACGACTTATATATCTGGTTCTTTTAGCCGGTATTTTACAAGCTTGTAGAACACAAGGGAATAGCATTGGACAAAACATCAACCTTTTTTCGATCGACCAAGACAAACAACTTGGGGCGCAAGTTGCACATGAAATTGATAGCAACCCTAAGGAGTACCCGGTAATTGATTCCGCAAAAAACGTGGCCTTGTATACTTACATGTACAAAGTTCGAAATCTCATTTTAAACAGCGGACAAGTAAAGCTGAAAGATCAATTTGAGTGGCGCGTTCGTGTGATTCAAAACGATAGTGTGATGAATGCTTTTTGTACACCAGGAGGATACATTTATGTCTACACAGGGATTTTAAAGTTTTTAGATTCAGAAGATCAGTTAGCCGGTGTTTTGGGGCACGAGATTGGGCATGCAGATATGCGCCACTCCACACGCCAAATGACCCAAATGTATGGGGTTCAGATACTTTTAGATGTTATTGCAGGGAAACACGAAGCCATCAAACAAATTTCAGGAGCCATTATTAGTTTGAAATTCAGTCGCAACCATGAAACAGAAGCGGATGCATGCAGTGTGAGGTATTTATGTCCTACTCCTTATAACGCAGATGGAGGGGCTGGATTCTTCGAAAAAATTCAAAATTTGGGAGGGGCTAAACAACCCGAGTTTTTAAGCACGCATCCCGATCCAGGAAACCGAATTGAGCATTTTCATACGGCAAAAGAAGAACAAAATTGTCAAGGAAATAACCAGTTCAAAACAGAATATGCACAAATGCTGAAATTATTACCTAAGTAATTAAGTTCCCTGTCAAATCATTCTTTTTCTAATTTTCCATTTTGTGACAACATGATCGCAATGGATTTAGTGCTTTCAATTTTGGACAATAAAATGATAATGATAACCGTAATTGGGACACTGACCATCATTCCTGTTAATCCCCAAATGGCGCCCCAAAAAGACAATGCTAGAATCGCCACTAAGGGACTAATATTTAATGAGTCACCCATTAATTTAGGCTCCACAACATTTCCTACTAAGGTTTGAATACTCACCAACGTCAAGAGTAAAAACAAAGCAACGGTACCGTCTCCAAATTGGATCAACGCAAAGAGTGTTGGTAGAAAAACCGAAAATGTTGAACCAACTACAGGAATGAAATTCAAGATGAAAATAAAGAAGGCCCAAAATAAAGCGGAATGAAGGCCGAATAAAAGCATGGCTATAAAACATGACACCGCTGAAATAAGACTAATTAACGTTTTCAAACCGACATAATGGGTAATGGCATGCTGCATATCGGATAGTAAATCTTTCGTGTCATTATGCTTATCGATGTCTTTCGTTATAAGAACTAATTTTTTTCGAAACATAGGCTCTTCGATAAACAAAAAGAGCAAGTAAAAAAGCATCATGATCAAACTGCCCATAAATCCGGAAACTGCATTCAGAATTGGATTGATGTAGGGATCAATTTTAAAATCACTGATGAAATGATGCATCTCGTCGCTGATGTCTAAACCATATTCTTGATCTAATGACTTTACGATTTGAATTAAATTGGGTTTGAAGGTAGTGAAGGATTCAACGAGTTTTTCAAGGTTAACCACCAATAATTTTCCGCAGAAATAAATCACACTGAAAATGATCAAACTTCCCAATAAATTTTTAATCCAATCGGGAAAATGCAAACGAATGATCCGATTTTTCTCTGCAAATTTGGTAATTGACTTAATTAAAAAATAAATCAATAAGGCAAAGATTAAGGGGAAAATGATGTGTTTTCCGTAAATCAGAATTAGCGCAATTCCAAAGACAATGAATATGTGATTAACAACGTGGGTAGACTTCATAAGTTTAAATTAATCTAAAAAATTCATTTCATGAAATTTATTAAGCAAAAAAAAGGTCAATTGAATTGACCTTTGGATTATTTTTAAAATTCCGCATTCTGGGGTGTTCTCGGAAATGGAATTACATCGCGTATGTTGGTCATGCCGGTAACAAACATGACCATGCGTTCAAATCCTAAACCAAATCCAGCATGTGGAACAGTTCCGAACTTACGGGTGTCAAGATACCACCATAATTCCTCCTCGTCTATATGAAATGCTTTACATTTTTCTTTTAAAATGTCTAATCGTTCTTCGCGTTGCGAACCCCCAACAATTTCTCCGATTCCTGGGAATAAAACATCCATTGCTGCAACGGTTTTACCGTCATCATTTTGACGCATGTAAAAAGCCTTAATTTCAGCAGGATAATCCGTCAGAATAACTGGACATTTAAACTCTTTCTCAACCAAATAACGCTCATGTTCAGATTGTAAATCAATCCCCCAAGAAACATCATACTGGAATTTTTTCTTTTTATAATGATTTGAGTTTTTCAACACCTCGATAGCCTCCGTATAGGTCAAACGCTTGAAATCATTTTCTACAACAAATTTTAAACGATCGATGAGGGTTAATTCGTTTCGTTCATTTTGAGGTTTAGAAGCTTGTTCTTGCACCTCACGGTCGTTTAGAAATTTCAAGTCATCTGCACAATGATCCATTACATATTGACAAATGTACTTTAAAAATGATTCTGTCAGATTCATGTTATCTTTCAAATCATTGAATGCTACTTCTGGTTCAATCATCCAAAATTCAGCTAAATGACGTGAAGTATTTGAATTCTCTGCTCTAAAAGTCGGACCAAAAGTATACACTTGTCCTAAAGCAAGTGCTGCCAATTCCGCTTCTAATTGTCCAGACACGGTAAGGTTTACTTGTTTACCGAAAAAGTCTTCTTTAAAATTTACGGTACCATCTTCATTTAAAGGAGGATTCAATGGGTCTAAATTGGAAACACGAAACATCTCTCCTGCCCCTTCTGCATCAGATCCCGTAATAATAGGTGTATGTAAATAGAAAAATCCTTGATCATTAAAGTAACGATGAATCGCAAATGCAACTGCATGACGAATTCTAAAAACGGCTCCAAAAGTATTGGTTCTAAAACGTAAATGAGCTTGCTCTCTTAAAAATTCCAAACTGTGCTTTTTAGGTTGCATCACGGTTTTTTGCACATCATCTGGATG
>JALRIV010000048.1 GCA_023255275.1 Crocinitomicaceae bacterium | reverse complement strand
ATGAAGAGGCTCGTCGTGGCATGGAGCGTGGCGTAAATATCCTCGCTGATGTGGTCAAGGTGACTCTTGGACCAAAAGGCCGCAATGTGGTCATCGACAAGAAGTTCGGCGGACCAACTGTCACTAATGATGGTGTGACAATTGCTAAAGAGATTGAGTTGTCAGATCCGGCAGAAAACATGGGCGCCCAACTTGTGAAGCAGGTTGCGGAAAAAACTGCAGATATTGCAGGTGATGGAACAACTACTGCAACTGTATTAGCTCAAGCCATTGTAACTGCTGGATTGAAAAATGTTGCCTCTGGTGCAAATCCAATGGATCTAAAAAGAGGAATCGATAAAGCGGTGACAGAAGTAGTTGCGAACTTGAAAAAACTTTCAAAAGAGGTTGGTTCAGACAACGATAAAATCAAACAAATTGCTTCGATCTCAGCAAACAACGACGAAACAATCGGTTCGTTAATTGCAGAAGCGATGAAAGTGGTTGGAAACGATGGTGTGATCACCGTAGAAGAGGCAAAAGGTACTGAAACTGAAGTGAAAACAGTGGAAGGTATGCAGTTCGATAGAGGTTATTTATCGCCTTACTTTGTGACCAACACGGAGAAAATGATCACAGAAATGGAAAACCCATTGATTTTGATCTACGAGAAAAAAATCTCCAACATGAAAGAATTGTTGCCGGTATTGGAGCCAGTGGTTCAAGCAGGTAAAGGATTGTTGATCATTGCGGAAGATGTGGATGGTGAAGCATTAGCGACATTGGTCGTAAACCGTTTAAGAGGATCGTTAAAAATCGCTGCGGTCAAAGCGCCTGGATTTGGAGATCGCAGAAAAGCCATGTTAGAAGATATTGCGATTTTAACTGGCGGACAAGTCATCTCTGAAGAAAGAGGTTTCACGTTAGAGAACGCAACGTTAGACATGTTGGGTACTGCTGAGAAAATTGAAATCGATAAAGACAACACAACCATCGTGAATGGTGCTGGGCAAAAAGCAGATATTCAAGCGAGAGTGGGTCAAATCAAAGCACAAATCGAAGCAACCACTTCAGATTACGATAAAGAAAAACTGCAAGAACGTTTGGCTAAATTAGCAGGTGGTGTTGCTGTATTGTATGTTGGAGCCGCTACGGAGGTTGAAATGAAAGAGAAAAAAGACCGTGTAGACGATGCTTTAGCAGCAACAAGAGCAGCAGTAGAAGAAGGAATCGTTCCTGGAGGAGGTGTAGCTTTGATCAGAAGTATCGACGCTCTAGAAAACCTAACAGGAGTGAACGAAGACGAAAATACCGGAATTGCTATTGTTCGCAGAGCAATTGAAGAGCCTTTACGTCAAATCGTTGCCAATGCAGGTGGAGAAGGAGCGGTAGTGGTTCAAAAAGTACGCGAAGGAAAAGACGATTTTGGATACAATGCAAGAACTGAAGTATATGAAAATTTATATGCAGCAGGTGTTATCGATCCAACCAAAGTGACGCGTATCGCCATTGAAAATGCATCTTCGATTGCGGCCATGTTGTTGACAACTGAGTGTGTCATCGCTGACCAACCGGAAGAAAACGCACCAGCAATGGGCGGAATGCCAGGCGGAATGCCAGGGATGATGTAAGGATTGGATTTTGGTTTTTAAGTTTTTAAGTTTTTAAGTTTTTAAGATTCTAAGATTCTAAGATTCTAAGATTTGATGATTTAAAGACTAAATCCTTTCATGAGATAAAAACATCAAAGTATATTTTGTACTTTTGAAATACTTATAGCGTTCGTCGAAAGGCGGACGCTTTCTCGTTTCTTATTTCCCGACTTGTTTCGGATAATCGGAGACGTTTATATATCAGGCGCCTTTCAGTAATGGAGGGCGTTTTTTTATTCTAAAATATTTCTATATTTACCAATCATGAACGCCACTCAAAATAGTCGTACTTGCTATCAGTCAATCCCACATTGCTTTGTAGAAAGCCAGGCGTACCGATATAGCTTCAGCTGACGCTCCTTTTAAAAATACAAATAATGTCCATAACTGATTCCTTTGGTGAATCGAACCGCGGGAAAAGGAATTTTAATGTAATTAAATTGGCTGACAAGTGTTTTTAACCATTTTTTCTGAATGGGTAATTTACTAAAGTCGATATCGAGTGAGCAAATAAACTCTCTCGAGGCATGGTAGCTTGCGTTGCCTTCTGTGTTGACATAAATAGCTTCATCCCCAATGATTTTTTCATGGGCACTGTAACCCAAGGATAGACAAATCCAGGCATATTTTTTTAAATGAGGTGTAAAAGCAAATGGCGAGAAACTTAACCAATAGGTTTGTCCGTTGTAATCTTTTAAAAAACGTTCTGTTTGCGTTGAACCTAATACATTTGGTCTTAACGCGGCAAATTCAGTAGGGTGATAGGAAAACTTAAGGATAAATCGTTCTTCGCCCCACGCTAAATTTTGACCAAGATGTAAGGCAGAACCAAGGGCGTTGGCCGTCATATCCGACCATGAAAAACCCCAGGCTTGACTGTAACCATCTAAGATTTCAAACGTGGTTTGGTAACCAAGTCCAACACCAAAGCCAATCCAAGAAGCCGTATTGTTTTTTAAACCAGACCATCGCATTAGATCGGTGGTAAGTCCTGAAATTTTATTGGCCGTATAAATGTGTCCCATTTTATCCATCTGCAGCCAATTATCTGCATCATTAAAGGTGTGAAATTTCGACTTGGGATAATCTTTGTACCAAATTTGACTAAGCCCGATGGCAGATCCTGTCCACAGACTAAAAACAGAAGAGCTGGTGATCAGTGTGCGCTTGGTGTTGAGGCTATCTGCATTTTCCCAAATATTTGATTGTGCACTTATTGATCCAAGGAAACATAGAAAAGTCGACAAAATTATTCCTTTCATATTCCGAAGTTATATTTATTCTTTTAATTGTTAGCCTATTTTTTTTGATTATTTTTAAATCAAAATTAACGCATGAATAAAATTAGGAAAGACTGGACCGATATAAAAAGTAACGATAGTTGGGCGATTTTTAAAATCATGTCAGAGTTTGTAGAGGCCTACGAGCGCATGTCGAAGATAGGTCCATGTGTCACTATTTTTGGAAGTGCACGAACGAAACCTGAAAATCCATATTATCAAATTGCTGTTGAAATTGCCGAGAAATTGGCCTATGCGGGTTATGGTGTAATTACAGGTGGTGGACCAGGAATCATGGAGGCTGGAAATAAAGGGGCTCGAAACAATGGAGGAAAGTCTGTTGGATTAAATATTGATTTGCCATTTGAGCAAAGCCATAATCCTTACATCGATCAAGAGCATAATTTAGAATTCGATTACTTTTTTGTTCGAAAAGTGATTTTTGTTAAATATTCTCAAGCGTTTGTCATCATGCCTGGTGGATTTGGTACGATGGATGAATTATTCGAAGCATTGACCTTAGTGCAGACGAGAAAAATAAATCATCGTCCGATTATATTAGTAGGCAAATCCTACTGGACAGGTTTGGTGCAATGGATTGAAGAGCAAATGCTGGGCGAAGAACATAATATCTCTCAGGAGGATGTAAGTTTATACCATATGGTAGATACCGCTCAAGAAGCTTTTGATTATATCGATAAGTTCTACGAATCGCATGATTTAACACCAAATTTTTAAGATTTTAAGAGGTATTGAATATGGCTAATTTAACTATATTTGCAAAGTAATATTGATCATAAAATGGGGTTTATAGCTAAGTTGAAAAAATTTATTTGGACAAAACATTTTCTTAAGCATTTAGGATTGGTGGTTTTATTCTACATGGTGGTAGTTGGATTTACCGTATTGTATTTAAATATCTCAACGAATCACGGTCAGAAAATTGAGGTGCCGTTATTAAAAGGAAAACACATCAGCCAAATTAAAAGCCAATTGGAAGAATTAGACCTCACGTATGAAGTCTTGGATTCTATTTATAACCCAAAATTACCGGAAGGAACGATCATTGATCAAGATCCTGAGCCGACAAAATCCTCTTTGATTTATGTAAAGGAAGGACGTATCATTCGTTTGCGCTTATCGAAGAAATCTGAATTGGTTGAAATGCCTAGTTTAATTGATAAATCTTTCCGTTTTGCAGAAAAGATTTTGGAAAATAGAGGGTTTAAATTACGTATTGAATACCAACCTACGAATGAATCCGATGGTGCCGTTCTGGATCAAAAATACAAAGGAAAATTCATTAAAGAAGGAACAAAAATTCCTATTGGTTCTACCATCACTTTAGTGGTCGGTAAAAATGAAATGGGTCCTCCGGTAGAATTGCCAAATTTGGTGGGAATGACAATATTTGAAGCTAGAGACCGTTTAAACGAGGTAGGTTCTTTTGTTTACGTAACCATTTGTCCAGATTGCATGACGTCATCCGATTCCTTGCAAGCAAGAATTAGTTCGCAAACGCCCGAGTTTTTTGAAGGAGCAATGGTAACAGGAGGTTCTACGATCACGGTATATGCTACTAAAGAAATGATACATGAAACACCTTAATTTAATCGTATTCCTTTTTTGTAACGCACTTTTGTTTGGACAGGAAGAGGTAGGTCCAATCGAATTTAGAGTTGCTAAGGTCACTAAAGGGGCGAATTCATCCGAAAAACTTAATAACGGTACTTTTGATAGCACTTTCATTTTTGCATTGGATACCTTAAGTATTCCTTTTTTCGACGATTTCTCTTCGGATCTATTTCAAAAATATCCATACGATTTTACGCTTCCAGGAATTACCTCTGAAAAGCATTACCGCTTGAAAGATAACGTAACGAATTTGCCATTAGCTGCAAGTATAACGTATACTACCCAGCCCACTTTTCGTCGCGTTTACGATCTTTCCACCTCCACAGCAACGGATTTCCCTTTTCCATCGGTAAATGTGAAGTTAGGTGATTTGTCGAGTTATCCACCCGTTTATGCGACCACAGCAGTTTACCCACCTTACTATATTTATGATACGATTGGGGTAGCCGATACACCCGACACGGTTTGGATTGTGGGACCTGATATTTTTCAAGATTCTGCCACACAATTTTTCTTAAGCATTAATGACCCAAGTAAATTGTGGATGAATGAGGATGTCTATCACAATTACACCCAAGCATACAATCCGTGGTCATTAGGTGTTGCAACTTTCGATGGACTTGACCCAAATGGATATCCTTATCAAATTGGCTCAACAGTTTCGAATTATGCCGATGTTTTGTTGTCTAAACCAATTGATTTAAGCACGCATACGGCAGGTGATTCTTTGTACTTTAGTTTTGTCTACCAAGCAAAAGGATTAGGAGATGCTCCCGAATATAACGATTCCCTTTTATTAGAATTCTATGCCAAAGACTTAGATCAATGGATCCACATGTGGAGTGTGAATGGAACATCAGCCCCTCAAACGGATTGGGGAGTCGTGCATATACCAGTGACAAATGCTATGTTTTTCAAAAAGGGTTTTCAATTCAGATTGCGCAACTATGGGGGAATGTCTGGTGCTTTAGATTTGTTTCATGTAGATTATGTGCATTTAAGAGCGCCTTCGGGCTATCAAGATAGTTTATTCAAAGATTTCGCTTTTTCCTATCCTGTCAATACCCTTTTGAAGGATTACACTTCTGTTCCTTGGGATCATTTTAAAAATAATCCTGTAGGTAAAATGAGTGATCAAGTGAAAATAGTGGTGAGAAATAATAACAACGTCTTATCGAATTTTCAAAATGGTACATGTGAAGTGTTTTACAATGGCGCTTTAGAAGGAAATTACACCTTGATGGGTCAAACTTTGGCAGGAGGAAATATCAACTATGACCCAAGAACTACCTATACTTCCTTGCATGATTTTTCTTCAGGATATCAATACGATCCAAGTAAATTGGGAGATAAACAAACGTTTACACATTTGACACAAGCGACGGCTCAGTTTCCTAATTTAGACATTAATGATTCGACCCGAAACACACAAGTGTTTGCAAATTATTACAGTTACGATGACGGTAGTGCTGAATTAGCTTATGGTCCGACGAGTGCACAGGCACGTTTAGCCATTAAATATGTTCCTTATGAATCCGATTCTGTCATCGGAGCGATGATTCATTTTGTGCCTTCTGTGGTCGACCTTTCGAATAAATTATTCTTGTTAACCTTATGGGCTGATAATGGGGGAGTGCCCGGAGCAGTTTTGTACGAAGACAATTTGTTTTTCCCAAGAAACCCCGTTTATCAAAATAGTCCGAATGGGTTTACCACGTATTACTTTAAAGATACCTTAAAAGTGAAAGTGGATGGTCCGTTTTATATTGGATGGCGACAATTAGACCCGGTTAGATTAAATGCGGGCTTAGATGCCAACATCGACCATAAAGACAGGACTTTTTACAGTGTGGACAATGGAGTAACATGGCAATCTTCTTCCTTTGAAGGATCCGTGATGATTCGACCAATTTTTTCAACAGGCATGGACAAAGAGTTAGGTTTGGACCAGTTAACGGAAGATAATCGTTCGAAGTGGAGCGTATTTCCTAATCCAACCAACGATCTTTTGTATCTAAAACATGAATTAAAACAAGAAGTAAATTGGGTTTTATATAATCCCTTCGGAGCAATGGTTCAACAAGGAGACACGTTTCAATTGAATTTATCTGAATTACCGATAGGGATGTATTTCTTAAAAATAGCAGGACAAGATCAACCGGTTCGGGTCTTAAAAAATTAAACAAAAAAATGTTAGAAGAGGAGGAAGTTTTTGAATCAGAGCAAGAGGAGGAATTATTTGAACATTTTAATTTTGTAGCAGATCCAGGTCAAGAGGTCATTCGAATCGATAAGTTCTTGATGGATCGAATGCCGAATACTTCACGCAATAAAATTCAAATTGCGGCTAAAAATGGAAATATTTTTGTCAATAAGCAAAAAGTTAAATCCAATTATAAAGTCAAGCCAAAAGATGAGGTTTCTATGATGATGCCTTACCCTGTTCGAGAAATCGAATTAATTCCACAAGATATTCCGATTGAAATTGTTTATGAGGATGATGACTTAGTAGTGGTGTATAAACCTGCGGATATGGTGGTGCATCCTGCTTATGGCAATTATACAGGAACCTTGGTTAATGCTTTAGTTTATCATTTTGATCACTTGCCGAATGGGATTCAAGATTATTTCGGTCGCCCAGGATTAGTGCATCGCTTGGATAAGCACACTACGGGTTTAATGGTGGTGGCAAAAACGGAATGGGCTTTGACCAACTTGTCGAAACAATTTTACGATCGAACTACCGAACGAAGATACCACGCGTTGGTCTGGGGCGACATCAAAGAAGATGGAACCATCACGGGGCATATCGGACGATCCCTGAAGAATCGAAAAATGATGACCGTTTTTCCTGATGGAGATTATGGAAAGCATGCGGTTACGCATTACCGTGTTTTAGAGCGATTTGGTTACGTGACCTTGGTGGAATGTAAATTGGAAACCGGAAGAACGCATCAAATTCGTGCACACATGAAGCACATCGGCCACCCTTTATTTAACGATAAGGAATATGGAGGAGATCAAATTTTAAAAGGAACAACCACGCAAAAATACAAGCAATTTATCGCGAATTGTTTTTCGCTCATACCCAGTCAAGCACTACATGCAAAAACATTAGGATTTCAACATCCTAATAAAAAAGAATATTTACAATTTGATTCTGAAATCCCTGATGGATTTAAAGATATACTCGAAAAATGGAGAGTCTATCTTCATGCCAATGATGAATTAAATTAGTTTTTTTTTAACATTTTTGTTGAAGATTCAGAAATTATTGTTTTTTTTGTAGAATATTCAATTGTGAAATATTAAAAACCTATGAAACGAATTTTAATTTTAGCTATAATTTCTATAGTAACAATTTCCTATTCTTTTTCTCAAAACAAGACTTTAGACGAAGCAAATTTATTATATGCGAGTGAAAGGTATTGTGAAGCAGCAGAAAAATGTTCAGACGCATACAAAAAGGCTTCCAATAAAGGGCCTAGAGCCAAAAAATTAAAAGGTGACTTGGCATTCAAAACGGCTGAATGTTATCGTTTAACGGACCGTGTTCGCGAGGCAAATGAATGGTACGATCGCGCTATCTTATTAGATTACCAACAAGTGGTACCAGAAGTATTACTTTTCAATGGCGATATGTTACGTATTATGGCTGAAGATGAAAAAGCGCTTTTGAGCTATCAAGCTTACCAAGAATTGGTGCCAAATGATACAAGAGCAGAAGTGGGTATTCAAGCGGTTCAAGGTAAAAAGGAAGTAAAAGAAAACAAAACCAGACATATCGTTCAAAATCAAACGAATTTGAACAAAAAAGAATACGATATGGCTCCTATGTTTGCAGATCGTAAAAATTCAAAAGTATTCTTTGCATCCTCTCGTCCTGGTTCAACAGGCGATACAGATCCAAGAACTTGTGAAAACTATATGGATTTATGGACCAGTGATTTAGATCCAAAAGGAAACTGGAGTGAGCCTAAATTGATTGAGACAGGTGGATTAATCAATACCGATGACAACGAAGGAACCGTTTGTTTTGATGGTAAAGCTAAAACTATGTTCTTTACTAGATGTCCAAATGAAAAGAAAATGCACTTAGGTTGTGATATTTGGTTTACTGAATCAAAAGGTAAAGACAAATGGGATACGCCTGAGAAAATCAATTTAAAAACTAGCGATACCGTTTCAGTTGGTCATCCATGTGTTACAGAAGATGGTAAATTTTTAATTTTTGCTTCTGATATGCCTGGTGGGTTTGGAGGAAAAGATTTGTGGTATACTACATATGATAAAAAAGCAAAAACATGGACTGCACCTAAAAATATGGGTAAAGAAATTAACACCAGAGGAAACGAGTTGTTCCCTACTTTAGGTGAAGCAGGTCAATTGTATTTCGCTTCTGATGGCTACCAAGGTCTAGGAGGTTTAGATATTTATGTTGCAGAACGAGTAAATGGTGAAAACAAATGGGAAAATCCAACGCATTTAGGATTTCCAATTAACTCAGACCATAACGACTATGCGTTAATTGAGTTGACACCGCGCAAAGGTTACTTTACTTCAGAACGTAAATCAGAAAATGGTGAAGGTAAAGCAGATATTTATATGTATGAATTGCCTCCAAATATTTTTGACTTAAAAGTAATTGTTTCTGAGGCAGGAAATAGAACGAAAAAATTAGAAGATGTTAAAGTGGTGGTTAAATCATCAACCAACCAAACTTGGGAAGGTTATACCAACAAGCAAGGTTCTGTATTTTGGGATAAAAAACCATCTGGAGATCGATATGTGAACGAAAATACTTCTTATTCAATCAAAATTTCCAAAAAAGGTTTCTACGAAGATACGTTAGGGTCTAGTTTTTCAACCGTTGGTTTGAACTTCGATCAAAACTTCGTTATTGATATGGCTTTATTACCGATTAAACCAATCAACTTACCAGAGGTTCGTTACCCATTAGCACAATGGACTTTACTTGTAGATTCAACCATCAACTCAAAAGATTCCTTGATGTTCGTTTACAACTTATTACAAGAATATCCAGGATTAGTGTTAGAATTAAGTTCACATACCGATTCACGTGATACCGATAAACGAAATCAAGTATTATCAGAGAATCGTGCGAAAATGTGTTACAAATTCTTAGTAGAGGAGAAAGGAATTGATCCAAGACGTATCGTACCTGTTGGAAAGGGAGAAGCAGTTCCAAGAACGGTATACAAAAAAGGTGAGGAGTATCTTGAAAAAGAGCCAACCGATATGACAGGTGTTGAAAAAATTGTTTTAACGGAAGCATATATTAACCAGTTTAAAACGAAAGACAAGGTATTGTTTGAAAAATTACATCAGTTCAATCGTCGAACAGAAGGAAAAGTGTTGAGTATGAAATTCGACGTGAACTCAGCACCGGCAAATCCAAACTATTTGATTTTCCAACCCATTCCGAAAAGATAAACATATAATACAATATCAATAAAAAAGGCTTTCAAATGAAAGCCTTTTTTTGTATCTTCTATATCGTAAATCACGATGGAAGAAAAATACCTACAACTACTTTGGTCTAAAAAGGCCTTTGCGAAAAATCGGTTTAAAACTACCTGTGGGCAGGAAGTTGAAGTGCTCAATTTCGGCGAATGGAATACCTTGAATGGCCCCGATTTTTTAATGGGCGCTGTCCGCTATCAAGATCTCGTTTTTCATGGTCACATTGAATTTCACATTCAGTCTTCAGATTGGTATCTGCACCAACACGATCAAGATGAAAATTATCAGAATGTTATTTTACATGTCGTTTTAAAAAAAGATCGAGAGGTTTGGGTACAAGGAGAAAAATTATTAACGATTGAAATCGAATCTGAAATCGACCCTTACGATTACGCTAACTATACCAGAAATTCTAGCGTCTCTTCATTCATTCCCTGTGAAAAATTGATCAGTCCTATGCTAATCAATGATCGCATCCAATTGCACATTTTGCATCAAAAGTATCACAGGAAAATTTCTGACTTTCAACATGGAAATGATTTGTTGTACGCTTTATTTTGTTCAGCCTTTGGAAGGAAATACAATGCCGATTTTTTCAATGAAGTTTACCAACATATTTCTTCAGATGAGCTCTTAAGCCTTCAATATCAATTCCCGAAATTTGAACAATTTATTACTGACCGCATTCTTACTCCTTCCATCACCAAGGGGTTTTATCCCAAAGGGAACCCCAATTTAAGGTTGCAACAAATGCTTTTTGCAGCGCCCTATTTTTTGAGGGATGAATATTGGCTTAATCTGGAACTATCACAATTAGTGTCCTATTTCAAGATAGTTTTACACCCATCTCCCATTCTTTTCACGGCTGCATTTTTAAATCACCTTTTAATCAATGTGGTTGCACCCTTTTTATACTTTAAGTCCAAACAGATCAATCAACATGAATACGAAACGAAAGCTTTTAACTTACTTAGGGCTTTAGCGCCCGAAAAAAATCAAATCGTAGAACATTGGAAAAAACTCGGAATTTTTGTACATTCGTCGTTAGATAGTCAATTCTTGATTGAATTATACTCCCATCATTGTAAAATGAAATCATGTATGCATTGTCTTATCGGTAAACAAATTTTGAATCAATGAGTTGGATACAAAAAATAGTCTTCTTTTTCGAATTAAAATCCTATGGTGTGTGCACTTGGTGGGCTGAAAAATTAGGTATCAGACCTTCAAAGGTTAAAATTTCGTTCATCTACGCTTCTTTTATAGGATTAGGTTCTCCCGTTTTGATATATTTCATCATGGCTTGGATTAAAGAACATAACTATTATTTCAAATTCATCCATAAACCAAGAAAAACCATTTGGGAACTCTAATTCATTATGAAACATCCACTAAGTAAAATCTACTTTTTTATCTTTCTATTATTCATCGTTCTATCTATTGGTACGATTGGGTATAAATTGATCGAAGGGTGGACTTGGGTGGATAGTTTTTACATGACGATTATCACTGTTTCCACAGTAGGTTTTTCGGAGGTACATGAATTATCTACCTATGCGAAATTTTTCACGGCTTCCCTCATCATTACCTCTTTTGGTATTTTTGCGTATACCATTAATTCAATTACCATCTTTATCACTCGGGGAGAATATAAAGAGTATTTAAAACAATCTAAAATCAATAAAAAAATAGATCGGATGAAAGATTTTGTAATCATTTGTGGATTTGGTCGTGTGGGTCAACAAACGGCGGAAGATTTGAAACTTTTTGGAAAAGAATTCATCATCATTGAAAGTAATGAAAACTTGATCACGGAATATCAATTGAAAAAGGGATATACATTTATCAAGGGCGATGCGACATCAGATGAAGTTCTTTCTGCTGCAGGTGTAGAAAAATGCAATGCCATCATTACTTGTTTGCCTAAAGATGCGGACAACCTTTTTGTGGTGTTAACTGCACGAAGTATTAATTCTAAGGCAATTATCATTTCAAGGGCATCTCAAAATTCATCCGTTAATAAATTGAAAATGGCTGGAGCAACTAATGTCATCATGCCTGATATTATTGGGGGATCACATATGGCATCTTTGATCTCAAATCCCGACGTGGTTGAATTTTTAGATGTCATTCGCATACAAGGCAATCAAGGAGTGAATATCGAATCGATTTCCTTTAATGAATTGCCAAGTGAATTTAGAAATAAAACCATTGGACAGTTGGAAGCGAAAAGACTAACCGGAGTGACCATCGTTGGATTTAAAACCCCCGACAATACCTATATTATCAATCCGGATTTTGAA
>JALRIV010000047.1 GCA_023255275.1 Crocinitomicaceae bacterium | reverse complement strand
GTATGTTTTTACACATTTCAACCACGATCATTTTTGAAACTTCAGAAAATCATAAATTCAACATGTTGAAGTTGTTGAGTATTTTCATCGGTTGTGCCTTTGCTTACACGTTAATCTAACGACGTACCAGCATCCGTTTGAAGGTCAGCCAAATGATGCGGAAATCATTCCATAACGTAGGATTTTGAATGTATTTTTGATTCAAAGCTAATTTGGCAGGCATTACTTCGTGAATGTAAGTATATTGCGCATCCTCTGCTTTACCGAGCAATTCATTTTCATCAAAATATGCTAAAGATGCATAATCTGTAATCCCAGGTTTGACATTAAGCACCTTTTTTTGTTCTTCCGTATAAAAATCGACATATTCCTGCACTTCTGGTCTAGGACCAACAATGCTCATGTCCCCAATAAGTACATTAATAAACTGAGGAAACTCATCTAATTTATATTTGCGTAAAAAATAACCGATGCTTGTGATTCTTGGATCTCGAGCTCCAATCGTAATTTTTCCTTGAACGTCTGACGCAGGGCGCATGGTTCTGAATTTAAACAGTGCAAAAGGCTTTCCGAATTGCCCAACACGTTTTTGAAAGTAAAACACACCTCCTCGGCTATCCGCTACTATTAAAAGCGCTATTATTAATCCAAAAGGGAAAAATAAAAGCATAACAATACTTGAAAAACTGATGTCAAAAAGGCGCTTCATTAGCTATTTTCAGTATAACTTGATCAAATGCATTTTTAACAGCACCAATAACCGTTTGTACTTGTTCATTGGTTAAATTATAGTAAACCGGTAAGGATATTTCATTTTGATATTTATTCCAAGTTTCTGGATAATCAGCGATATGGTACCCTCTTTTTTTATAGGCAGTTAAAGTCGGTAATGGTAGAAAATGCACATTGACAGAAACATCTTGATCAAAAATATGCTGCATCATCAAATCGCGTTCCGCTTCAGTAAATCCTTTTATTCTCAATTGATACAAATGGTAACAGCTTTGCTTCGTAGCAGTAGTATGTAAAGGGATTTCAGCCCATTCGAATGCTGAAAATGCTTCATCGTATTGTTGAAATATTTCCTTTCTTCGATCTAAATTTTCTTGGTATCGCTCCAATTCCACTAATCCAATTGCCGCTTGAAGATCTGTCATATTACACTTGAAACCTGGCTCTACCACATCGTAACGCCAATTCCCTTTTTGTGTTTTAGCCAACGCATCTTTGTTTTGACCATGCAAAATCATCGTATTGAAAGTGCGGTAGATTTCTTCGTGATCAAATCCATCAGGTAAATTAAAACAAAGTGCTCCACCTTCTGCCGTAGTTAAGTTTTTTACTGCATGAAATGAAAACGTAGTTATATCGGTCAAAGATCCTGAACGTTTTCCTTGGTAAGTAGCACCAAAGCTATGCGCAGCGTCACTGATGACTAAAATTCTTCCTAATTGTTGTTGCAACTCATTTCTTGGTTGAAAAATGGATTGAATGCTTGGATCTTTTACCAAAGCATTGATTTCATCATAATCACATGGGAAACCAGCCAAATCCACCGCAATAATGGCTTTTGTTTTTGGCGTAATGGCTTTTTTAATGGCTTCAACCGAAATATTGAAATCTTCTGGATTAATATCTACCATAACAGGCTTTGCTCCTGCATGCACAATAACATTGGCACTGGCACAATAGGTATATGCGGGAAGAATGACTTCATCCCCTTCTTGGATTCCCCACCAATGTAAAAACACTTGCATGCCCATGGTCCAAGAATTTACGGCAACGGTCGTTTGACAACCACAATATGCAGAAATTTCTTTTTCGAAACGTTTTGTTTTAGGACCTGTTGTAATCCAACCACTCGTTAAAGTGTCTGTAACCTCATCGATTACTTTTTGGTCAATTCTGGGCGGAGAAAAAGGAATCATCGTTAATTTATTTCTTTAAGTTTATGATAAAAATCTTGTGCAATTTTATTTCGATTAAAATGTTCGTGGACATACAATCGACCATTTTTACCCATTTCTTTAATTTTTTGCGGGTCATCAAGTAATTCATTCACGCGAGCTGCTAAAGCATTTTCATCTTCTGGTTCACAAAAATATCCTGCGTTTGCACCTTCGATAAAATGTCGCCTTGCCTCACCGTCTACCCCTAATAAAAGAGGAATTTCCATCGACATGGCTTCAAATATTTTAGATGGTATTGCGCCTTCAAAGATAGCAAGTTTTTTCAAGGGAACAACCGCTACATCAACTGCTTTTAATACTTGCGGCATTTCTGATTTAGAAACGGGTGGAAGAAAATGGACGTTGGTCAATTGCATTTTTTTCAATACTTGTTTCAATTCCTCTAACAAGGGTCCTGCGCCTTGAATAATAAAAACCGCCTTTGGATTCTCAATCAATTTAGCTGCCTTTAAAATAACTTCCAATCCTTGTGCATGTCCAATTATTCCTCCATAAAAGAATAAAATTTGATCTGCTGTAAACCCATGTTTTGCTCTAAACGTTCCCGATTCAATCGTTGCTGGATTGTAAAAAGTTAGATCTACCCCATTCGGCAACCAATACACATCTTTCTCTCGGAAGCGACCTTTGATATTATCTACAATACCTTGCGTTTGTCCGGTGATTAATATCGCTTTCCGATAGCAACGGGCTTCTAATCGATACGCGAAGTTCAACAAAAATTTATTGGTCACAATTCCTAATTTCTCAGCACTCTCAGGCCATAAATCGGAAACATTAAAAATCAACTTTGCGTGTAACTTTTTGGATAAAGCCATTGCCGTATATCCTAAAAAAAGAGGCGGAGATTCGACCAACAGGTAATCATAGGACTTCAATTTTCTTCCTCGGAAATAAGCCGTAAAAACGAAACTAAAATAATTGAGTAAACGAGCTAAAATCCCTTTAGATTTCGAAACATAGATCCAAGATCGGTAAACTTTAATGCCATCTATAGACTCCTCCTTAATTTTGCCGTTTTGATAAGCCTCAAAAACCTCCATTTTGGGGTAATTTGGATAAGCCGTTAAGACTTCCACATCCAAACCATTCGCTTTCAATCGCAAGGCCAATTCGTGCAATCGGTTTTGTGGCGCACCAATTTCAGGGGGATAATATTGAGTTAAAAACAGAATTCTCATCGGGTGGTAATGGTGTTGTCTTGATGAATAAAATGGATTAAACAAAGACCAAAGCAAAAGGCATAAATACCTGCTTGTACTTCAAAAATGGATTCAAAAAGGGCATTAAACGAAATCAACACAAAAAAAGTAAGGTATAATCCATTTTTCTTGATGAGGGACGACAACGAAGCAACAGCAGTAAACATTGAAAGAAAAAATAATCCAAACAATCCAATTGAAATCCAAGTATTTAAATATTGATTATGGGAATTCAAGCGTTCTTTCGCAATGCCCAAATAGCCCAAATCAATTTGCTTTTGCGTTAACTTGTCCTTTACATCACCCGTGCCCACGCCTAAAATGGGGTGTTCCTTGATAACTTCCTGAGATGCATGCCATGTAAATTTTCTGGCAGCATTACTTTCTACACTGCTTTTATCCACTTCATGAAGCTTGACCTCCTGAACACTTTGAAACCTACCTAATGTTGATTGAAATAATTGATCGACAGGCAAAATAAAGTACAGTAAAGGTAATAATGTCATGTAGGCAACAAGTATCCATTTTTTACGGAGGATCAAATGTACAACACCAAATAAAGAGACTAAAATCAAACTAATCACTGCTGCCTTCGACATGGATAGCATTATTCCAAGGGCTAAAATCGGAAAACCTAGTATAAAAACCCCTAACGGAATTCGGTGTTTGAAAAATAAGAAAATCAGACCCATATTCAATAGTAACCCGAAGTAAGTACGATGAATGAGTTTGGAAAAAGTGATTCGGTCGGCTTCGAGAACGTGAAAATAATCTGGATAAAAATACCATAAGGCATTAATGAATACGATCAAAATACAACCTCCTAAAAAGCCCCAAATCGCCCATGAAATATGGGATACAAGGTGGAAAAACAAGTAAAGAGGCACCAACATAAACATGATTTTCACGGAAACATCAAACCATCCAAATCCCTGGTTGTCAGAATATAGCATACCGATAAAATGCATGACTTCAAACAAAAACATCCCTACAAGTGGATAGGTCAAGCCTCCATAATGTTGTTTAAAAGTTGAGAAACGCGTATTGATTTTTTGATCTTTAAAAAGTACACGAACCATGAATACCAAGAAAATCAAAATGAAGATAAGGGTAATCCATTTTGGTTGGATGGGGAGGAAAAAGAAAAGGGAAAACCATAGAAGATCCTCGAATCTAATTTTAAATTTTGAGAAGGTAAATAGGTTATTCTCCATTTAATTTTTCATCAAAGTTATAATATATTCATCCATAATCAATGATATAATGCGATAAATTTCGTCATACATTTGGCTTTTGATGCCTTATCCTCGATCAATTTAAAATTAATTTGTTGCAGGGTATTACTATCAATTTTATCTAATTCTAAAAATGGGTTGATGGATTCTTGTTCTAGAATACCATTCTTTAAATGAATAATCCATTCCTTGGAGACTTGCAAATCTGATAAAATTGGAATACAACCAGCAGACATTGCTTCCAATACCGAAACAGAGGTGCCATCAGATGATGGAATTGAAATATATACTTTGGATTTAGCATACCAAAATTCATTCTCCTCTTTTGTCAACCACCCAACAAATTCAACTTTATCAGAAATAGAATTTACATCAACCATTGATTTTAAAAGAGCTTCATCCGAACCAGTAGAAGCAATGACTAATTTCCATTCTGGATGTTTGGCTGAAAATGGTATAAAATATTCAATGATTTGTGCGATTCGATAAAGTGGTGTTAAAAAGCGATTCGAAAAAATAATATTTTCCTTTTCTGCAGGCTTTACTACTTCAATCCCGTATTGGATATGTTTGTATTTTGTATCACTCGGTATTAATTTTTGCATGGCATCGATCATGGATTGCGCATCCGCAGTCACATAAGTAGAATGCTTTATCACGTATCTTACTAATGCGGCATTCAACTTATTTTTTTGAGGCATCAGTAACACATCACTTCCCCATGCCGTGCTGATCACCGGAATCTTTAATTTTCTTGCTGCTCGGGTAGCAAAGAAAGCCAAGCGATTGATTTGATGTACATGAACAATTTGTGGTTGTTCTTTTTTCAAAAAACCTTTCAATTTTCGATATTCCCGAAATAAGGTCAATAGGTTAAAGGACTTAAAAGTCCCTAGATGCAATGCGCCAAGAGATGACACTTCGCTTAAATGATCATCTGAAACAATCGCACAAGTTATATTTCGTGCAACTACCTCTTTTATAAATCGCGTAAAATGAACGGAATTAGGTCCGACTTGGATTGTCTTCATACGTTTACTTTTTCACCATTTTAATCAGTAATTTTTCCAGGCGATCCATTTGAAAGCTGCGATGCAATTGATGAATTTGTTCAGGAGTTCCAACTTTAAGTTGATGACACGTCCAATCTTCTTTCAATTGTAAAATAGCTTCCTTTATCCCCTTTACATCGTCAAATTCTACCGCATAACCAGCTTGCATATCATTGATCAGTTCCGCTGCTACATCCGTGGTGTCGACTAATGCCAAGACCGGTTTTTGAATCGATAAATAGTCAAATAATTTTCCGGTGAAAACCCCTTTTTGTTGACTTCTAGGGTGTATTAAAACATTGGCATCCATCTCAGCCATTTTTTTGATGGCTTCGAGGTATGAAAGTGAAGGGTAAAGCATGACGTATGCTTTCAATGAAGTGGGAATATCAAAGTTTTGATGCGCTCCGTATAATTCAAATCGAAAATTAAAGGTTCCGTCTAATTTCAATTCGTGCAAGGCCTCCAAAAAAGTATGTGGTTTTCTGGTTCCATAAAAAGTTCCAAAATATCCAAAAGTAAACACTTCATTTTGAGACGCAGAAAGATCGGGTTGGAAATCATGATTGAATCCATTTCTAATTTCTTCAAAGTACTTAACCTTCGGACAAAGTTTTTGGAAATCATTTAATATGGGCAAGCTGACTGAAGTTATAGCACTTGCATATTCATTCACCAATGATTCTAATTTCATCAATTGTTTTCTTTTTCCAACTGTTAAATAGGGGTTAGTAGACATTTCATCGCGCATATCAGCCACCCAGGGAACATCATCGTATTTTTTACAAAAGGCTATGGCTACCTCGTGCGCAGCTTCAGGAGAATAAGAACTGATGAGCAGATCGAATGGTTCTTGTTGATGCGCCTCAATTACTTTGTTCAAGGTGTTTTTTTTCCAAGATACCAAAGGATCTTTCAGCATTTTACTCAATAATAAGCGCGTTCCTACTTTAATTTTATGAAGCCATTTTGAATCTGATGGTAAATCTTTTAACCGATTTAACAAATGCTGCTCTGGCGTATATTTCACCACTAAATTTCCTTGTGCTTGCTCATGATCTTGTCCTGATGCAAACACCACCACTTGTTGTCCTTGCGCTAAGTAATAAGCCATCGCTTCCATTCGGTTAGAGGCAATACTTTTTACAGGGGGATAATAGGTTGTGATGATGGCAATTTTCATAAGGGAGAAAGTAGGGATAATAAATGGGGAATGACTTGATGAGATTGGTAATGATCTTGAATAAAATGTATCCCTTCGTGATGAACTAAATCTTGTCCGGAGGCTTTTTGAGTTTCCAATATTTTAAGCGAATCCACCAAAGCCATTTCATCCGGTGCATAATGGGTATGGTTAAACGGGTATCGATAAATCACTTGTTTGCCTCGAGCTAAAGATTCGAGCACAAAAACCGATAACCCATCGTGTTCCGGTATTCGAATGCAGACATCATGTTCTTGGAAAAGTGGGTTCATATCCTTAACCCATCCTTTAAATTTAATGTTCGCTGACACCTCGAAGCCCTTTCCTTCGCTTCCCACGATTGTAAATTGGACCTTTGGTAACTGTTTAGCCGCTTCAATGATCCACTCGATTCCATAAAATTGTTCTTTATCTTGCGCAATGTAGATTAATGCCTTCAATTCCTTCGAATCTTGCGTTGTGGCCGCAAATTGTTTGTCGAAGGAAACAAAAGGCGTTACCGCTGCCGGAATCGAAATAGCAGCTAATTCTTGTTGAATCCATGCAACTTCGCATAAATGTTTCGCATAGGTTTTATACACTTGAATTTCGGACTGATGCTGATGGTTTTCCTTTGCTAAAAGTACATCACTCCCCACCCATATCATGAATAATTTCTTTTTCCAACGAATCGCTAAATCAAAAGCTGAACTTTTGGATGTACTTCCATTGATCGATAACACTGTTTGGTAAAAAGGAAGAAAAAGTAAAAATTTAAAACGATCTAATTTAGAGTAATACGTATTCAAATATACGACTTTGATATTGGGATCATAGAATTTTAAATCACGCACCAATTGCTTGCCAAAATAAGGCAAACCAATCACTATGATTTTATTTTTCTTATTGTACCCCATACTTTTTTAACAATTGCACCAAGTCATTCAGCTGCCCATCGTGTAAGGGGTAATTGATATTTACTGGTAAATTCAACATGCGCTTGCTCAGGTATTCACCATTTTCACAAGCTCCTGCTTCGTATCCGTAACGATAGGACCCAATCGGGTGAACGACATCATTGAACCAAACTCCAAATGTATAGCCTTTTTCATAGGCTTCTTTTTGAATCTGCTTGATTTGGTCATTCGTGATTTGAGGACCAAAAAGAAGGGGGTAACGCACGAGAATTAAATCATTTGTTGGAATGGTAATCAAATCGTTAAAGGCATGAAAAGTCGATTGATAGGAGGCTACAATTTGCTTCTTTTTTTCATTAATGGTATGGATGTGTTCCAATTGAATGACCAGAAAATTACTCAACACCTTACTCAATTTAACTGGATAATGCGGTGGAAGAAACCCATCGATTTCCATTTTTGAAGTATTATACACCCATTTCAATTTAGATAGGATTCGGAAGGTGTTTTTTAAGAAAAATGTCGTATTTGAAAAATAAGTTAGATTCAACGCGCCAAGGGTAACGATGATTTTAAAGACATAACTACGAGGAAAATAGTTCAATGCTTCATAGTTTGCCTTAAATCGATTAAAATCGTGCAACTCATTCACAATTAATAGTCCTCCAATTCCGGAGGTAATCGGTTTTGAATATTCCAAACTAAAGAATGCAGCATGCCCTAAAGTCCCTGCTAATTGTTGTTGGGCATCTTTTGAACCAAAAGAATGGGCAACATCTTCAATGATGTACAACTGAGGAAACCTTTCCTTAATTTCAGGAATTAAGGATGAAACGATTCCAAAATTGTGTGGAATGATGAGTACTTTGGATCGTTCATGAATCGAAGAAAACAATGCTTCTTGCAGCATGTTACCTGAATGAAGGTCCACATCGACATAAGCAATTTTTGCACCTGAAAATTTTACAGCGTTCGTCAATACCACACAAGTATATCCGGCTACAATCACCTCATCATCTTCCTTTAAGGATAAATGTTTAAGTAAAGAATAGACAGCCATTCTTCCTCCACCAAAAAGAAATACTTGTTTACTCGAAACATTAAAAAACTCCCCGACTAAATCCATGCATTTTTGGTAATTCTTAGCAGATTGAAAAGTCAATATCTTCCAAACAGCTTTTAAATATCCAACTTTGGACAAGGCATTATTGGTAAAATTTAAATAAGCCTTCATCTAGATGGGTTTAATCGGTTTACAAGGTGTTCCTCCATAGATAAAACCGGATTTAAGGTGTCCTTTAACTACTGCATTAGAGGCAATGACTACGTTGTCTTCCACGACAGTACCAGGTAGAAAAACACATTGGGCGCCCACAAAAACATTATTACCAATTTCAATCCGACCATCGAGGTAATTTTCGCAAAACAAAGCAGAAGGACCTTCATAGTGATTACTGTGATTGATGAAGGTACAATGCGGTCCAATCGCTACATGATTTCCGATCATCAATTCATTATCTCCTATTAAAGCATAGGCATTTGGTGCCACATGCGAATTTTCACCAATCGAAAAGCTTCCTTTAGCTCCAATGTAAAAGGTAGAATTTTTATATAATTTCGATTTGGATTTCATTTCCAATCGACTAATGTGGGTAAAATCTAAATTTTTTCCAAGATAACAATGGGAAGCTATAGAAGCACCCTTAAGGCTGCTCCACATGCATATCAGTCGATTCCTAATTTTATCGTACATCATTTTTCTATTGCTTTCTTAGCGATGCTTAAATACCACCAAAATAAAAATACAAAATAAATTACAAAGACCATCGAATAAAGCCAAAGTGTATCTGCGAAAGTCCATTGAAGTTGGTGACCAAGGTAAAGGACAAAAATACTTGCAAGCTGTCCGGCCATGCTCCAAATAAAAAATTGCTTTTGTTTTTTGAATAAAATGGACATCATGGAAATTGGTGAGAAAATAAAGGTCATTAACAAATAAGGCGTGATATTTCGTGCATACACTCCAGCTTGTCCCCATCCATCTCCCAAATACCATTCAAAAAGCGTTGGCGCAAAAAAGTATACTACCAGAATGAAAGGCAATCCAAAAAACAAGGACGTTTTTATCGTTTTTAACATAATCGGAATGACCGATTTTTTCTCCAAAATTAAAGCATTCGCTTCCACATAAAACAATTGAGAAACTGAGCTCGTAATCAATACAATAGGCGCTTTCACCAATCGATTCATGTAGGCAAACAAACCCAATTCGGCCAAGCCATAATAATTGGACACCATGTAGAACAAAAGAAATTGGGTGATAAAAATATCTGAAAAAGCATGTAAGGAATTGATAACCGGGAAATCTTTGTATTCCTTCAGCACACCCTTGAAGGTATGCATGGAATACGGGATTTTAGGGATTTTTTGCATCCCGAACCACATGACGAAAACGCCGATAAATTGCGACAAGAGCCATCCAACCACCAATCCTTCTGGGCCCCAACCCCAAAATCCAAGCAAAGCGGCAAATCCGCTATTCACAATGGATTGAGAAACTTTACTTACCGCAATCAAGCGGTAATTTTTATGCCTTAAAAGCCAATTGTTAGCCACTCCTAAAACGCCAATACTCAATACCCCAATAGGAATCAGCCACTTGTTTTGAATCCCCGTCAAATTCGATAAGATCGCCGAAAATTGATTTTCAAATAAAGGAATCAAACAGACGAGGATACTAATCAACGAAGTAATGATCAAACTCGTGAATACAATTTTTTGGGCTTTTTCTTTTTCTTCAGGCAAAGGAATAGCAAGTTCTAATCGACCATTGGCGATGATACCAAACAAAGAGACCAAAGCAAGAAAATTACTGAATTCACCAATTTCAGCTTTGGAAAAATAATACGCTAAAATGGGGGCAAAAACAAATGGAATCAGCTGACTCAGGGCATTCCCTGAAAGTATCGTTACAAATTGTTTGTAATATGTTGAAGGTGCTTTTAGCATTTGATTAATTTGATTAATGCCATCGGTTTAAATAAATGCTAAAATTATGAATTAACTTGCAATTAAACCAAGATAAATGAAAACTAAAAATCCGTTTAAAATAGATTAAATACTTTGTTATATGACAAACAAAAATCATACTTAGTTGGGTTAATTTTCCAATGCATCAACAACTTCATTGTAATAGTTGCCAATGATGTGTTCTTTGGAAAAATGCAGTTTCAGTTCTTTTAAATATTCTTGATTAGGCTTCATTCCTCTTTCTTTAATTTTGTCAATCGATTGAGAAAACTGAGCTCTTAAATCGTCGTAATCATGATGGTCAAAATGATCATCTTGACTCCAGATGACTTCACAACCATAACTTTTAGCTTCTAATACGGTAAGCGCAAATCCATCATGATCAGTCAAACGGATAAAGATGGCACATTTCTTATAGAGTTTATTTAATTCCTTTTTACTAATCCAACCATAGCTCTTAATATTATCAAATTTGTGATCATCGATCGAGTTTGAGCCCACTACATTAAAAACAATTTGAGGGTTATCCACCGCCAATTTTTTAATTTTACTCCAACCATAAAACTTTTCGTTATCCTGTCCAATATAAGTTAGTGCCTCAATTTTAGAATAACTATAATTGACTGCTTTTTTTGATACATATTTAAAATGCACCAACTTTGCCTGAGGAATAATTGGCTTTAGCTCTTTTAATAATTCATCAGAATCTGAAAAATGAGTAGATTTTTTTAAATATCTATTTTTAATGGTTTCATCCTTTAATCTCTCAATTGCTAACAAAACATCACTACCATGCCACTGCATAATAATTTTTTTCTTCCAAAACATTGCCCAATTCAAGGCATTGCTATTATCTGTCACCCCGTTAAATGAAATTAACATTTTACTAAATGGCAAAAGCAGAAAATATTTAAGTTTATCCTTTTTTGAGTAATAGGTATTTAAAAATATAAACCGATGTTTACCTTTTAAATCATTTAAATCTTGAGCCAATTTTCTTCCGAAATGCGGTAATCCATTTATTAAAATCATGGCAATTTATCTAAATCTTTTTGAACTAACTTTTCTCTTTCTAATCCTAAAATCAGGAGAAGAATCGGCAAAAATAAATGATTTACCTCTAAATACAAAAAAGACGAAGGCATTGAAGACAATAAAGGAAAGGAGACGATCAAAATCAACACAAATAGAGCTCGTTTATTTTTATGGTGAACATACATCCTCATAAATTGATAAAACAAGTAAGCTAAAACAGCAATATATAAAACACAAATAATCCCGAATTTGGATAATAATTCAATAAAATAATTGTGAGGACCTACAATTGTGCCCGTTGGATATTTTTGCTGTCCTGTTGCATGAATCTTATTAAATTGACCGGGACCAGCTCCAAAAATCGGATGATTTTTAAAAATCAACAAACCATTTTTAATCAGGTTAAGCCTGATTTGCATCGAACCGATTTCTTCGGTCTCTAAAGTTTCCTTCATGGATTGGTCTTCTAAATCTAAAGCTTTTTTGTTTGGTTCTAATGAATCATCGGTCTCTACAGTTTCCTTCATGGATTGGTCTTCTAAATCTAAAGCTTTTTTGTTTGGTTCTAATGAATCAATAACCGATACTATTTGTTGCTTAGAAGAATCAAGCTCTGTAGGATTTAGATTAATCGTAGGTAAAGGAGACCTAAAAATCGGACCAACATAAATTGGTTTTGTAGCTATTAATATGAAAACAAATAACGAACCTATTAGTAATGCATATTTAGTCCATTTTGAAAGTGAGCGGAATTTAATGT
>JALRIV010000046.1 GCA_023255275.1 Crocinitomicaceae bacterium | reverse complement strand
GATTCTGATTAACAATCCATGTATCGCTCTAAAAGTTTAGCTGTTATTTCAGGATATTTAATTAAGTTTTGAATGTAAATTTTACTTTTCATTTTTTTAATATGTTTTTCGATTCCCAAGGCTTGTTTTTTAGTTTTGCAGGCTATGGTATAGAAGATCTCCCAATCCTTTGCTCTGCTGGTATATTTATGCGGTAAAGCATTTTGATGATACTTTAATCGAATCTCTAGATTAGAAGTATATCCGATATAAAAACCATCAAGAGTGGATGAATAAAGAATGTAAACGTGGTAATCAGAAGCGGTCATAATTAAATAAAAGCAAAAAAGACCTACATTACTGTAAGTCTTTATTTTGCTCTTCCTCTTGGGCTCGAACCAAGGACCCTCTGATTAACAGTCAGATGCTCTAACCAACTGAGCTAAGGAAGAATCTTTATCTTTCGATAAGCGAGTGCAAAGATAATTAAAGAATTCAAAATTCAAATAATTTTTTTAAAAAAATTTAAAAATCTTCATCGCTTAATGTGAAATCATCCATGGAACTGGTCAATCCATATTCTGAATCGTATTCTGAATCATCTGCATCTATGATATCAATGTGTGGATCGTCATCGCATTTTGCAGGACGTAAAATATTGGTTTTCGATACGTTAAGTCGAATTTCAGTTCTGATAAAACCATCTTCTTGTGGATAAGCTTTTGCGAAGGGCGTGCCTTCCAATTCTACTAAAGCTCCTTTTTTTAAGAAATCGGTAATTTTAATATTTGCGCCATCTTTTTTCCAAATGGTACAATTCACCCAGGTGGTTTTAGTTTTCGTTTCACCTGTTTTTTTGTCTCTCCAATTCTTGTTATGAGCCACAGGGAAATTGATGGCAATCACGCCCCTTTCCATGTTTTTTACCACTGCGTCTTTTCCAATGTTACCTATAAGTCTTGTTTCAAATACCGTAGCCATGATGTAGATTTTTATGTGAAATTATAAAAATTTACAACAAAAACAAGCGAATCTTATTTTTTGACCACAAAGGCATCTTTAAATCCCTTCGACTTGATCTCTTGCAGACTTACTTGGGCTTGCTCTTTTGAATTAAAATCGCCGCAGTAATAGATGTACTTGTATTTTGAACTCGTATTCAAACTAATTCGTTGTACACGGAAAGGTAGTTTTTTAAACGAAGCGTCATCTGATTCAATAGGATTGATGGATGACATGATTTGAATGGAGTAGGAGTTTCCAGATGATGCTTGAACGGATTTTGTCTCTTTGGAAATGGTTTTATCGATGTTAATTTTGGGGTATTTTTCTTTGACATATTTTTTCACACTGCGGTATAAGGCTGAAGCGATGAGATCTTGTCCATCATTGGAATTTAAAAAATTGGCATCTTTTTCATTGGTCAAGAAACCACATTCTACCAAAACACTAGTCATGGTGGTGAATTTAAGTACTTGAAGTGAACCTTCACGATCCGCATGGTCTTTGATTCCACGAGATTTTCTACCTACGCGTTTTGAAAACTCTTGCTCAATGATTTTGGCCAAGCCTAGTGAATTATTGGCATTTTGATCATGGACATGTGTTTCGGTCCCATGTACTTTTTTATTGGCATTCGCGTTACAGTGAATGGAAATAAACAAATCCACTTTTTTGGAATTTGCCATTTCCACGCGTTGATCCAACGTTGGATAGGAATCGTCTGTTCGGGTATAAACTACTTCGATGTTATTGACTAACGTGGTCAGATAATCTCCCATTTTTTTGGCAATCTTTAGGTTGATTTCCTTCTCTGAAAGGTGATTTTTATTTGAAGATAGATGACCTGGATCGTTTGCCCCATGTCCGGGATCAATCATTACCACCACTTTTTGTTGTCCCCAATAATTAGGCAGGGTCATTGCGATTAGGATGATTACTCGAAGTAAATTCATGCTCAAATTTACGAAAGACTATTTTTTGTATTTACTTTGTAGGAAAATGTTGTTCAAATCCTATTGTTAAAAAGTGAATAAAGTAGCCCGTATTGCCCTTGTTGAATTTGGTGGCTCCCACGATGAATGCCTTTACACCCAATTAAAGGCCTTAAAAACAATTCCGGTGGAGGTCGTTTTCATAGGTAACCAATCTATTTGGGAACGGAATACTACTTTTCATGGGTTGTTTGATGATTTTATTCCTTTTGAAAAGCCGAAAGGCATTTTGGAAAAATGGAAGTCGGTTAAAAGATTCAATCAGTTGCTGACATCCCATCAAATACAACATGTCGTCTTTAATACAGCACAAGGATCTTTTGTTAGGGATTTGTGTCTCTTCGCCAAAAAAGCCATCACTTATTTTGGCATTTTGCATACGACGAATAAACTCAATGGGAGTTTTACGCAAAAATTGATTCATTCCAAGATTAAAAATTATGCGTTTTTAAATCCGTACTTTTTGGATAAAATTCAAATTCCAAAAGGGATTCGGGTTTGTGCATTTCGTCCCATTCTATTTCCGACATTTCAGGAAACCATCGAAAAACCTAACGATGAATGTTGGATTGGAATTATAGGCGGGGTGGAAAATCGCAGAAAGGATTTACTAGGTTTTCAACAATTCATGCAAGCGAAATCTAGTCGTTCAGTGCATTACTTTTTTTTAGGAAAGACAAAAGCGGATGAACCCGCATACCAAGCATTATTAGCAGTAAAAAATCAAATTCCAGATTTGAAGGTCACCTTTTTTGAAGATTTTATTCCTGAAACCACCTTTGATGCATATGTCCAAAAAATGGATTTTTTACTTCCTTTGATTCACCCCGATACCCCATCTTCAGAAGAGTATATGAATCATCAATTACCGGGAGCATTAAACATTGGATTGGGGTATCATATTCCTTTTCTCATGCACGAGGCTTACCGCGATTGGGAAGATTTAAAACCGGTTTCTTGTTATTATAATTTAGAACACCTTGCGTTAGATCAATTTTTAGCTCAACAACAGGTTTTGAAGGCGAATTATCAGCAGGGAATTTCCGAAGAATCTGTTATGAAGGATTATTTGGATTTTTTACATCTGCATGCTCACTAAAATAACCATAGACCAATTGGGCTTTGGATTTTCCTACGATTTTTTCTAATTCTTCCAGACTTGCTTTTTTGATGTTGTTCACCGTTAAAAAGTGTTTCATCAAATCAATTTGTGTTTTTGGTCCGATGCCCTCAATGTATAACAATTCAGAAGTAATGGCGGATTTACTCCGTTTATTTCGATGGTGAGTAATCCCAAATCGATGTGCCTCATTTCGCATGAATTGAATTACTTTTAAACTTTCAGAGCGTTTATCGATGTACAAAGGCATTGGATCGCCGGGAAAAAAGATTTCTTCCAATTTCTTAGCAATTCCTACAATGGCTACTTTTCCTCTTAAATTTAATTTTTCCAACGCCACCAATGCTGATGACAACTGTCCTTTACCTCCATCAATGATGATGAGTTGAGGAAGACTTTCTCCTTCCTCCAATAATCGTTTATACCTGCGGTAGACGACTTCTTCCATGGATGCAAAATCATTAGGTCCCTCTACCGTTTTGATATTGAAATGTCGGTAATCTTTTTTAGAAGGCTTACCATCTTTAAACACCACACAGGCTGAAACCGGATTGGTTCCTTGTATGTTGGAATTATCAAAACATTCCATGTGAATGGGAAGATTTTTAAGTCTAAAATCGCTTTGAATTTGGTTTAATATTCGATTTTTATGCGCTTCTGGATCTTTTATTTTCTCTTGTTTCCGTTTTTCTAGGGCGTAAAATTTAACATTGCGTTCAGACAATTCTAAGAGCTGTTTTTTATCGCCCTTTTGAGGAATGGTAATTTTATAGGTTGGATTGGGGTAATCAAATTTTTGCGCACTGATAATTTCTTTCGATTTACTTTGGTACCTGTTTTGCATTTCATTGACTAAAAACGCCAACAATTCCGATTCGTTTTCCTCAATTTTTCGCTTTAATTCTCCGGTATAGGCATGAATGATGGAACCATTTAAAATACTCAAGTAGTTGAAATATAACTTATCGTCAACCTGTTGCATCGCAATCACATCTACTTCGTGTATGGTAGATGAAACTAAGGTTGATTTCGCTTGATAGTTTTCTAAGGAATTCAACTTTAATTTCATTTCTTGTGCTTGCTCAAAGGCGTATTCTTGAGCGAATTGTTCCATTTTTTGCTTCAAAAACTGTTTCGCTCCTGAAATATTTCCCTTTAGAATGTGCTCAATTTGATCGATGTAGTGTTGATAGTCAGCAATCGATTCTTGTCCAACACATGGGCCTTTGCAATTTCCGAGGTGGTACTCCAAACACACTTTATGTTTTTTTGAAGCAATATTTTTTGCAGACAAATCCAAACTACACGTGCGAAGCGGAAACAACTCTCTGAACAGGGAAAGTAAGGTATGCATCACTTTTCCATTTGGATAAGGACCGTAATAGGTGGAACCATCCTTGATCATTTGGCGAGTGGAGAATACTCTAGGAAAGGGTTCTTTTTTGATGCAAATCCACGGATAGGTTTTATCGTCTTTTAATTGAATGTTGTATCGCGGTTGGTATTCTTTAATCAAATTATTTTCAAGGATTAAAGCATCCATTTCCGTAGGAACAACGATGTATTGGATATCGGCAATTTTTTGGACCAAGATTCTTGTCTTGCCATTGTCATGATTTTTTGTAAAATAGGAAGCGACTCTTTTCTTCAGATTTTTCGCTTTTCCAACATATAAAATATTTCCCTTTTGATCAAAATATTGGTACACACCTGGTTTTTCAGGTAGGGTTTTTAATTTTAAATCCAAGGAAGTTGACATACAGCAAAAATAGGATTTCTTAGGTAAACAAAAAAGCCATCGTTTAGATGGCTTTTAATTATTTTGAAATGGCGATTTTGGTATCACCTTCGGCTTCAATTTCGGTCAATAAAGCCTCTTCATTGAGCGATATGAACTCAACTTTTTCGGCCAGGACTTCACTACAGATGTATCTTTCGTTTGCTAAGATTGCGGATTTAATGAAATCATTGGTATCAATTTTTAAAGCAATTCGATCGGTGACATCTAAACCGGAGTCTTTTCGTAAATTTTGAACGCGATTGACTACTTCACGAGCAATACCTTCTGCTTTCAATTCTTCCGTAAGGGTGATATCCAAAGCAACGGTTAATCCACCTTCAGAAGCTACTAACCAACCAGGAATATCTTGTGCATTAATTTCAAAATCTTCTAAATCTAATGTTACAGACTCTTGTTCAATTTCTCCCTTCCAACCTTTATTTTTCTCAATGAAAAGAATGTCATCGGCGCTGAAATTAGCCACTGTGTTGCTGATGGCTTTCATCAATTTACCGTATTTCGGACCAATGGTTTTAAAATTCGGTTTGATGCTTTTCACCAAAACAGAGTTATCTTCGGCTAGCAATTCCAATTCCTTCACATTCACCTCTGAAAGAATTAAATCTTTCACGTGAGAAATGTTTTTTACGAAGGTTTCGTTTAAGGCTGGCACCATGATTTTTTGCAATGGTTGACGTACACGGATTCGCTCTTTCTTTCTTAATCCCAATACCAAAGAAGAAATGTTTTGGGCAATTTCCATTTGTTGTTCCAAGTCCACTTGAATATGTGAAAGTTGAACTTTAGGATAATTGGCTAAATGCACCGATGTGACATCATGTCTTTGCGTCACTGCATTTAAATCTTGAAACAATTGATCCATGAAGAACGGTGCAATAGGCGAACCTAAAACTGCAACGGTTTCTAAACAGGTGTACAAGGTCTGGTAAGCGGATAGTTTATCTTTCGCATCGTCGCTTTTCCAGAATCTTCTTCTGCACAAACGCACGTACCAATTGGAAAGTTGATTGGTCACAAAGTCTTGAATCAATCGACCTGCTTTGGTTGGTTCGAATTGCTCAAATGAGGTTTCAACCTCTTGGATTAAAGAATTTAATTTGGATAAAATCCAACGGTCAATTTCCGGACGATCTTCAAATGCAAGGTCAGCCTCTGAGTAATCAAAGCCATCTATGTTTGCATAAAGGGAGAAGAAGGAATAGGTATTGTATAAGGTACCGAAGAATTTGCGCTGTACTTCGGTGATTCCGTCTAAATCAAATTTTAAATTATCCCAAGGTTGTGCATTGGTAATCATGTACCAACGCGTAGCATCGGGTCCATATTTCGCTAGGGTGGTAAACGGATCAATCGCATTCCCTAAACGTTTCGACATTTTCTGTCCGTTTTTATCCAATACCAGTCCGTTAGACACAACGTTTTTATAAGCTACCGAATCAAATACCATCGTTGCAATGGCATGTAAGGTATAGAACCATCCTCTTGTTTGATCTACCCCTTCCGCAATGAAATCACCCGGATAACCTTGGTGTCCATCAATTAACTCCTTATTCTCAAATGGATAATGCCATTGTGCGTAAGGCATCGCACCCGAATCAAACCAAACGTCGATTAAATCCGCTTCGCGTTTCATCGGTTTACCAGATGGTGAAACTAGGGTGATTAAGTCCACATAATTTTTATGTAAATCAATTTGAGCATAATTCTCTTTGGACATATTGCCCACTTCGAAAGCTGTAAATGGATTTTCTGTCATTAAACCGGCAGCCACTGCCTTTTCGCATTCCGCTTTTAATTGTTCCACAGATGAAATGCAAATACTTTCGCTTTTATCTTCGGAAGTCCAAATAGGAATTGGAATACCCCAATAACGCGAACGCGATAAATTCCAATCGTTGGCATTTTCTAACCATTTTCCAAAACGGCCAGAACCTGTTGATTCTGGTTTCCAATTGATGGTATTGTTTAAGGCAATCATGCGTTCCTTCACATCGGTCACCTTAATAAACCAAGAATCCAATGGATAATAGAGTACCGGTTTATCCGTTCTCCAACAATGTGGATAGTTGTGCACATATTTTTCAACCTTGAAGGCTTTGTTTTCCGTTTTTAATTTGATGGCAATTTGCACATCTACGGATTTTTCAGGAGCCTCTCCAGCTTTGTAGTAATCATTTTTGACGTACATCCCAGCAAATTCGCCCATTTCGGATCTAAACTTCCCTTGTAAATCTACTAAAGGAACTAAATTTCCTTTGTCGTCATGCACCAACATGCCCGGTACGCCAGCTTCATTCGCTACGCGCGCATCGTCAGCACCAAAAGTTGGAGCGGTATGTACAATTCCGGTACCATCTTCGGTGGTAACAAAATCACCTCCAATGACAACAAATGCTTTATCTGGATTTTCCGCAGGCAAGCAAAAATCTAACAATTGCTCGTATTTGATACCGATTAAGTCTTTTCCTAAACATTCACCTTTGATGAAATAAGGAATTGTTTTTGCCCCTTTCTCATATTGGTTCAATTCCTCCTCTGCGGTTACCGCAAGAAATCCTTTGCTAAACTGGTAATTCACCAAGTTTTTCGCTAAAATGACTTCGATAGGTTCATAGGTATATTGGTTAAACGTTTTTACCAATACATATTCAATTTTAGAACCAACGGTTAAAGCCGTATTCGAAGGTAAGGTCCATGGCGTGGTCGTCCAAGCAAGGAAATAGGTGTTTGCGTTAAATTCACCCCCTTCAAAAGGGGAATTCGATCCACTTGCAACTTTAAACTGTGCGACGATCGTGGTATCTGTAACATCTCTATAACATCCAGGTTGATTGATTTCGTGCGAAGACAAACCAGTTCCTGCTGCTGGTGAATAGGGTTGAATCGTATATCCTTTGTACATCAATCCTTTTTGATGCAATTGACCAAGCAACCACCAAACCGATTCCATGTATTTGGGTTCGTAGGTAATGTAAGGTTCCTCCATATCAACCCAATATCCCATTTTCGTGGTCAAATCGTTCCAAATATCAGTGTAACGCATGACCGCCTCCTTACAAGCTTGATTGTAATCCTCTACAGAAATTTTAGTCCCGATATCTTCTTTGGTAATCCCTAACTCCTTCTCTACACCCAACTCCACTGGAAGCCCGTGGGTATCCCAACCTGCTTTACGTTTTACTTGGAAACCTTTGAGGGTTTTGTAACGACAAAAAATATCTTTGATCGAGCGCGCCATCACGTGGTGAATACCCGGTAAACCATTTGCAGATGGTGGACCTTCAAAAAAGATAAAAGGTTTATTTCCTGCTCGGGTTTCAATCGATTTTTCGAAAATCTGTTCCTTTTTCCATTTATCCAAAACGACTTGTGCCACATTCGGCATGTCTAAACCTTTGTATTCAGCGTATTTTTTTGTCATTATTCCTCAAAAAATTTGAAGGACAAAGGTAATAATAAATTCACTGTAAAAAAAGCAGTTAAAAGGCTAATTTCAATGTGAAATGATACGCAAAAATCCTTTATGGGCGCTGTATTTTAACTACCATATGTTCGGTGGAATTCGAAATATGGATTAAGAAGGTTTGATTTTTAGGCAATTGTTGAAGGTCGAAGTAGCCATCGTACTTTTCATATGCAAGGGCTTTTCCATGTAAATCGAAGAGTTGGATAGTCGTTGAAGGATCTTTGAAATACATGCGATCATCCTTCCATTCGATAAGGGATGAATTCGTTAATTCACTTAAACTTGCCAGTGAAATGATGAAATGGTAGGTGATGGTCGTAATGGAATCCGGAAGGATTGGATTGTAAATGTTAAAATGTACTTTTCCATTTCCAGCAACATCGTTCAACATGGCTCCTATTATTAATTTCTGCGCATAAGGTAAATTTCCATAAAGCGTAAAATCCGAGCTGTCGTTGTGGTGAATGACGGTGTGATAAACGTTTTGATCGTCAAAACTAATCGACCATTCTGTGGGAATGTTTTCAAACGAGGCTTTCCAACGGAGCGTGGTATCGACAGGTACATCTGAAAGGATTTCCAAGTACCAATGTACAGGCGATTGTGCCGTTGTTTTGGTTAAGGTTACGGTGTTTTGATTAAAATGAAAAGCCTGAGCATAAAATACAGTAGTAATTGCAATTGTGCCGACAAAGGTTAAAAATAGGTTTTTCATAAATAAGTTTAAGTTAGAAATCAGCGATTTAAGCGTAAAGATAGTCAAATTAATTCATACTTTTTCAGTCTAATTTTTGAATCATTAAGAGCACATCGGTTTGTTTTTCATCGAGTGTGGGAAGCTTTATTTGCAATTTCCCGAAACGATTGGTTTTTCGGTTTTCTCTCCTCAAGATTTGAAGTCGATCGACTGAATTGTAATAGGTGATTTGATAATTCCCACGTTCTTTCATTTTTAATTTTAGGGAATAGTCCTCCAAAGCGGGAATTGTTTCTTGAAAGGTGTAGGCATCCACAAATCGTTTATTTGAATAATCCCCTTTTCCTTCCTGATTCACATCATGATTTTCGCCCACCACACAAGGTGATGTTAAATAACTAGATGCTAATAACGAAGCGATTTCCTTATTCTTTTCATTGCGCCAATAGGCCGATGCATGATGTGCCCAGGCAATTATTCCCGTCTCCGATTGAAGATAATATACTTCGAGCTTTCGTTTCGCTACTTGTTTTTTGTCTTGATCATACCCAGGAATGATATTGCTATTCGTCGGATTCAATAAGCGGAACGTGTCCAAACATAATTTAATCTTGATCATCTCTTGCTCATAGTGATTGTCGAATACACCACGATCCCACCACCAGTCCATTCCCGTGGCCATTAAGCCCATAAATGAAGTAGACCATAACGCGTTACGATATGCTGATGAAGTGGCGCAATATAACTGTATCTTATTGTCATTGATGCCTATTTCTTCCAATAGAACAGGTTTCTCAAAACGCTTTTGGTATTTTTCACTTCGGTCAAGTCGATGCTGATTCGCCGCTTTCGTTTCGTCGTAGACATGTAAAGGTATAAAATCAGAAAGGGATAACACCCCTTTTTTTGTCCACTCGTATTGTGGCAAATTCCCATAGGAATGGCAAGTTAATATTGGCGAATTCAATGATTCCATAAAAGATTTTTGTCGTGCCAACCAAGGTAGCATGACTTCAATTGCAGCTTGATCCGTAATGGCTTCTTCCCGTTTCAGGTTTTCGTACCAATGGTCGATTTCTGAATAACCATAGGCTAAAAATTTGGGCGACCAACCCCATCGTGCAAGGATGTAACGCAAGGTATTTAGCTGCCATTTTATCGCAGTTTCATCTGTAAAATAGGACCTTCTTTGAGTTAATCGTAATTGATTACGATATGGGTTTTCGTACCAAGAGGTTTTATCCCAAGATGGGATATCTTGATCGATTGGATTGCTTCTTGCTTCTACATGATGACGAAATATAATGTAATACATTTCATGATCGTTACAATAGGATAGGAGCTCGTCAAATCCTTGCATTTCATCCATTTTAGTTTGGTAATTGTCTATTTCGTCCCAATCGGGCAAAGCTGCTTGTCCACCTAATTCAAAACGGGTAAGATTTCCGCCGGCAGAAGCAAGTTGTTTTACGCCATTCAATTGGCGTTGAAATTGACTTGGAAGATAACTCAAAAATCCACCGGATGAAATGTTATTGGCTAAGCCAAAAAAGGGTTCGTCTGTATTTTGGTAATAAAGTTGTCTTTCGTTTTCCTTGACTACTAAGCGACCTTTTCGATTTGAGGGTTGCACCATAAATAAAGCGGAGAGGGTATCGATCAATTGATGTTGGTGGTAAATCCGTAAAGACATAAGCCAATTTCCTTCGACAGGAGCTGCGAATCGCACGCGAAAAGGAAAGATATCGTTTAACTTTTCCCAACGGTTGGCGGTATAGTTGGCTTGATAAGCTTCGTAATAAAATCCTTCACGTTGTATCTGTAAGGTATCACTGCTAAAAGTAGCTTGAATCAAAAGATGATCGGGATTGAATGGATTTATTCCGTTGCTTTTGTCCCCATCCAAAAACAATTGAATTCCAGATTTTAAGCGATCACTCAATTGGATACCGAATTCCACTTTTCCTTGGGTCATTAATTCTTTGGACAATAATTTGAGTTGAATCGATGAATTTTGACAAAGTGCGATTTTACTGAAGTAAAACAGGAGCAGGAAAGAAAAGCAAACGGTTTTCATTTTTACATCTAAATTAAAGAAAAAAACATTTGAAATTCTATCAAAGACTAAGGGATTTCGTATCCATTTCATAAAAATACTTAACTTTAGGCATCATAAAAATACACTCAAATGGCAGAATTTTCATACCAAGACCCTTATCCAATTTTGAAAGACACCACAAATTATCGTAAAATAGATGGTGATTTTGTGGAGCTTGTAAAAGTAGGTGACCGAGAAATTATTCAAATCAAACCTGAAGCATTAACCCTTTTAGCTGAAACTGCGTTGAGCGACGTTTCTTTTTATTTAAGAACGACTCATTTAGAAAAGTTACGTGCTATTTTGGACGATCCAGAAGCAACGGATAACGATCGCTTTGTGGCCTATAATTTATTGCAAAATGCTACCGTGGCTGCTGAAGGCCAACTTCCTTCGTGCCAAGATACGGGGACAGCAATCGTGATGGCGAAAAAAGGTGAAGATGTATATACCGGAGTAGATGATGGCGAGTATTTGTCAAAGGGAATTTTTAACACCTATCAAAATCGAAACTTGAGGTATTCTCAAATTGTTCCGATCAGCATGTTCGAGGAAAAAAATTCAGGGTCTAATTTACCAGCCCAAATCGATATTTATGCTAAAAAAGGTAGCAGTTACGAATTCTTATTCTTAGCGAAAGGTGGGGGTTCCGCGAATAAAACCTTCTTGTATCAAAAAACGAAATCACTTTTAAACGACGCTTCTTTGGAAGAGTTTGTGAAAGAGAAGATCAAGGATTTAGGAACAGCCGCTTGTCCACCTTATCACTTGGCTTTTGTTGTTGGAGGAACAAGTGCAGAAGCAAACTTGGCTGCCGTTAAAAAAGCTTCTGCAGGTTATTTTGATCATTTGCCGACCGAAGGGAATATGAACGGACAAGCTTTTCGTGATTTAGAATGGGAAAAACGCATTCACAAGATTTGCCAAGAAAGTTTAATTGGCGCTCAGTTTGGAGGGAAATATTTCACGCACGATGTTCGAGTGATTCGTCTACCACGTCACGCGGCTTCATGTCCGGTAGGACTTGGGGTGTCTTGCTCAGCAGACCGAAACATCAAAGCTAAAATCACCAAAGAAGGACTTTTCATTGAAGAATTGGAGAAAAATCCAAGAAGATTATTGCCAGAAGTTCCACCGCATTTAGAGCCGCCTATTGAAATTGATTTGAATCGACCTATGAAAGAAATTTTGGCGGAATTGTCGAAATATCCGATCAAGACCCGATTGAAGTTAAATGGAACGTTGATTGTTGCAAGAGATATTGCTCACGCTAAAATTAAAGAATTGGTGGACGCGGGTAAACCAATGCCGGATTACTTTAAAAATCACCCGATATATTACGCT
>JALRIV010000045.1 GCA_023255275.1 Crocinitomicaceae bacterium | reverse complement strand
ATCTTAATTTGTCGTCTTTTAATTCAACAATCTTAACTTTGATTTTTTGACCTTTTTTAAATTTCTTAAGATCTTGATCTGCTTCATTGTAAGATAATTCTCTAAAGTGAAGCATGCCTGTTAAACCATTTTCCATATCTGCAAAGATAGCTTTGTCCGTAATATTATTAATCGTTACTTCAACAATTTCTCCAACTTTATCTTCAATTTCTTTCCAAGGATTAGGTTGAGTTTCTCTATATGATAATGAAATTCTTTTTGCTTCGCTATCGATAGATACGATTTTAACTTTAACTTCTTGGTTATTCGTTAAAACTTTTGCAGGGTTAGTATTTTTATTTGTCCAAGAAATTTCTGAGCTATGAATTAGTCCTTCAATGCCATCTTCTAGTTTTACAAAAGCACCGTAGTCCATAATTTTTGTTACGATACCCGTGTACTCAGATCCTATTTCATATTTTTTCTCTAAGTTGGCATATGGATCTTCAGTTAAAGCTTTTACCGATGCTGAAACTCTATTTGTTTCTGGATCAATTTTTGTAATTTTTGTCATCACAACTTCAGCGTCCGTATTGCACTGTTAATTGCTAGTTATCCGGACTTATCCACAGACATGTTCATGTGTTAATTTCTCCACATTTTTGTGGATTAATCACCAAATTTGAGTACAAAAAAGATCGAAGTGCAACCCTTTCATTAAACAATAATCAAGTGACAGAAGTATTAGGAAATGAGTGGGTTATTGGTTCAGGTTACAAATTTGTGAAAGTGAAATTGCCTTTTGAGAAAATTCCGGCAAGCGATGTAAACATCCGTTTTGATTTCTCATTCCGCGATAATTTAACCGTGATTCGTAAAGCAGTTGAAAACACTAACCAGGCTACTGCAGGTCAACGTGTGATTTCGATTAAAGCTTCCATTGATTACAACCTTACGCAGAATTTAACGGTTCAATACTATTACGATCAAGTATTAAATACGCCTAAAATTGCCACTTCTTACCCAACTGGGAACTTAAGTACAGGATTAAGATTGCGTTTCAATTTAGCTGGAGTTCAATAAATATGATACGCGAAGCAGAGCGAAAAGATGCGGTTGCCATTTTAGGACTCATCAAGGAGTTGGCAGCTTATGAGAAAGAACCAGATGCGGTAATCGTAACTCCTGCTCAATTGGAGAACGACCTTTTCAACGAACAAATTTGTCATGCACTTGTTGTAGAAGTAGCTGGTGAAATCATCGGATTTGCTTTGTATTATTTTGCTTATTCCACTTGGAAAGGAAAGTGTTTGTACCTAGAAGATTTTTACTTAAAACCGGAATCCAGAAGAGCAGGTTGGGGTTTAAAGTTGTTTCAGAAGGTAAAAAATGTGGCCATTCAAGAGCAAGTGAAACGAATGGATTGGCAAGTTTTGGAGTGGAATACTCCGGCGATTGAATTTTACAAGAAAGTAGGAGCCACTTTAGATCCTACTTGGATAAATGGACGTTTGTTTTTTTAAGTAAAAAGTATGATTGTAATAGCAGGAGGTTCTGGAAATATTGGTCGACAATTAGCAACTTATCTGCGAACACAAGGCAATGAAGTCAGTATCCTTTCTCGTTTCAAGAAATCAAATCAAGAGTTTTATTGGAATCCTGAGACGCAAGAAATTGATGTACATTTTCCTTTTGATGCGGTTGAAGTATTGATCAATTTGTGCGGCAGTGGCATAGGAGATCGAGGTTGGAGTGAAAAACGAAGACATGAATTATTCACGTCGAGAATTATTCCAACGCAATACCTAGTGCGATTGTCAGATCGAATGCCCAATCTTAAACAAGTGCTTCAAATTTCTGGCGCTACTTGTTATGGAAAAAGTACCGGAATCAAACACCAGGAGGAAGATGCCTTTGGCGAAGATTTTCTTTCCCAATTAACTCAGAAATGGGAAGCGGCAGCCACTTTCTCTGTGCCTACCACCATACTTAGAGCCGGTGTGGTTATGTATCAAGGAGGTGCCCTCGCTAAAATTAAAAAACCCATTGCATTAGGTTTTGGTAGTTATATCGGAGATGGCAGTCAAATCGTCCCTTGGATAAGTATGCACGATTTGGTGCGCTTGTTTCATTTTGCCCTAACCAAACCACTGATCGGAACTTACCATGCCGTAACGGTGAATCAGTCCAATGCCTCCATAACCGATGAATTACTTGCCATGCACCATAAACGAAAATGGTTTCCAAATGTCCCTAAATGGCTTTTAAGGGCTATTTTAGGAGAGATGAGCGATCTTTTAATAGAAAGTTACGAAGTAGATTCTCAAAAGCTTTTAGAGGCAGGCTTTGTTCCACAAGAACTTTGTTTGAAAGATTTGAGTTGCTAGGGATAAAATAATTAGATGTTGTAAATTTTCCTTAATTTTGCACTTAAGGATGATTGAAAATTCAAAAATAGCAGTTATTGGAGGTGGAAGCTGGGCAACCGCTTTAGTTAAAATTCTGACCACAAATGTGCAAAAGGTACATTGGTGGATGCGCTCTGAAGCAGCTATTGAACACATCAAGAAATTTAAACACAACCCCAACTATCTAGAATCTGTAGAATTTCACCTAGAAAGCATAGAAGTTTCGAGTGATTTGGAAAAGACCATTGCTGCAGCAGAAATCATTATCATCGCAACGCCTTCAGCCTTCCTTTTTAAATTATTTGAACATGTTGATCAAAAACATTTTAAAGACAAAATTGTATTTTCAGCGGTAAAAGGTATTGTGCCAGAATTTAATGCCATTCCAGCTCGTTTCATACACAAGACGTTCGGCACAAAGTATGCTAAAATTGGTATCATTTCGGGACCATGTCATGCAGAAGAAGTGGCAATGGAACGCCTCTCTTATCTGACCATTGCTTGTCAAGATGAGCGAATTGCCAATAAGATGTCTAAACTACTCGCCACCCGTTACATCAAAACCACGACCTCTGATGATTTATTCGGGACGGAGCTGTCTGCAATTTTAAAAAATGTGTATGCTTTAGCTTCAGGAATTTGTGCAGGATTAGGTTATGGGGATAATTTTCAGGCGGTTTTGATATCTAATGCCATTCAAGAGATTGAGAATTTCATTGATGAGGTGTCGCCTATTCACCGAGATGTGAAATCCAGTGCATACTTAGGCGATTTATTGGTAACGGCTTATTCCAAGTTTTCAAGAAATAGAACCTTTGGTTTTATGATTGGGAAAGGATATTCCGTAAAAACGGCACAATTGGAAATGAACATGATTGCGGAAGGGTATTATGCGACCAAATGTGTGGTCGAAATCAATAAAAAATTCCAAGTTGAAATGCCTATTTTAGAAGCTGTAAACAACATTTTGTACGAGAAAATTTCTCCAAGCATCGAGATGCGCATTCTTTCTGATAAATTAAGTTAACCATGAAGGTATTTAAATTTGGTGGAGCCTCGGTAAAAGAAGCCTCTGCTGTTCGAAATGTGGCTAAAATCATACAATTATTTCCCGACAAAAAAATTGCAATGGTAGTTTCCGCTATGGGTAAAACCACCAATCATTTGGAGGAAATGGTGGCCGCTTTATGGACGAAAAATGAACAGTTATTTCATGAAAAGTTGGCATTTATTCAGCAATTTCATTTGCAAATTGTCCGTGAATTAATACCGGATGTTTCGCACCCTATCTATGAGGCTATTGAAAAGATTGTTCAAGAATTAGTCTCCAAATACAGCCATACGCTGCATGAAAATGAAGATTTTGAATACGATCAAATCGTTTCATTAGGCGAGGTGATTTCCACGAAAATCGTAGCCGCGTATTTTGAAGAAATTAAATTGAAGAGTCGTTGGATGGACGCAAGACGCTTAATTAAAACGAATCACTTGTACCGCGAAGGAAAAGTCGACTGGGAAAAAACCACACAAAATATTCAGGAACAAATTATACCAGCTTTTGAATCGGTCGATGTGGTGATTACACAAGGGTTTATCGGTTACACGTCTGAAGGTTTTACCACTACACTGGGTCGTGAGGGTTCTGATTATACTGCTGGAATTCTGGCATACAGTTTACATGCGGAGGATGTGACCATTTGGAAGGATGTACCAGGAATGTTAAACGCAGATCCAAAGTGGTTTGATGACACGGTGAAACTGGAGAAAATTTCCTTCAAAGAAGCCATTGAATTATCTTATTACGGCGCTTCGGTGATTCATCCAAAAACACTAAAACCGCTTCAAAACAAAGGAATTCCACTTTATGTTAAATCTTTTATCGATCCCCTTGCATCTGGAACGGTGATTCAAGAATCCATGGATTTTGATCAGTTGATTCCTTCTTTTATTTTTAAAATGAATCAGGTTTTAATATCGCTTACGCCAAAAGATTTTTCATTTATCGTGGAAGAAAATCTATCCGATATTTTTAATCGCTTGGCTAAAATCAATGCGAAGATCAATTTGATGCAAAATTCAGCTTTGAGTTTTTCCATCTTGTTAGATGCAGATAAAATCAAGCTTGATAAGATGATGGAACTGTTCTCCGATCAATATCAGGTAAAGTACAATGATGGACTTGAGTTAGTTACGATTCGCCATTATGATCAAGCAACCATCGATCGCGTTTCTGAAAATAAGACGATTTTACTCGAACAAAAAACCCGACAAACCATTCGAATGGTGATGAAAGATTCTCAATAAAATACCATTTAAAGGGTAGCAATTTTCTGAGCATTTGTTGTAATTTTGAGGCATGACGAATTTGGCGCACATTTCATCCGTTTCTTTACTTAAGGTGATTCGACTTTTGGATTCTCCCTTAAAAACCAAATTGATGGAAATGGGTTTATTGGAGGGGCAAGAAATCAAATGGTTGTTCCAGGCGCCTTTTGGTGGACCAATTGCCATTCAAATTCAAGATTATATCCTTTCCTTGAGAAAGGATGAGGCTTCTTTTATCCAAGTGGAACCTATTTTAAACCACCACAACTCATGAAGATTGCTTTAGTCGGTAATCCGAACACGGGTAAAAGTTCCTTATTTAATCTTTTGACAGGTTTGAAACAACATGTCGGGAATTTTCCAGGAGTAACCGTAGATAAAAAATTTGGCACCTTGAAAGGAACCGATCATCTGCTGATTGATTTTCCAGGAACGTACAGCATTTACCCTAGATCTAAAGACGAAGAAATTGTTTACCAAGTGGTAACCAACCCAAATCATAGTGATTTTCCGGATATCGTGATGGTTGTGGTAGATGCATCGAATTTAAAACGAAATTTATTTTTATTTCAGCAGATTTATGATTTAGGTTTGCCTACTATCATGTTATTGAATATGACCGATATCGCCCGTAAAAAAGGCGTTTCGATTTTGGAAGAAAATTTAAAAAGTCAATTTCCTAATGCACAGATCATTGAAACCAATGCACGGGTTGGTTTTGGAAAAAATCGCATCATAGAAGCCATTAATGCTTTAGATCTGAAGCAATTTACTTACCAAAAGGATTGGGTTTGTAGCTTAGAAGATACAGCAGGACAAGAAGAAGAAGTCAAAAAGCGCTATCAGCAATTGGAAGGATTGGTGGTGCAAACGCAAGTGGAAGAAACGCGTCAAAATAAATTTCAAGCTCGTTTAGATCAAATTTTGGTGCACCCGATTTTTGGATATGCCATTTTCTTTTTTGTGCTTTTTTCGTTGTTTCAAGCCATTTTTGTGTTCGCCAGTATTCCTATGGATTTCATCGATGCGAATTTTGCATCGTTGAGTGTTTGGACCAGTCAACAACTCCCAGAGGGCGTATTTTTTGATTTGGTTACTCAAGGAATTATTCCAGGAATTGGTGGGGTATTGGTATTTGTTCCCCAAATTGCATTTCTATTTTTGTTCATTGCTATTTTAGAGGAAAGTGGTTACTTAGCCCGAGTGGTCTTCTTGATGGATCGTTGGATGCGACCTTTAGGTTTGAATGGTAAAAGTGTCGTTCCTTTACTTTCCAGTGTAGCTTGTGCCATTCCAGGGGTAATGGCTGCACGAACGATTGCCGATTGGAAAGAACGTTTGATTACCATTCTCGTAGCGCCATTGATGTCTTGTAGCGCACGTATTCCGGTTTATACCTTACTGATTGCTTTGGTCATTCCCAAACAGATGGTGTTTGGATTTATCAATTTGCAAGGAATGGTTTTATTCGGCCTTTATTTTTTAGGAGTGTTAGGCGCAATCGGGATGAGTTTACTCTTAAAATGGCTCATTCATTCGAAACAAACCGGTTACTTAATTTTAGAATTACCCAGTTATAAATTACCAAAATGGAATAACGTGTTGATGACCGTTTGGGAAAAGGCAAAAATATTTGTCATCGATGCAGGAAAGGTGATTATTGCGATATCCATTGTTCTTTGGTTTTTGGCTAGCTTTGGTCCTGGCGAAAGTTTGCAATTGGCGGAGAAAAATGCACAAGCACAAGCCTACGATCAAGGATTAAGTAAAACGGAGGAAGAACGTTTGGTAGCCTCCTTAAAATTAGAATCATCCTACATGGGTCACCTTGGTAAATGGATGGAACCTTTGATTGAACCGCTTGGTTACGATTGGAAAATAGGAATTTCGCTCATTACATCGTTTGCTGCTCGGGAGGTTTTTGTGGGTTCTTTGGCGACTATTTATTCCGTTCATCAGGAAGAAAATGCAGAGGGTCTGTTAGCAAAAATGAAAAATGAAAAACGAGCTGATGGAAAACCGGTTTTTACCCTTGCTTCAGGAGTTTCACTCATGGTTTTTTATGTATTTGCGATGCAATGCATGGCTACGTTGGCCGTGGTAAGAAGGGAGACAAAATCTTGGAAATGGCCACTTGTTCAATTGGCTTTTATGGGCGTATTGGCCTATAGCCTTTCTTTCTTATTTTACCAACTTTTAGTCTGATGTTTGATCAATTCGACCTTGCCTTATTTGATTCCAAGGAAGATTTTATCTGGCGAACGCAAAAGCAATTGGTGAATGAGTTTGAAAAATTTGGCTATACTTTTCCAGAGGGTTTTCAAGATCAAATTGCCTCTACGGATGTCATTCTGGGATACATCGAATTCTTGTTAAGTCAATTAATCCAAGAAGGAGAAACGCGTTTTTTTTCATTTTTATATACCTTGGATTTACAGCAGAGCAGGGTAGAGGCCTTGTTGGGAAGAAAAGATTTTATTCAAAAATTAGCCTATCTGGTTTTGGAACGAGCAGCTCAAAAGGTTTATACGAAGAAGAAATTTAGTAGCTAATCGATGTCTTTAAATTCGATGTGGTAAATGGTTCCATTTGTGTTTTCTCGTTCGATACTTCCTTCGAGTTGCTCCACTAAAGTGTCAATCATCTCCAAACCAAATCCTTTTTTACTATTTTCTTTCCATTTACCTGAGTCGGCATATAACAAGGTGTACTGATGATGTGGATTACGTTTAATTTGGATAGAAATAGTCCCATCATGCGTAATGGCATGTTTTAGTGAATTAGAGACCAATTCAGACATCAATAAACCTAAAGGAACAATTGTTTTTAAGCCTATTTGCTCCATTTCATTCTGGATATGGACATTAATTTTTTGCTCTTGAGTGGAATAGTTGCGGATTAAATCATGGATGAGGTCTTGAAGATAACTTTTGACATCAATGTATTGCAGGTTTTTTTGTTCATACATCTTTTGATGAATTAAAGCCATCGACATGATGCGGTTAATGGCTTCTTCAAAATTTTGTTTCGCTTCATCCGTTTTCATTTCATAGGATTGCAACCTTAACATAGAAACGATAATTTGTAAATTGTTTTTAACACGATGGTGAATCTCTTTAATGAGGAAGGCGTTTTCATCATTCTGAAGAGAAACATTTTGCAATTGGATGTTTAATTCGTCGTTTGCTTTAAAGTAATTTTTTTCGGCAAAATGAATGGCTTTTAAAAAACGAACCGTGAAAAATCCAATAAAAAAGAAGCATAAAAAAGCTTCTACGGTCATGATAATCGGATTATTACTTTTATTTTGAAGGACAAATTCTAAGTTGGAGTAAAAACTGGTATTGTAATAAAAAATCAAAACGCCAATTGCTCCAACACTTTGTAGGATTCCCCACCATTTTCCGATCGTGAAATAACTGTAAATAATAGCACAGACAAACCACAACGGTTCGATTAAGTGAACCACCGTATGGTCTAAAATGATCGATAGGGTGAGTAATAAAAAACTACCACTTGAAATGAAATAGGCTGCAATTTCGTACTTCTTCGTTTTGATTAAAATCCATAAGTTAATGACAGCAAGTCCAAAACCAATTGAATATTGGATGTAGTCAGTCATTTTCAAGGAATAAAATAATAAGGCTGAAAATCCTAATGTCCCAACGAGTAAATAAGACACCCATAAACTTAGGGTATATCGCGCTTGTTGATAGTGATTGTATGGATTCAGTTTATCTTTCACAACAGCAAGTTACGAATAAATAATTAAATCTGTTTTACTTGTATGATATTCACGGGACATGCTTTTGCTGCACTTTGGGCGAAATCCATTTCCTCATCACGCACTTTAGCCGTATGAAAACCCTTTTTTTCAAGGGAATTTAGGAGCACACTTTTACCATCTTTTTTTGACATCCTAAATCGCTCAGCGTGCATCTCTACACAGTAGTTACATCCGATGCATTTTTCGCGTTGAAGAGTAATGATGACCATAAATCCTTATTCGTTTGGAACCAATTTATATAATTTATCGGTATTTCGGATTCGTTCATCCAATTTGAAGGTAATGATTTCCCCTCGTTTAGCCTCTGTGGAAAAGACATCGTCGACCATAAATGCAGGCATTTCCATTTGGATTACTCCAGTGGTAGGTCCAGTGATTAAAATAGTATCGCCTTGTTTGATGTTTTGCGCTTCTACCTTAAATTCTGCAATGTTGGTTTTGCCATAGTAATGTTGTCCTTTCGCGATGTAGATCTTTTTCTGTGTAGCTTTTGAACCACTGGCATCGGTCCATTCGCCTAATTCTTGTCCGAGATAATAACCACTCCAAAACCCTCGATTATAAACAGTGGCAAGACGATCCATCCATGCGTTTACTTTTTCAGTAGTATACGTACCTTCTGCTATCGCATCCAATGCTTCGCGATAACATGCAATGGTAGTTTGTACATATTCAGGAGCCCTGCCTCGTCCTTCAATTTTCAAGACTTTAATGCCTGAATCGACTACTTGATCTAAAAAATTGATGGTACAAAGATCTTTCGGCGACATGATGTATTCATTGTCGATTTCCAATTCATAACCGCTTTCTTTATCGGTAACGATGTAGGGTCTGCGGCAGTTTTGAATGCAAGCCCCTCGATTGGCCGAAGAGTTTTGGGTATGTAAGCTCAAGTAACATTTTCCAGAAACAGCCATACAAAGCGCGCCGTGTCCGAAAATTTCAATTTCAATTAAGTTACCTGAAGGTCCTTTAATTTGCTGTTTTTCGATCTCAGAAGTAATTTTTTTAACTTGGTTTAACGATAATTCACGAGATAACACCATCACATCGGCAAAGTGCGCATAAAATTTAACCGTTTCGAAATTGGTCACATTTACTTGAGTGGAGATATGGACTTCCATACCTGCTTGATGACAGTAGTTGATGACCGCTTGATCTGATGCAATGATGGCTGTAATACCTACTTCTAGTGCCTTATCTGTAACCGTTTTAATGATGCTTAAATCGTGATCATATATGATGGTGTTGAGGGTTAAGTAGCTTTTCACATCGTGCTTTTGACAGATTTCAGCAATTTCCTCCAAATCACCCAAAGTAAAATTCATGGTCGCTCTAGCGCGCATGTTGAGTTGATCTACGCCAAAGTATACGGAATTTGCACCCGCATGAATGCCTGCCATTAACGATTCAAAATTACCCGCAGGTGCCATCAATTCTACCGTGCTCTTCATGATTCAATTTTTTGCAAAATTAGTGCTTTTTACTTGGAAATAAAAATGATATAAGTTAGGTTTATTCTCGGAATTTTCGTATATTATTGTATTCTAAAAATGAAATCATGATAACCGAAGAAATCTTTATTGCCAATTTGAAATGTGGGGGATGCGAAAATACCATTAAAACAAAATTAGGAGGACTTCAAGGGGTAAACTCCGTTGAAGTAGACCACGAAAAGGACTTAGTTACAGTAACGCATACGGATGAAACAAAAAGAAAGGATTTGACCGATCTTTTGCACCATTTAGGGTATCCCGAAGCAACAGAGGAAAATGGTTTATTGCTGCAACTGAAGAGTTATGCCAGTTGTATTGTGGGAAGAATGACAAAAGACTAATCCCATATTTGTATCTTTGGCAAATGAATCCAGAGATCTTGTATGAGGATGCTTATTTGGTGTTGGTAAACAAGCCGAGTAATTGTTTGGTGCATCATTCAAAATATGCGGAAAACAAGCGACACGAGCGTTCGGTTTGTCAATGGATCGAGCAAAATTTTGATTGGAAACCCAATCTGGTGCACCGTTTGGATTATAAAACATCAGGTATTTTGCTCATCGCTAAAGCCTCAAAACATGTTCCGGCCATACAGGAATTGTTTACCAAACAAACCTTAGAGAAAACTTATTTAGCTTTGGTTCGTGGACATACTCCGCCAGAAGGTAGGATTGATTCACCGGTCAAAAATGAACGTGGAAATTACAAGGAGGCGCTATCCAGCTATTCTACTTTACAGCATTTTGAATTGGCAATTCCAGTTCCACCTTATGCGCAAAGTAGGTACAGTTTGGTACAGTTTCAACCGCATACCGGAAGAACCAACCAACTCCGAATCCATGCCAACAAAATTAGTCATCCAATGATCGGCGACCCTAAGTTTGGTAACCGTCACCACAACCACATGTTTCAAGCGGAATTGCAAATTCCTTATTTGTTTTTGCATGCTTCGAACATAAGATTTGTTCATCCTTTTACGCAGCAAACCCTTGAAATAGAGGCGCCAAAACCCGATTTTTGGGAAAAGTTTTTGAGACACCCCAAATTGAAATTGATTCCACAAGATACCTTAATCTAAAATTATTATTGTATCTTCACTAGGCAGTATAACGATGAACTTATGCCATTTAACCGTTTAAATCATTCTATTTTAGGAGAAATTCGTCCTCGTTTCTATTTGAAAATCAACAAAGATCCTCAACAGGCGGTGGAGCATATTGTAGAGCGGGTAAAAAACTCAAAAACCGTGACATGCGATTGCAGTCATCATTTGATCTTTCTAAAAACTCCCAGTTGGTTAGCCCATTATTGGTCGCCTGAGATGACGGTTAGAATTGAAAAAAGTGAATATTCAGGCGAAGTTACGGTAAGTTGTTTGTTGGGTCCTCGACAAGCAGTATGGGCCATGTTCGCCTTGATTTATGCTGCAATCGTCTTGTTAACTACCTTTGGCGGTATGTTTGGGTTTGTGGAAATGCAAACTTCCGGATCAAGTCCGTTCATTTGGTTTATTCCCATTGGAATTGTCGCTTTTTGTTCTGCTTATGTCGTCGCAAAATTAGGACAACGAAAGGGTAGGGATCAGATGCTTTACTTGGTCAGCTTTTTATACCATACCTTAGATGAAATCGCAGAAGTTGAACGAATTGAGCGAAAATAATTAAGAAAGGAAGCGTTTACGCTGATCCGAATCAGGAACCACACAATAAACTTTTACCCATTTTTTTCGATTTTTTGCCACCCAATGGTAACAGTTATCGCGCAAAAACTTTGGAACAATAACACCTAAAAAGAGGGGTTTGCAATACCAACGAAGGTGCCTAACCAATTGAAGTACCGCATCGGATTGGGTATAAAAAGTTCCTTGCGTATAGAAATAAACTGTGGATAAATCTGCCGGAATTTCACCGTGCTCTTCAAAAAATTGACGTTGGAATTCACTTCCTAAAGGACAAAATTGAATCATAGCATGACTTTCGTGCCTCAACACAAACTGCACCGTTCGATTGCACAAACCACAATCGCCATCGTAGAAAAGAATTGCTCGATCCATTTGCTTAAAGTTAAGGAAATTTAAAAATTCCCTATATATTTGCTAAAAATACTTACTAAATGAAAAACATTGCAGTCATAGGAGCTGGAACAATGGGAAATGGAATCGCTCATGTTTTCGCTCAATTTGGATATCAAGTTGCTTTAATTGATGTTGCTCAAGCTTCATTGGACAAAGGAATGGCCACCATTACAAAAAATTTAGGTCGTCAAGTTGAAAAAGGAACCTTAACAGAAGACCAAAAGAATCAAACGTTAGCTAATCTTACCACCTACACTTCGATGGAAGAGGGGGTAAAACAAGTAGATTTAGTGGTAGAAGCTGCTACTGAAAATATCGATTTAAAATTGAAAATCTTTGCGGACTTGGATCGTTTCACTGCTCCGCATGTGATTTTAGCTTCCAATACGTCATCTATTTCAATCACAAAAATCGCGTCGGTTACTTCAAGACCTGACAAAGTGATCGGGATGCATTTTATGAATCCAGTGCCTATCATGAAATTGGTGGA
>JALRIV010000044.1 GCA_023255275.1 Crocinitomicaceae bacterium | reverse complement strand
GAATCGAATAATTTGCTTTTCCACCTCTTTTTTCGGACGGATTTCATAAAATAAATTATCTCGATTAAATGACGATTTGAAAACCGTAGCATCTAACATGTTCAAGTTCTTTTGAATATCGTATTGTACCTTTGGAGTAGCAGTGGCTGTCAAGGCGATCACAGGCACATCAGAAATTTTCTCAAATATTTCGCGCAAACGACGGTATTCTGGTCTAAAATCATGACCCCATTCAGAAATACAATGCGCTTCATCAATGGCGAAAAATGAAATTTTTACAGAAGTTAAAAAATCGATGTTCTCTTGTTTGATTAAGGACTCAGGGGCAACATAGAGTAATTTCGTTTTCCCTTGTTGAATATCGCTTTTTACTTGATTGGTTTCTCCCTTTGTTAAAGAAGAATTTAAAAAATGAGCCACCGATTCATCATCACTCACATTTCGGATGGCATCTACTTGGTTTTTCATTAAGGCAATTAAGGGAGATACCACAATTGCTGTTCCTTCCATCAATAATGCAGGCAATTGATAGCACATCGATTTACCCCCACCAGTCGGCATGATGACAAAAGAGTTATTTCCATCCAAAACATTCTGAATGATTTCCTCTTGTCTTCCTTTAAATTGATCAAATCCAAAATATTTGCGCAAGGCAACTTTTAAATGATGTTCAGACATTCTAATTATTGATTTTTGAAAACTTTGATATAAGTTAAGAAAAGTTTATCAAATTTAAAACAATTTAGGCGCTTTTTAAAATAAAAATCACATTATATTTCATGAAAAAGACTAAACAAATTATTTAGGCTACCAACGAATTTTTATAATAGATTAATTAACTTTGCAAAGCATGAGTGAAGAAAAAAAAATGTCCTTCTTGGACCATTTAGAAGAATTGAGATGGCGATTAGTTCGTTCTGCAATTTCGATATTGGTGGTTGCGATCTTAATTTGGATTTACCAAGAATGGATTATGGATCATATTTTCCTCACCATGAGCAGCAATCATTTCATCACTTTCAAGTACCTATGTTCCTGGTTTGGGATATGTGTGAATGACATTCCGATTAAACTGCAAAGCACCACAGTTTCTGGTCAATTCTCCTATGCCTTAATGATGAGTTTCATGGGAGGTATTGTGCTTTCATTTCCCTTTCTTTTTTACCAAATTTGGTCTTTTGTCAAGCCCGGCTTGAAACAAAATGAATTAGGTGTGGCTAAAGGATTAGTCGTATATGTAAGTTTATTGTTTTTCCTAGGTATTTCGTTTGGATATTTCATCATCGCCCCATTGACCGTTCAGTTTTTTGGTGCCTATCAAATTTCCGATAAAATTGCGAACGATTTTACCATTAGTTCCTACATGAGTACCGTTTTGTCGACCATATTTTATTCTGGTCTTTTGTTTTTATTGCCAGTTGTATCCTATTTATTCACCAAACTGGGCATTATAACCAGTGATTTCCTCAAGAAATACCGCAAACACGCTATCATTGGTATTTTAATTCTATCTGCTGCCATCACCCCTCCAGATATTATTTCACAAATCATTGTATCTATCCCAATTATCCTGCTATACGAAATTGGAATTGTCGTTTCCAAAAAGGTTGAAAAAAATAAAAAAGATTAAGCATTCTTTTGTATTTTTATACCCTATGAAAGTACTGTTACTAGCTGTTTTCTTTTTATTGCTAGCCCCTATTGTGGCTCAAAAAACGATTGTTTCTGGTAGAGTAACTGAAATGAACACGGGAAACGGTATTCCTTTTGCAAAAGTTCAATTTGTAGATACAAAAATTGGCGTATACACAGACAGTTTGGGTTTTTATCGAATTGAATCTTATTATGCCTTGGATTCCATCCGTTTTAGCATGGGTGGTTACCAAACCCTCACCCTAAAAATTGAAAAAGATAAAATTCAAGAAATCAATGCCCGTTTGAAAGATGTATTGCTTGAATTTGGTGAAGTGACCGTTAGACCTCCAGATGAACTTCCTTCCACTAGACTGCATAAACGTGTCGTTCGAAACAAGGAAATCAACAACAAAGAAAAATTGCAAGCTTACGAGTATGAAGTGTACAATAAAATGCAGCTTGACTTAAATAATATCGGTGAAAATTTTGGACAAAAAGGAATTTCCAAACGCTTGGATTTGGTGCTAAACTACTTGGATTCCACGGATCAAGGGAAAACCTATTTACCGGTTTTATTGAGTGAGTCCATATCCGATTATTATTACAAGAAATCGCCACAAAAAAAGAAAGAAATTGTAAAAGCTTCTCAAATTACTGGTATTGAAAATTTACAAATCAACCAATTTATGGGGGATATGTATCTGGATATCAATATTTATGACAATACTATCAACATGTTTCAACGGGCTTTCATCAGTCCTTGTGCTGATTTCGCTCGTAATCACTACCGTTTTTATCTAGAAGACTCTACTTTCATTGGGAATAATTGGTGCTATAAATTGCGATTCGTGCCTAAACGAGTGGGAGAGCTCACTTTTGAAGGTGAAATGTGGATTCACGACACCACATACGCTGTTCGAAGAGTCAGTGCTACCTTGTCGGATGGCGCAAACATTAACTTGGTGAATAATTTATATTTTGAACATGAATTTGAACAAGTTGCTCCAGAAGTTTGGATGTTAGTTTCTGAACGAATGATTGTCGACGCAAACCTGACTAAAAACGCTAAAACGTATGGTTTTTTTGGACGTAAATATTCCTCTCGAAAAAAATACAAAGTCAATTACGTGTATGAAGATGCCTTTTATAAATCTGAAAATACGGTAACCATTTTAGATAGTGCGGGGGTGCGTTCTAAGGAATATTGGAAGGAAAATCGGCATATCCCTTTGTCTATTCAAGAAGATGGCATTAACAAAATGGTCGATTCGCTCGAAAACACCCCCTTCTTTAACCGATTAAAAAACTTGACTTATCTGGCAACAACAGGCTACTATCCTTTAGGCTACGTCGAATTGGGATCTGTTACTAGTTTAGTAAGTTATAATCAAGTTGAACATCTTCGCCTTGGGTTAGCCCTAAGAACATCTAATAAATTCTCAAAACGTTTAGAATTAGGGGGAAGAGCAGCGTATGGATTTTACGACGAAAAAATGAAATATGCGGGAAGTATTCGTTACAACATCACCCCAAAAAAACGAGGCATGCTCAGCACCTATTATTCGTATGATATTGAGCAAATAGGGGCATCGCCCACGGCAGCGGCTGTTGGTTCAACTTTCGGCACACTTTTCAGGACTGGCCCCTTGAACAAATTAACCTTTGTCTCAAAAGCTGGAATCAATCTTGAAAAAGACATCGGTAAAGACTTTATTTTATTTGGTGGATTTGAAGCCAAGGAATTTACGGCATTGGGCGAAGCAAGTTATACACGTTATAACCGATCCGATAGTGTTTTTGAAACCATTAAAAGAATTAGAGCTAGTGAATTCACCGTTCGTTTTCGCTGGACCAAAGACGAAGAATTTCTTTCGGGATCTTTTGATCGCATTGCGCTACCTTCGAAATACCCGATTTTATCCATTCAAGGAATATTTGGGGTGAAGGGTATCTTGGGTAGTAATTACAACTATCAAAAGGTAGAATTTCAATATTTACACAACGTGCCTATTGGTGTATTGGGAAGAATCCGATATGGGTTAACTGCTGGTTATGTTTTTGGAACTACGGCTTATCCGTTTTTAAAGGTGCACGAAGGAAATCAATCTTATTGGCTATTAACTTCTACGTTTAATAAATTGAATTTTTACGAATTCATTTCAGATCGCTACGTCAGTTGTTTCATCGAAAATCATTGGGAAGGGTTGTTGTTTGATCGAATTCCTTTGATTCGAAAATTAAAATGGCGTTTAGTCACATCAGGAAGGATGATGTATGGGGCAGTTTCAGAAAAACACAATCAAGAAATGTTTATTCCTTCATTTACCAAAAGATTCGGCAACTTACCCTATATTGAAGCGAATATAGGCATCGAAAACATCTTCAAAATGTTCAGAGTTGATTTGGTTTATCGTGTAACTCATTTAGAAGAGGATATGAATCCTTTAGGAATTCGTGCGAGATGGGCATTTAATTTTTAACTTTGCAGAAAAAAAAGTGAAATTATACACCTCAAATATACAGAAGACATACAAAGGAAGAGCCGTTGTTAAAGGGGTTTCTGTGGAAGTAAATGAAGGCGAAATTGTAGGACTTTTAGGTCCGAATGGAGCTGGAAAAACGACTTCCTTCTACATGATTGTAGGCTTAGTTAAACCGGATGAAGGCGATGTTTTCCTGGACGACATTAATATCACAAAATACCCAATGTACAAGCGTTCGCAATTAGGTATTGGCTATTTACCCCAGGAGGTTTCTGTTTTCAGAAAACTAAGTGTAGAAGATAACATTTTATCCATTTTAGAAATGACCGATTTGACTAAACCGCAGCGAAAAGAGCGTTTAGAACAGTTGTTGGAAGAATTTCATTTGACGCATGTACGTAAAAATTTAGGTAACCGTCTTTCTGGTGGGGAAAAAAGAAGAACTGAAATCGCAAGAGCCTTGGCAACCAATCCTAAATTTGTATTGTTGGATGAGCCGTTTGCCGGTGTTGATCCCATTGCGGTGGAAGATATCCAAAGTATTGTGTCTGATTTAAAGAAAAAAAATATTGGTATTTTAATTACCGACCATAACGTGCAAGAAACATTAAGTATTACTGATCGTGCTTATTTATTATTCGAAGGAAGCATCTTGAAATCGGGAACAGCAGAAGAGTTGGCAGCAGATGAAGTAGTTAGAAAAGTATATTTAGGTCAAAACTTCGAACTACGTAAAAAGGCATAAAAAAAAGCCATTTTCATGGCTTCAGTTTCTTTGTTGATTATTTAGTTGCTAAATCCTGATTGGTTTCAACTTCATTATAACCATAAGCATCACAACCAGATCCTCCAGAAGACCCACATGAAGCAACTAATAGAGAGAATACGCCCCCCAAAATAGCCATCACAATTAATTTTTTCATTTACAATTATTTTAAGTTTGTACGTGTAGAGATTACGAATATACAATTCTTTTTTTAAGATTCTAAATAATTTCCTACTTTTATTACTCGATATCTAAAAAAAATATGCGTTTACTTCTTTTTTTCTCTTGTCTATTCGCATACCACCTAACGTTCGGTCAATCAAACAAATACGCATTAAAAATTGATGTACATCACCAAGATAATTTTGTAAAATCCAAATTGAAGTACGTAAAAGATAGTGTACAGGCATCGAATTATTTGAAAAATGAGCGAATTTTCTACCTCCGAAAAGGTTATCTTGGCGTCTCGATTGATTCTACTCAATTACAGTCAAAAAACGGGTACGCCCAAATTCATCTTGGTGAAAAATTCAAGCACTTACAAGTTTCTGTGGATCCAGAAACCTTTCGCTATTTGGGTAAACATGCCTTCTTAAAACAAAAGCTACTTCTAAAATCCGAAATGAATCCGAAAGAGATAGCGCAACTGATCAAATCCATTCAATTTGCCTATTTAAATCATGGTTACCCTTTCGTTACCATTCAATTCTTGAACACCCAACTTGACACAGAAAAAACAACGGCAACCCTTAAAGTGAACAAGGGACCCTACATGCATTTTTCAAAAATCCATATTCTAGGCGATTCATCGATAAGTAAAAGTTTCATTTCAGGATTAATTCAAATCAAAGAAGGTGATGTGTATCACGAAGACCATTTGATCAAAATTTCAAATAAAATAAAACAAGTCGCCTATTTAACAGAGGTAAAACCGCATGAAGTGGTGTTCACTCCTGATGGCGTAGAGTTGTTTTTATACCTCAAAGGAAGTCCATCTTCTTCAGCCAACGGTATTTTAGGACTTCAACCCAACCCAGTTACCCAAAAAATAAATTTGACCGGAGAGTTGACACTACGCTTACAAAATGTGCTAAAAAAAGGAGAATTTTTGAGTATCGATTGGAAAAGTATTCAAGCACAAACGCAATCGCTAAACACGCATTTGATTTATCCCTACCTGTTTAAATCTCCTTTTGGAATTGATGCACGTTTTGCTTTATACAAGCGAGACACTACCTTTTTAGAATTGAAATCCAGTATTGGCGTGAATTATTATTTGAGTACTTCGAATTACCTCAAGGTGTTTTTTCAATATTACAGTTCAAATACTTTAGGAGGAGCGAAAAATAATACCAGTTTTTCGAATTTAGCAAACCTTAATGCCACAAATTATGGTATTGGCTACGTATATCAGACCTTAGATTATTTGCCAAACCCCTCTAATGGATTTCAATGGGAAACCGATCTTTCGTTTGGATTGAGAAATAGCAGAATCAACGACACATTGTCCAAGGTAAAATCAACCACTTATAAAATCAATTTTAACCTTCAAAAGTTCATTCCGATTACCCGCAGACATGTCATTAGACTAGCTGTAGATTTCGAATCGTATTATGCGCCTACCATCTATGAAAATGAAAGTTATCGATTTGGCGGGCTAAATTCCTTAAGGGGATTTAACGAACAAGAACTTATGGCAACTACCAAATTGATTTCCACGGTTGAGTATCGTTTTTTATTAGATCAGAACTCTCATGTTTTTGCCTTCTATAACCTTGGTGTGTATGAAAATAATGCTAAAAAATACGTCAAGGACACCCCGTATGGATTTGGCTTAGGTGTTTCTTTTGGGACAAAAATTGGTATGTTCAGTGTTTCTTACGCGTTAGGAAAACAATTTAGCAATCCGATTTTACTGAGAGATGGAAAAATTCATTTTGGATATATCGCTTATTTTTAAGCTTACTTTCTTTTTTCTTGCATAGTAGAACGAATCTCCTTCATGAAATCAGAAGCATAAACGAAATTAACCACCGCTTCGTTCTCCGTAGTTAAAATGGTGTTTCGATTTCCACTCCACCAATTTTTCCCTTCGTTGATGAACAGAATAGTATCGCCAATTTCAATAACACTATTCATGTCATGGGTAATTACGATCGTGGTGGTGTTAAATTCGTAGGTAATTTCTTTAATCAAACTATCGATTACAATCGCTGTTTTTGGATCAAGCCCTGAATTAGGTTCGTCGCAAAACAAGTACTTCGGATTCATTGAAATGGCTCTTGCAATACCAATTCTTTTTTGTTGACCTCCTGAACATTCTGAAGGATAGGCTAAATTTTTTCCTTTCAGATTCACCCTTTCCAAGCAAAAGTCAACACGCATTTGCTTTTCTTTTTTGGTCATTTTCGAGAACATGGTAAGCGGAAACATAACATTCTCTTCAACCGTCATTGAATCAAATAAGGCTGCTCCTTGAAACAACATGCCCAATTCCGTTCGAATTTCTTTGCGGTCCATGCGTCCCATCTTGGTGAAATCACGGCCGTTATATAGAATTTCTCCTTTATCTGCCTCGAGTAAACCAACCAAACACTTTGCAAGTACTGATTTCCCTTGTCCACTTTGCCCTATGATTAAATTCACTTTCCCCTCTTCAAAAGAATGGGTAATGTCTTTCAATACATCATTAGACCCAAATGATTTATAAAGATTTTTTACTTCTAGCATTATAACAACATCATTTGAGTGAGGAAGAAATTGGCAATTAAAATCGCAATACTACTGTTGACCACAGCTCTTGTTGAAGCTCTACCTACATCTAAAGCGCCTCCTTTGGTAAAATAACCATAGAACGAAGCGATCGAGACAATTAAAAATCCAAAGGCAACTGTTTTCGTCAAGGCGTAAATCACAAAATATACTTTAAAAAAAGATCGGATACCAAGTACATAAGTTTCTGTAGATACTAAACCAGAAGAAATCAAAGCTAACCACCCTCCAAGTAAAGAAAGACCTATTGAAATGGTGACAAGAATCGGGAAAAATAAAATGGCTGCACAAATTTTAGGAAGTACCAAATAATTCAACGAGTTAACTCCCATTATTTCCAACGCATCAATTTGTTCGGTTACCCGCATCGTTCCAATTTCTGAAGTGACATTCGAACCAATTTTTCCGGCCAAAATAAGCGACAAAATCGTTGGTGAAAACTCCAAAATAGTACTCGACTGGGTAATGTAACCCACAGTATATTCGGGTAGGAATGGAGACTCCATATTCGAAGCCGTTTGCAGGGCGATTACCCCTCCCATAAAAACAGACATTAACGAAACTATAGGAATCGATTTGATACCGATATTTTCAATTTCATCAAACAATCTTTTTCTAAAAACGCTCCACTTTTCAGGCTTCGTAAAAACCACGCGTAGCATCAAGATGTATTTTCCTATGTTTTCAATTACTTTCAAGATGTTGCTAAATTAATATTTATTTTTTACATACTTCGGTTGTGTTTTAGGAAATTGATGGTGTTAACGAAGAAGTGTTCAAAGTTACTTTCAAAAGCAATTCAATCATTTTATTAATTGTTTACCTTTGGGTATGGTTAAATCTAAGCTTCAAAAAAGAGAAGAGGTGCGAAAATCTTTTGCGCAATTTCTACCTGAAGGTAGTGTAGACTATGTCGTTTCCCTATTCGCGAAATACCCAGTTCGTTTTAAAATTGTCAAACCCCGCAGCACAAAACTTGGTGATTTCCGAGTTTTACCAGAAGAAAATAAATTTCAAATCACGGTGAATGGTAATTTAAATCGATACGCTTTTTTAGTAACAACCATTCATGAATTCGCTCATTTAACGAACTACTTGGAGCATCAACACCGGGTTTTACCCCATGGAGAAGAATGGAAAAATCATTATCGAAAGCTATGGATGCCAATTTTTGACCTAAAAATTTTACCTAAAGATTTGGAAAACGCGCTCATTCAATCGATGGTTTCTACCAAAGCATCCTCTTGTTCAGATCACCAATTGAGTCGAGCCCTACATCGGTATGACCCTGAAAACAATGAAGAAAGGCATTTAGAACTTTTACCCATGCATAGCAGCTTTAAATTACAAGGAAAAACGTTTTTGAAAGGAGAATTGAGAAGAAAACGATATCTTTGTGAAGAACTTTCTACCAAACGCAAATTTTTAGTGAATGCTTTGGCAAAAGTGACACCCTTAACATAAATTAAATGGAAAATAACTATTGTATCATCATGGCGGGTGGCGTTGGTAGCCGATTCTGGCCTATTTCAACCCCTTCAAAACCTAAACAATTTTTAGATATTTTAGGTATCGGCAAAACGCTCATTCAGATGACATATGAAAGGTTGTTATCCATTTCTCCAAAAGAAAATATTTATATTCTAACCAATAAAGATTACGCATCGATTGTTCAGGAGCAATTGCCAGAGCTTAGATCTGATCAAATTCTTACGGAACCTATGCGTAAAAATACGGCTCCATGCATCGCTTATGCTGCATCCAAAATTTATGCAATGAACCCTGATGCCAACTTGGTTATCTCCCCTTCTGATCATCTTATTTTGCAACAAGATCGTTTTCAAAACATCATTGAAAAAGCCATCGAAAATGCGCAAAATGGCGAACAAATTGTAACCATTGGAATCAAGCCAACTCGACCTGATACAGGATACGGATATATTGAATTCGACGCACATATTAAAAAACAAGCGGGAGAAGTAACCCCTATCATTCAATTTAGAGAGAAACCAAATTTAGAAGTCGCTGAATTATTTTTATTAAAAGGCAATTTTTATTGGAATTCAGGAATTTTTGTATGGAAAGCAAAAACCATATTACAAGCCCTTCAAGAATTTCAACCCAACTTACACCAGTTATTTTCAAGTGATTTAACCGCTTACAATACGCCTAACGAACAAGATTTTATTGATCGTTGTTTTCAGGATTGCGAAGACATTTCCATCGATTTTGCCGTCATGGAGCATACCCAAAATGCTGTTGTCGTTTTGTCGGATTTTGACTGGAGCGATTTGGGCACTTGGGGATCGTTAACCAATCACCTGAAACACGACAGTAATTTAAATTCCATCATTGGAGAAAACGCACATTTGTTCAATTGTCATAATTGCATTGTGAATGTTCCTCATGACAAGCTGGTCGTTGTGGATGGTATTTCCGATTCGATCATTGTGGAAAGTGATCATATGTTATTGGTATTGAAAAAAGAAAATGAACAAGAAATTAAAAATTTCTTAAAAGAAGTGGAAGAAACTAGTCCTCAGTATTTTGAAAAATAATTTATTTAAAATTATTTGTTTCATTTTTTGATTAATTTTAAGACAACTTAAACACCTACTTCAATTGCGACTTCCTGAAATAATTTTTTAAATTTTTCAGATGAAATTACGCTTTTTCTTTTTTTCGATTTTATTCTCGAACACCTTATTAGGACAATGTCCAACTTGTGGTAATGGTGTTGTAGATGCGGGAGAAAACAATGTGAATTGCCCACAAGATGTGCCACATGCAGCAACAGCCACTTCGCCTTGTGCTGCACCTGGGTCTTATGAAGGTGTATCAGGGATAAGAGTATCCCATGATTTTACAGGCACATCAACATGGTCTACAACTGGACTGCCTGCCGGTTGGAGTTTTGCCGGCGCTCCCAGTGCAACAACAGCAGGAGTATTACCTGCAGCTGATATTTATGGAGCTAAGGCCGGTTTAATCCAACCGAATTGTTCAGGAGGCTGTGCAAGTACAAACGGTTTTTGTATAGGCAATATGGCGAATTCAGTTGTTGCAGGAAGTAAAAAATTAGGTGCAGATTTTGACGGTAGAACCAATGTTACGCAAAATTTAAGTTATGCTGTATTGAGAGGACAGGGTAACCCAACTTTAGTATCTGAAACATTTAATTTATCAGGGGTAGAGAGTTTTAAAATTCAAATATGGCTTAATGCTTCCGAGACAAGCTGTGGACAATCAAATGCTTGGGGGTCATGTGTTGGTAATGCTGCTTACTTAGATTTTTCGAGTAATGGAGGAACCTCATGGACTCAAGTGCTTACATTAAATAATTCTAGCACGAACTCAGACATGTCAACTTTTTCAGGAAAAACAAATAATACCTTTTACATACAAGAAGGAACCTGGTCAAGGTTGTGTTTGACCGTGTTTAAAACAACGAATTCACCAGGCAATTTTTATTCTGAAAACAATAGTACTTTAACTGCACCAACTGGCATCATGACGAATAATGCTTATTTCACCAATGCATTTAAATTTAGAATCAGATATTCTCAAACAGCATCATGTACTTCAGGCATTTCCGCTACGAATCCAGGAAGATATTTAGCCATTGATTACCCTGTAATTACCTCAGGAAATCAATGTATTCCTTGTGGTATTTCCTTTATAAATATGGCAGGTTACGGAGCTGACAATAACGATGATGGTGTTGGTTCGTCTACATTAACAACAACTTCTACAGCATTTTCAACAGTGAAACGATCAGTCAACCAAGCAGAGCGTGGGGTTGAAATTTTTAATTCACAAAATTCAACATTTGGGTCGCAAAATTTGAGCGGTTCGAATTTCACAACGAACTATGACTTATGTAATCCTGAAGGTGGTGATCAACAATGTATCGATTGGACAAACAATACAAATAATTATTTTGTGGTATATGAATGTATTACAGATTTTAGCCCAACTTCAGGTTCGGTCAATGTCCAATATTATAAAGGATCTGCAGCACAATCATTTGGATTGACAAAAATAACTACTGCTGGAAAAACCGCTGCCTTAGGTTGGAGGTGGTCTGGCAATCGATTTGTTTCATGTTCAAGTTTAAGTGATTTAAATGCTGGTTGTAATGGATATAGTTTTACGACAAGTTCTTTACCTAATCAATTTGTTCGAGCTTTTTATGGACTATCAACTACTCAGTTTGGAAATTCTTATTCCTATTATGGTCCAAATAGCAATTCGCATTATTTCAATGGTCCTACTTTTGCGCCAATTGTTGTGCCAACCCCCGGAAATGCAGGAAGCTTTTTAGCATGTTCAGGTCACAACACAGTTTTCTCAGGCATCAACGATTATTGCAATACAGGAGGAGGACAATTATCAGCAGGAACATTAACTGTTACTGGTCCAAATGGATTCAATGAAACCTTTAATTCTGGCTCCATGGGTTCCACCAATGTTATAGATCCAGGAGACTACGTTATCTCTCCAACCATCGGAAGTGGGCCGACACAGTGTTTGGATTGTGGCCGACCAATTTGTATTTCAATTACACAAAGTGATATTGATAATATAGCATGCATCACTTTAAATGTTGAACTAAATCAATTTTATTCCAATTGCATAGAAAATTCTATTCAATTGCATTGGTCTACCTCGAATGAAAAAAACAATGATTTCTTCATTCTTGAGTATTCTGAAGACGGTAAACAATTCCAATATGAGGCAACGATTGATGGTCATGGAACCACCAGCGAATTAAGCCATTACAGCTATCAAACTTCATCCTCGAAAAATGGGTACTACCGTTTGTTACAATATGATTTTGATGGAAGAATCAATATTTTAAAAACCATAGATGTAAATTGTGCGCAGCAAAAACGTCTTGTGGTTTTTCCAAACCCAACTCAACAAAATTTGCAAATTTTAATGAAAGACGTAATAAAAGATGGTAATGCTTCACTCCAATTGATCAATATGCAAGGATCTATCCTGATGAACAAACCGCTGACCAAACAAGTTATGGATCTTAATTTGGACGGAATTGAACGTGGTACTTATTTATTAAAAGTTACCATCGATGAAAACGTTTATTTAGAGAAGATTATTAAGCAATAAACTGATCTTTGATTAATTCGGCGAGGAAATTTACATCCAATTTTTCTATCGGGTGAGCAATGTTTGGAAGTACTTCGTAATGGCCATTCGATAAATGACTACAGATGTATTCTCCCTCCTCATCCGAGACCATTTGATCCAAATCACCTCTAAAAATATAAACGGGATGGTTGAGCGCATTTAACCCTTGAACATGAAATTGTTTTTGGTTCCCCAATTGGGTCATGAAATGCTTGGTTCGCCAAAGCACTTCTTCCCAGGAATTTGGACGGTGTAATTTTGCTAGGTAATCGGCATAAGCAGGGACTTTCTCTTT
>JALRIV010000043.1 GCA_023255275.1 Crocinitomicaceae bacterium | reverse complement strand
AACCTATACGCTTGTATATGGAGCTCCGGTTGTAGTGGAAGAATTGTTAGGATTAAAGTTTGAGATCAGCATGGAGAGCTTTTTTCAGACCAATCCGAAATGCGCCGAAAAGTTATACAACAAAGCCCTTGACTATGTTTTTGAAGAACCATTAAAAGAGGGTGATGTCGTGATGGATTTATTTTGCGGAACTGGAACGATAGGTCAGATTTTATCAACCCGTGCAAGTAACGTGAGGATTGTTGGGGTAGATATTGTCGAAGAAGCCATTGAAGATGCAAAACGCAATGCCAAAAGAAATCAAATTCAAGAGATTGAGTTTTATGCTGCTGATGTAGGTAAGTTTTTAAAAGAACATCCAGAGTTTAGCGGAAAAATTCAAACCATCATTTTGGATCCTCCACGAGCAGGAATTGCCCCTAAAACCTTACAAAAAGTGATTGATTTGGGAGCGAAACAAATTGTTTACATTTCGTGTAATCCATCTACTCAAGCAAGGGATACAGATACCTTGCAAAAGGCAGGTTATGTTTTAGAGAAGTTAAGTTTGGTTGATCAGTTTCCGCATACCGGACACATTGAATCCATTGCAAAATATAAACTCATTTAGATGAAGGCAACAATCATATCTATTGGTGATGAATTATTAATCGGTCAAACGATTAACACAAATGCCTCGTGGTTAGGAAGTCAGCTTGCTCAACAAGGGATTACCATATATCAAGTGATTACCATTTCGGATGAGCATCAGGAGATTATTAATCAATTTGATAAGGCATTAGAAGGTGCTGATATTGTGCTCGTAACAGGAGGTTTAGGCCCTACCAAGGATGACATCACCAAGCATGCGTTGTGTGAATTTTACCAAACGGAATTGGAAATGCACCAACCTACATTAGATCGTGTGACAGCCTTTTTTGAAAAACGCAATCGGAAAATGTTGGAGGTCAATACTTGGCAAGCGATGTTACCCAAAAAGTGTACACCACTAGCTAATTTACAGGGAACTGCTCCAGGAATGTGGTTCGAAGAAAAGGGGAAAATTTTAGTTTCCATGCCCGGAGTTCCCTATGAAATGAAAGGAATTTTCTCCGAAGAGGTGTTGCCTCGATTGGCTGAAAAGTTTCCATTGAAAAAATTGTTTTACAAAACGGTATTAACGGTAGGTATTGGTGAATCCTACTTGGCAGATCGCATGCAGAAATGGGAATCTGAAATTCGTAATGAGGGCTTAGGATTAGCATACTTACCTTCTCCTGGCATGGTGAAACTGCGCATATCTTCCCAAAACGGCAAGGTAGATGAAGCAAAAATAGATGGATATTTCGCGCAATTGAAAGCTGTTTTTCCACAATTTTATCTAGGTTCAGATCAGCAAAATTTATCGAATTTATTGGGTAAAATGTTACGTACTTCCTCAGCGACCGTCGGTACCATTGAAAGTTGTACAGGAGGAGCAGTCGCTAATTATTTTGTTCAAACTCCTGGTAGTTCAGATTATTTTCAAGGTGCTTTGATCACTTATTCTCATCAACAAAAGGTAAACTTGGCGCACGTAAACGAAGCTGTTTTAAGTAAATATGGAGCGGTAAGTCAAGAAGTTGCAGAAGAAATGGCGGTAAATGGAAGGCAAGTTTTAGGTGTCGATTACGCCATTTCAACTACTGGTATTGCAGGTTCTAATTCCTCGGAACAGGAGGAAGATACAGGTGTTATTTGGGTGGCGATTGCTGATAAAGAGGGGGTTGCTTCCCATCGCTTTCATTTTGGCGACAATCGCGAACGAAATATTCACATGACTACCCTTAATGCTTTAAATCTTTTAAGGTGTCGAATGTTAAGAATTAACTTTGAAAAAAAATAATAAAATAGTTGCTAATTAGAGAATAAATGCTTTACTTTGCACCCGCTTTTAGAATTAGGAAAAAAACAATTAGAGATGTCAAAAGTTTGTCAACTTACAGGAAAATCGGTAATGGTAGGGAATAATGTTTCTCACTCAAACCGTAAAACGAAACGTAAATTCTTCCCGAATTTAGTTTCTAAAAAATTCTATCTACCAGAAGAAGATAGATATATTACATTGAAAATTTCAACTTCAGCGTTGAGAACAATAAATAAGAAAGGAATTTCTGCTTGTGTGAAAGATGCAAGAGAGAAAGGATATTTAAAATAATTCCAGTTCTACTAGCAGTAGGTCGAGTAGTGACTAAATAAAAGTAATTAAGATGGCTAAGAAAGCAAAAGGTAATAGAATTCAAGTGATTCTTGAGTGCACTGAGCACAAAGAGTCAGGTATGGCTGGTACTTCTCGTTATATTTCAACGAAGAACCGTAAAAATACCCCTGAGAGATTAGAGATTAAAAAATACAATCCAATTTTGAAACGTTATACGATTCATAAAGAGATTAAATAATATTTGAGTTATGGCAAAGAAAGTAGTAGCATCCTTACAAAAAGGTGGAGGAAAAGAACACACAAAGGTAATTAAAATGGTAAAATCGGATCGTAATGATTCTTACCAGTTTAAAGAAGAAATCGTTCACAACGACAAAGTGAAGGAATGGTTTGCAAAAAACTAATTGTGATATCTCCTAATCAAATTTGAGCTCCCTTTCCATAAAGGGAGCTTTCTTTTTTTAATACATTATTATGGCTTTTTTCGGTTTATTTTCAAAGGATAAAAAAGAGGATTTAAATAAAGGTTTAGAAAAAACTAAACAAAGCTTTTTATCTAAAATTGCTCGGATCGTTGTCGGCAAATCCAAAGTAGATGATGAAGTATTGGATAATCTCGAAGAGGTGCTCATTACCTCAGATGTTGGAGTAGAGACTACCTTGAAAATCATTTCTAGAATTGAAGAGCGTGTTTCACGAGATAAAGTTCTTGGTGCAAATGAATTGAATACCCTATTAAAAGAAGAAATAGCTGCTTTATTAAGTGAAAACAATACCACAGATGCAGTAGAATTTGAAGTGCCTACCCATCAAGGTTATCCTCATGTGATTATGGTAGTGGGTGTAAATGGGGTTGGAAAAACAACTACCATCGGTAAATTGGCGAATCAGTTTAAATTGGCTGGAAAAAAAGTTGTTTTAGGTGCTGCTGATACCTTTAGAGCTGCTGCAGTGGATCAATTGATTATTTGGTCGGAGCGAGTGGGGGTACCCATTGTGCAGCAAGGAATGGGAGCAGATCCTGCTTCGGTGGCCTACGACGCGTTGCAATCCGCAAAAGCTCAACATGCTGATGTGGTGATCATCGATACTGCTGGTCGTTTACATAACAAAGTCAATTTAATGAACGAACTTTCCAAAATTAAGCGTGTTATGGAAAAAGTTATCCCTGATGCACCGCACGAAATTTTATTAGTATTAGATGGTTCTACCGGACAAAACGCCTACGAACAAGCAAAACAATTTTCTTTAGCAACCGATATAAACGCCTTAGCCATTACGAAATTAGATGGCACTGCAAAAGGGGGAGTGGTGATTGGGATTTCGGATCAAATGAAAATACCCGTAAAATATATTGGAGTAGGTGAAGGGATTGCGGATTTACAAGTCTTCAATAAAACTGAGTTTGTTGATTCGTTGTTCAATTAAACTTGTTTAACTTCAGTCATCAGGGCAAGCGATATGACCATTTGTTTATTTTTTAACGCATATTTTCAAGCTTAATTTTGGAATATTGAAAATATAAAGTAATTTTGTTTGGAATTATTCTAAATAAGATGAAGCAAGATCTAGTTGAAAATAGCCAAAATTTGGTTCCTGTCCATACAGCTTGTTCATTATGTGTTTTATCCAAGAAAAAATCCTGTTGTAAAAAATATAAGAAAAAAGGAGAGCATTGTAAAAAATGCCCGAAACTATAAGTCGTTTTAAATGCGTTTATTTCTTCTTTTTATACTTTCTACTTTCACGCTTTTCAGTCAAAAACCATCTCATAGTATAGGGCTTTCTGCATCGCGAAGTCGATTGGATTATTATGCATCCTTAGATTATGGTCTTCAAGTGAAATCTATGCATTTCAGAGCTGGATTAGCAATAGGCGTAAATCGAGTGATGCTTCAGAGTACTTTTAGTCCGAAATTACTTTTGTGCTTGGGTCGAGATTTACTTCCGTCAGATCGCTGGATTATTGCACCTTCGCTGTATTATACGAATCAAGTATTGTTCATCCATCCATCAATTCCGACTACATATTGGCAAGAAGCATTGACCGGGGTTGCTGTGGCCTATGGACGTAAATTTCAAATGACAGCTGATTTCAAAGGAGGTTGGATTGGCGAGTTTTACAAGAGTCGTTCACTGCAAAAGTATCAATTGGCGCATGGATGGGGATATGATCTTTCAATAGGCATTCGTTATGTTTTCTAAATACGTAGTTTTCGCTATACTGCTACTTTTTTTCTTTTCATGTGCTAAGAAGAAATCGACACCTACTTTTGAAGTAATTGGACATGGTGCTTGTGGCTTAAAATTTCAAGGTTCATTACATCACGATAACTCTAAAGAGGCCGTAAATTGGGCGCTTGATTTATATGGGTCTAATGGAGTTGAGATAGATATACAATGTTCTTTAGATACGACAATTTGGCTCTATCATGATGTGGATTTGAATACTGAAACCAATCGATCTGGCTGTATTATGAGTATGACGGATACTGAAATAGAGGGTGCGAAATATGCGAATCAGGAACGTGTTGCCCGGCTGGATCAACTGGCGCTAATGAATTATCCGAATCACTTTTTTTATTTGGATGTTCGACATCTAAATTTTTGCACCTCGCAAATTATCGATGTTCAACGCATGTTGACAGCCCTGCAGAAAGTTCCTGATGTACAACTGCATGCAAATGTTTACTTTGTTTTGAGTAATCCAGCATGGATACCAGCCTTTCAAAATGCCGGTTTAAAAGTCATTTTTTCAGCCGAAACGAATCAAGAAGCGCAGGCTATTAATTCCAGTTATATTTTAGATGGATTTTGTTTTAAAAATGGACAAATTACACGAGAGGAAGTTTTAAAGTGGAAGCAAAATTCTAAAAAAGTACTTATTTTTGATGTACGTTCGCCCTTAGAAATGGAATCCGCTGCCAAAAAGCAACCGGATGCCATGATAAGCGACGATTTATACGGTGCAATTATTGAGAAATATGGCAAAAAATAAAAAAGAAAAATTAAATATTGTTTATTCGACTAATCCGGATTTTCAATTTGAATTTGAAGAAGAAGAGCAACAAGAGACGCTCCCAAATGCGCAGCAAAAGTTATATGTTTCGATTGATCGAAAGCAACGTGGAGGTAAAGAGGTGACCCTCGTTGAAGGGTTTGTTGGTCATGAAGATGACTTGAAGGAACTTGGAAAACAATTGAAATCAAAATGTGGAGTAGGAGGTAGTACCAAGGATGGTGTGGTGATGATTCAAGGGAATTTCAAACAAAAATTAGTGGATTTACTGTTAAAAGAAGGTTATCAAGTTAAAACCAAAGGGGGGAATTAAAAAAGCCTGATTTTGAAACAGTTGATTTCAAAATCAGGCACCTAAACCAAAAACAAACGAAAAACAAATAAATTTGTTTATTCTACTACTACTATGAAAACAAAGATAAGGCAATAATGTTTTCAAAAAATTTAATAAATGTTAAATATCTTGAATATCTAGTAAAAGGTTGGTTTTAACAATTCAATTGGAAAGCAATTAAAATTGTTTAAATAATTTTCCATCATCTTTCGTTTCAAATCCAAAAGATATTATCTTTGTAAAGATGGAAAAACAAGTCATTTTAAATAAAAAGCATTTCGAATTAACGCTGAAAAGACTTTGTTATCAATTGATTGAATCTCACAATGATTTTTCTGAAACAGTTTTAATTGGTCTGCAACCTCGAGGAATTAATGTAGTTGGTCGATTGAAAGTGCTTTTGGAAGAAATTTTAGGTCACGAAATTATTTGCGGAAATTTAGATATTACTTTTTACCGTGATGATTTCAGAAGAACTGAAAAACCTTTAATTCCAAGTGTGACCAATATCGATTTCGTGATTGAAAATAAACAGGTTATCCTTGTTGACGACGTATTATTTACAGGGCGAACCATCCGATCCGGGTTAGATGCTTTGTTGGCTTTTGGTCGACCTAAAAAAGTTGAATTGTTAACCTTGATTGATCGAAGATTTAAACGCGATTTACCTATTCAAGCAGATTATGTAGGTGAAACGGTAGATACCTTGTCTTCTGAACGCGTGTCAGTAGAATGGGATGAAATCGAGGGAGAAGATAAAGTAGTTTTGTATACACCAGAAGGAAATGAATAATTTAAGCGTAGAACATTTAACCGGCATTAAAGATCTTACAAAAGAAGATATTGAGTTGATTTTTAAAACGGCGGATAGTTTTAAGGAGGTCATCAATCGACCAATTAAAAAAGTCCCATCGCTTCGAGATATTACCATCGCAAATTTGTTTTTTGAAAATTCTACACGTACTCGATTATCCTTTGAATTGGCTGAAAAAAGACTTTCTGCTGATGTGGTCAATTTCAGTGCTTCCTCCAGTTCGGTTAAAAAAGGAGAAACATTGATCGATACGGTGAACAATATTTTAGCCATGAAAGTGGATATGGTTGTCATGCGACATCCAAATCCAGGTGCAGCTAAATTTCTTTCAGAACGGGTAAAAACAAAAGTAATTAACGCTGGGGATGGAACTCACGAACATCCTACACAAGCGCTTTTGGATGCCTATTCTATGCGCGAGAAATTAGGGGATTTAACAGGAAAGAAAGTGGTTATCGTTGGCGATATTTTACATTCTCGAGTGGCGCTTTCCAATATTTATTGCCTGCAAAAATTGGGAGCTGAAGTGATGGTGTGTGGTCCAACAACGTTGATTCCAAAACACATTGGAGAACTAGGAGTGTTGGTGGAACATAATTTAAGAAAGGCTTTGGAGTGGTGCGATGTAGCGAATATGTTGCGTATCCAATTGGAGCGCCAAGATTTGAAATATTTCCCATCCCTTAGAGAATATACTATGTTATTTGGTTTAGATAAGGAGATGCTAGATTCGTTATCCAAAGAAATCATCGTGATGCATCCGGGACCTATCAATCGTGGGGTGGAGATTTCTTCTGATGTAGCGGATTCGAAACAATCCATCATTCTGCAACAAGTTGAAAATGGGGTAGCAATTCGGATGGCAGTCATTTATTTGTTAGCATCAAAAATTGGACGTTAAAAAAAAATCGTTACATTTGATTTAAATCACACGCATGAATTTCGAAACACAACAAAATAAAACTTACGCCATTGTCGCAACGAAAGTTGAAAAATTAGATGCTACAAACGCTTCAGAATTGAAATCTGAATTTTTAATTTTAAATAAAAATGGTGTCAATTCGTTAATTTTAGATTTAAGTGGTACGAAATATTGCGATTCCTCTGGATTGTCAGCAATTTTAGCTGGAAATAGACTTTGTAAAGACACCAATGGTGAATTTATTTTATGTAATCTACAAGCTAATGTCCAAAAAATGATTCAAATTGCACAATTGGACAAGGTGTTGGCTATAAGTAGTTCCTTAGAGGAGGCTAAAAACAAATTTTAATTGGATTTTACGATTCAAATTTTAGGTAGTGGAGCAGCTGTTCCGACATTAAAAAGAAATCCTTCTGCTCAATTTGTAGATTGTTTAAATCGTCACATTTTGATCGATTGTGCGGAAGGTACGCAACATCTTCTTCGGAAAAACGGGGTAAAGATCCAGAAGATTCAAATCATTTTAATCAGTCATTTACACGGAGATCATTATTTCGGATTGGTTGGTCTAATCTCTACCATGCATTTATTGGGTCGAACAAGCGGTTTAACGATTTACGGACCTAAAGAATTGGAGCAAATTATACGCATGCAGTTGGAGGTTGGCGGACATCGTATGGGGTTCGATATTCATTTCGAAGTACTAGATACCAAGGGTAAAATTCAGATTTTTGAAGATTCAAAAATTAAAATCCACACCTTTCCGTTAAAGCATCGCATACCTACTTTTGGTTTTTTAATTGAGGAAAATTCAAAGGGGTACAACCTGAACATTCCACTTCTGGAAGAAGATAAAATTCCTGTAGTTTATTATGATAAATTGAAAGGAGGTAACGATGTGGTTTTAGATGATGACCGCTTGATTCGTTTCAAGAAATACACGACACCTCCTTCGGCGACGCGATCTTATGCTTATTGTTCCGATACAAAGTACGATGAAAATTTAGTTTCAATCATCGAAAATGTAACCGTGCTCTATCATGAGGCTACCTTTTTAAATGATATGCAAAGTCGCGCAAAAGCTACCTATCACTCAACAGCACGAGAAGCAAGTTTGATCGCTAAAAAATCAAAGGCTAAACATTTAATTTTAGGACATTTTAGTGCGAGGTATCATCATGCGGATGCACATCTGACAGAAGCAAGAACTGAATTTGACTCGGTTTTTAGCGCAGAAGATGGTCGGATTTTTTCCATTAAAAGGGATCTTGATTTAAAGTTGCTTCAAGAATAATTGACTCTCCTTTTACTGTGGTTTTAAGCCTCAAAACCAGGGATAGTTTTCAACGATAAATAGTTAACAAGTACTTTGTTTTTGTGCGTTTTCAACCCTTGATATCCTTATATTTGTTTGTTAGGCAAAAAGTATTTTAAATGGCTGAGAATCAATATACAGAAGATAATATACGATCGTTAGATTGGAAAGAGCATATCCGTCTAAGGCCAGGTATGTACATTGGTAAATTAGGTGATGGTGCAGCCGCTGACGACGGGATCTATATTCTTGTTAAGGAGGTAGTCGATAACTGTATCGATGAATTTGTCATGGGGAATGGTAAACGAGTGGATATTAAAGTGAAAGATGGGAAAGTTACCGTTCGCGATTTTGGTCGCGGTATTCCATTGGGAAAGGTTGTGGAAGTTGTTTCCCGAATGAACACTGGAGGAAAGTATGATTCCAAAGCGTTTAAAAAATCAGTAGGTTTAAATGGAGTGGGTACGAAAGCAGTGAATGCCTTGTCTTCGCATTTTATGGTTTATTCAGTTCGAGAGGGCGAGAAGAAGGAAGCTGTTTTTGTTCGCGGTGAATTGGTGTCAGAAAGTGCTGTTGAACCTACTTCTGAGCAAAATGGAACTTACGTAGAGTTTATTCCCGACGATACTATATTTAAAAAATACGCCTTTAAAACCACCTATTTAGAAAAAATGATGTGGAACTACTGTTACCTTAACAGAGGGCTTTCCATGTATTTTAACGGGGAGAAATTCCAATCTAAAGATGGTTTAAAAGATTTATTAGAAAACAACATGGATGGGGATCCTTTGTATCCGATTATCCATTTAGAAGATGAGGATATTGAGGTGGCCTTTACGCATGGTAAAACTTACGGAGAGGATTATTATTCCTTTGTGAATGGTCAGCACACTACGCAAGGTGGAACACATCAAAGTGCATTTAGAGAGTCTGTCGCAAAAGTGATTCGCGATTTTTACGGTAAAAATTACGAAGCTTCAGATATTAGACAATCGATTGTCGCAGCCATTGCAGTCAAGGTTATTGAGCCAGTCTTCGAATCACAAACCAAAACCAAATTGGGGTCGCAAGAAATTGAACCGGGTGGTAAATCCATGAGGGCTTTTATCAATGATTTCTTAAAAGAAAAACTGGACAATTATTTACATCGTAATTCAGATGTGGCTGAGTTAATTGAGCGCAAGATCAAACAATCTGAACGCGAACGTAAAGAGCTTTCAGGAATACGGAAAATTGCCAGAGATCGCGCGAAAAAAGCAAACCTTCACAATAAAAAATTGCGCGATTGTCGCATCCATTTAACAGATGAAAAGGATGATCGTAAAGAATTTACTACCTTGTTCATTACCGAGGGAGATTCGGCAAGTGGTTCGATTACCAAATCACGAGATGTGAACACGCAGGCCGTATTTAGTTTACGAGGTAAGCCATTAAACTGCTATGGATTAACTAAGAAAGTGGTTTATGAAAACGAAGAATTCAATTTAATTCAAGCGGCTTTAGATATCGAAGATGATATGGATAATCTGCGCTATAACAAAATTGTAATCGCAACCGATGCCGATGTCGATGGAATGCATATACGCTTGTTGTTATTGACTTTCTTTTTGCAATTTTTCCCTGATTTAATCAAAAGAAATCACGTGTATGTTTTACAAACACCTCTTTTTAGGGTTCGCAACAAAAAGAAAACCATTTATTGTTATTCGGATGAGGAACGCAGAAATGCCATTGAGGAGCTGGGTAAAAATCCAGAAATTACGCGATTTAAAGGGTTAGGAGAGATTTCCCCAGATGAATTCAAACATTTTATTGGAGAAGATATCCGTCTAGAGCCAGTTTTATTGACGAAAGATGCGTCGATTGACCAAATCCTTTCTTATTATATGGGTAAAAATACTCCGGATCGACAAGATTTCATCATCAGTAATTTGAGGGTAGAAAAAGATTTGGCAACTGAAAATTCATCAGATGCGATGATTTTGAATGAAGATAATAATAATGAATTAATAGCCTCATAATTATGGCAGAAGACGAATTAGAGGATCAACATGACATGAAAGGGGAGGAAGATGCTTCTGGTAACCCTTTTGAACATAAAAAAGTAGATGAAACCATCATTCCTGTTAATGGGCTATATGAAAATTGGTTTTTAGATTATGCGTCTTATGTAATTTTAGAACGCGCAGTTCCATCGTTGTATGATGGCTTAAAACCGGTTCAACGCCGTATTCTTCATTCCATGAAAGAATTGGATGATGGTCGATACAATAAAGTAGCAAATATCATCGGAAACACCATGAAGTATCATCCCCACGGAGATGCTTCAATCGGAGATGCGCTAGTGCAATTGGGACAAAAAGATTTATTGATTGATTGCCAAGGAAACTGGGGAAACACTTTAACGGGTGATGGTGCTGCAGCTCCACGTTACATTGAGGCTCGCTTGTCCAAGTTTGCGAGTCATGTCGTATTCAATCCAAAAACGACCAATTGGCTTTCTTCATACGACGGACGAAACAAAGAACCTGAACAATTACCGGTTAAATTCCCATTGCTATTGGCGCAAGGTGCTGAAGGTATTGCAGTAGGTATGGCTTGTAAAATTCTTCCACACAATTTTATCGAATTGATTGATCAGTCAATCAACCATTTAAGAGGTAAAAAAGTAGAGATTTTTCCAGATTTTCAAAATGGAGGAATGGCTGATTTTTCCAATTATAACGATGGATTAAGAGGTGGAAAGGTGCGGGTTCGTGCAAAAATCAAAAAACTGGATAACAAAACCTTAGTCTTACATGAAATTCCTTTTGGAACGAATACGGGAACGTTAATAGAATCCATTATCAAAGCAAATGATAAAGGAAAAATTAAGGTAAAGAAGATCGAGGATAATACGGCAGCAGAAGCAGAAATCATCATTCATTTAGCTCCAGGAGTTTCTCCGGATAAAACCATTGATGCGTTGTATGCATTCACAGATTGTGAAGTATCCATTTCACCAAATGCTTCGATCATCGATGGCGATAATCCGAGATTTATTGGAGTATCTGAAATTTTACGTGTTAACACCAATAATACGTTAAAATTACTTGAATTAGAGCTTCGCATCAAACTGGATGAATTGGAGAAGCAGTGGCATTTTTCAACCTTGGAAAAATTGTTTATCCAAGATGAAATGTACATTGACTTTAAAAATTACAGCGACAAAGAGTCCTTATATGCTTATTTATACAAGCGTTTCGAAAAGTATAAGAAACAATTGATTCGTGAAATCACAGATGAGGATTTACATCGTTTAACGCAAATTCCAATGATTCGAATTACCCGATTCGACTCCAATAAAGCGGATGATGCCTTGTTGAAAATTGAAGACGAAATCAAATGGGTGAAGGAAAAATTAGCCCACATGATTGAATATGCGATCGATTATTATAAGGATTTGAAAAAACGATTTGGTGAAGGTAAGGAACGTAAAACTGAAATTAAAGTTTTCGATACCATTAATGCATCCAAAGTAATCATTGCCAATCGTAAATTATATGTCGATTTTGAAGAAGGATTTATTGGCTATGGTTTGAAAAAGACAGAAGCAGTCAACGATTGTTCTGAAATTGACGACATCATTGTATTCTTTGCTTCGGGAAAATTCTTAGTCACTAAAGTAGCGGATAAAAAATTCGTAGGAAAAGGGATTATCCACGCAGATGTTTGGAAAAAAGGCGATAAAAGAACAATTTATCACGTCATGTATCAAGATGGTATTGGAGGACCAACCATGATGAAGCGTTTCTTTGTCAATTCTGTAACGCGAGATACCGAATACGATTTAACGAAAGGAACTAAAGGCTCTAAATTGTTGTATTTTTCGGTTCATCCGAATGGGGAGCGAGAAGTCGTGACCGTTCTACTTCGCCCTCGTCCGCATTTAAAAAGATTGCGTTTCGATATTGATATGGGCGAAATGTTGATTAAATCAAGAACATCAGCAGGAAATCGGGTTACCAAGGAAATTGTGCAACGCATCGTTCAAAAAGAGGTAGGAGGTTCCACCTTGGCGGCTAGAAAAATTTGGTTTGATACGGTGGTGGGTCGCTTGAACGATGAAGGCAGAGGTAAATTCTTGGGTTCTTTCAAGGGGAATGATCGTATCTTGACGTTATACAAAACAGGTGAGTATCGATTGACCAATTTTGATTTATCCAACCATTTTGATGAGGACATGATCCACATTGAAAAATGGAAGCCGGAAAGACCAATCACTGCTGTTTACTTTGATGCGGAAAAAGAATTGCATTACGTGAAACGTTTTCTTTGTGAGATTACCACCGATAAAAAAGTACTCTTTATCTCTGAGTCTGAAGGTTCTTATTTAGATGTGGCAACTACAGCCTATCGTCCGAATGTAAAAATTGTTTACAATAAACTGTTAAAAGAGACAAAAAACCTACCGGATAACGAGGTTCAATTGGCGGATTTCATTGACGTGAAAGGAATGAAGGCGCAAGGAAACCAATTGACAAAATTAAAAGTCAAAGAAATTCTATTGACTAAAGCTTTTGAAGATGAGGAGCCATGGCCAGAGGATGTTCAAGGAGAAGAAGCCATAGATGAGCAAGATGATGAACCTGGAGATGTAACCATGGAATGGGATATGACGAAGGATGAAGATGATCAACCTACTTTGTTTGAAGAATGAGAATCTTGATTTTTTTAATGGTCATAACTTTCGTATTTCAAGCCTCTGCGCAGTTTAAGCGAAAGAAAATTTTTAAAGATACAAGTGATTTAACCTATACAGGGACAAAAATTAGTCCTTATGATATTGATTATGATACCACCGGAAAACTTTCATTTTCTGGATATATAGATACTTATTATGCCTATTACGGAGATTCCGTTTCCAATAATGGCTTTTCCAAGTTTCCAACCATAGCGCCTCGTCACAATCAATTTGGAT
>JALRIV010000042.1 GCA_023255275.1 Crocinitomicaceae bacterium | reverse complement strand
ATCTCTGCTGAACTTCATTTTTTGGGGAAAAATGCCATTCATCCATAATTCATCATTCCTCGTTTTAAACAAATAGTAACCTATCCAAATGAAAATTGGAGAAAAGAAGAAAAAAGAAATTTGAGTACCTACATCATCCCAATCTGCCGAGATGTAAATTCGAATAAAAAAGAATAAGAAAAAAGCAAATAGGTAATTACTTTTTCTTTTTAGAACCATGATCTTTATGTTTCTCATCATGCTTTTTATCATGATGCTTTTCCTTTTTGCCCATGTTGGCTTTCATTTCATGGAATTCCTTAGAACCCGGTTTGATACCAAGATCTTTAGCAATAGCACCCCAACCCTTTGATTTATTCGCATCGTAACTTCTTAAAACACGATCAACAGGTTGTTTGGTGATACGATTCATTTCGAGTACCAATTGCACTTCCGCAGGTTCTGATACCCGTTTTAAAATGTCATTAATTTGACTCAGTGGCACTTTGTATTGATTTAATAAATCATTTTTAAAGTTCTCCAAGTTCTTTTTAGCTAAATCATTAGTTGTCACTAATTCTTTATCAAAATCAGCATTCCCAGTATTGAATTTCAATTGGGCATTTGCTCCTAAACAAATTGCCAAAGCGAGTAATAGCGTGTAGTTTTTCATCGTTTTTTTTTTTCTTAAATATATCAATTTCTTTAAGAATAGCTATTTATAGGCCATTAAAATCGAAAGGTGATTCCGCCAATGACTTGAATGCCTTGAACAGGGTAATTGTACCATCTTCTATAACGTTGAGCCACGAGGTTGTTTCCTTGGAGGAATGCAGAGATTCTTTTATTATATCGGTATTCAATTCCTAAATTGACATCTGCAAGAAAACCTAATTTTTTCGAATATTGAAGATTTTCATAATGATCACTAGAAACTGAATCGTACACTAAAGCTCGTCTGCCCCCTTGAAGGGTTAAATCCAAATTAAAGATAAACTTGTCGTACAAGTTATAACTTCCGCGAACATTGCTCTCGAAAGTAGGTAAGTTCCACGCAAAACTTTCATTTTTCATTTGGTAAGCATGGTATTTCGCCAATACATCAATTTTCCACTTTTCGTCCAATTGATAACTTATTGATCCTTCTAAATGACTTACCGTTGCGGTATCATAAATCATTCTAAATTGATTTCCTCTTGCATAAACTGTATCGTTGATGAACATGCCTAAATTTTGAACCCTTCCATAACTTCCGTTGATGTTAAAACTGATGCGTTTCGATAAGGTGCCTTTAAATCCGCCATAAACTTCAATGGCCGTATTTTGATTTTGTAAGGTCTGTTGAAGCGTCATGAATTCATTGGTATAACTTAGGGTTCGGAACGAATTTTGTGTCAATCCACCTCTGATTCCAACGAATGGGATAAATAAATCTTTGAAGAAAGAATATTTCACTTCGATCATTGGATAAGCATGGAATTTTGTTTTTTCATGGATATCCAATACTAAATTGACTCCAAGTACCGCTTTAAATTTATTTTTCCACAAGGTGGTTTCTACGGATGGAAACAAATGAATGATGGTGTTATTCAATTTTAAAGCGGTATCCAATTTAGAAATCGTGGTGTCGGTAAAACCATATTGATAACCATTGTATTTTACCCCTAAATCTAATGAAAACAATTCACTGCCGTATTGATACATACCTTTACCCGCAAGGGAAAAATAATTTTCTTGTACTCTTCTTTTAGCCAATTCAGAATTTTCCGGTTTTTTCGATGTGAAATAAGCATAATCTAATCGAATTTGGTAATTCAAATGGGCTGAATCTTCTTGATGCGAGGCAAATTTTAAATTCGCACCAACTTCCTGAAAACGCTGTGCAATGCTGTCTTTTGAGATGCTGTCTTTTGGCACGCGTAATCCGTAGTAATGCAGCCCCCTATTTTGATAATGAAGGTCTGCCATCAAGGAATATTTTTCTTCATTGATTCCACCAAAGGCATTCACTTTGGTTCGATCAAATTGCGCTGGTGCATAATCTTTGATTTTTCCGAAAAAACTTAAGTGTTTTGCATGCACGCCATATTGGTATTTGCGCGTCCTTTTGTTATTGAAATAAACTTCTCCCAAAGGCATGATTTGAGAACCAATGCCTAATTTGACATACGTGGAATACAGTTGATTCAATTTATCCACAGTTTTAATTGATGCTGGCGCAATGGGATCCAATTGAATCTGCGATTCGTGTTTGACCGCTAACAGTGGATACTCAAGTACCGGGGAAGGTAAAATCGTGTCGATAATCTTTGGTTGTTCTGTAATGCGATATGCTTTTTCAACCGTCCTATTCCCTCCAGCTTGTAAAATGACCTCATCACTTCCTTGACTGAAGGTAAATCCAGCTAGCAAAACGATATAGATTAAAAATAAATGCTTCATATTAATTCTCGTTAATTTCAATTTCTGTTTCCGTTTCATTTGGGATGGACTTCGGTTGACTTTTCAATTGTAACAATTCGTTCAGTTGGGTATTCGCCTCTTCAATGATGCCATCATCTTTCACTTTATAATGATCGATAATGGATTTTAACGTTTGTTCCGCTTGAAATAAATCATTGTTTTTTACCATGATCTTAGCTTGAGTCATCAAGGCTTTAGCGATCCAATAATTGTAACTAGGTTTCATTTTGACAATGGCTTTGCAAGCATCATCGGAATTTTTATAGTCGCCTTCTTGGTAATAAATATCGGCTAATGCATATTTCGTTTCTGCAGCTATGGATGTGGTTGTGTTTTTGAAGACATATTGTAAATTTTCTTTAGCACCTGCAAATTGATTCAAGTAATAGGAGGCCATTCCTTTGGAGTAATTAGCTTCTAAACGGATGCTATTAGTAATCTGTGAACCCAAAACCCACTCAGCATTCGGCAATACACTTTCATAATTTTCGATTAAGAAATGACAACGCATTAATCCAAGTTTAGCTGCATAGATAAATTCAGGTTTCGAAGCCACTTCGTCTAAACGTTGGTAATTGCCGATAGCCTCCTCATATTGTTTTTCATTATAAAAATATTGAGCCAATCTCGCTGCTACGTATTCCGTGTACACATTATTCGGTCCTTCAAGATAGGATTTGTAAAGAGGAATCGCGACTTGAACTTCTTTGAGGGCAAAATGACAATTGGCTTTAAATAAAGTCGCCTCTTGTTTAAATCGACCTGATGGAAATTTGGATAAATACTTTTCAAATTCCACAGCTGCTTTTACGTAATTACTATCCTTGTAAAAACGAATGGCTGGCGCATAAAACATATCTTCTTTTTCGTCCACACTAAAATTCGCACACGGATATTTTTCTCCAGCCTCATTAGCCAATTCCAATTTGTTTTGCGCTTTATACACTTCAATCAAACCTCGAGCAGCACTTTCACATACACTGTTTTCATTGTTGTATTCCCCGAGTATGGCTTTGTATGCTATTTCAGCCTTTATAAATTCTTGTTTTTTGAACAGAATGTCCGCCTTTTCGAGTTTAGATGAAGTAACGTAAGTTGAATTTGGATAATCATTAATAATGATATCAAAATACGTCAAGGATTTATCAAACTGATCTGTACCTTTCAAACTGATAGCTACCGTATAGATGGAAAGGATCATATACTTACTCTTCGGATAATTGTTGATAATATCGAATAAGGCACTGATTTTTTGTTTTTCATTTTGCGCAAACCCATAAGATTTTGCCATGTAAAAAAGTGCTTGATCTTCGTAACCCGCTTTTAAATTCAATACTTCTTGGTAATTTTTAATGGCCATGGTATTTTCCCTCATGGCAAAATAACCGTCCGCAATGCGCATATATGCATCTGCTATTTTTGCTTTGTTATTACTTTTTGATTGGGTATACATTCTAAAGTTTTCGATGGACGTTGCCGTATCCCCTTCGTTTAAATTAGCATAACCAATGTTATAATAAGCGTCGTATTTCATTGGCATTTTTTCTACTCCCGGCATCAAAATGAACTCTTTGAAATACTGATTGGATTTTTTATAGTTCTTTAATTTGTAGTGCGCATCTGCGATCCAAAATTTAGCCATGGCAGAAACACTAGCATCCATATCGTATTTGTAAACCCCATCAAAGGCTTGAATGGCCTCGTTAAATTTATCTTTTTGATAAAACTCAACCCCATAATTATAGGCCACCATTTGATAGGCTTTTTTTAACAAAACATCCTTCTTGGCTACTTTATCTAAAGATTCTAGTGCTTTTTTATAATTGTTAGTAGAAGTATATACGTTTACCAAATAATGGTACACATCTGACCTTCTGGAAGATTCTGGGTATTCTAGTAAATACGTTTGAAAAGCATCTACCGCTTCGTCGTATGGGTTGACATCCAACTTAAATGAAAGTACAGCGTAATTGTACAGAGCATCTTCTCGGATTTGGTCATTTTTATTGATTTTCGAAGAAGCTTCAAAGGCTTGTCGCGCGGCGCTTAGGTTATTCATGTTCAAATAACTTTCTCCAATATGGTAATAGGCGATTTGACTCAATGAATCATCTGGACGGGTTGTTTTGTCAAAAAATTTGATCGCTTTAGTGTAGTTTTTGGTTCGATAATAAGCGTATCCAAGGGTATATAAATCATCGCGCGTTACTTTACTCTCCTTGTGATAGGCCTCGAGATAAACAATCGCTTCATCGTATTTACCAATTCGACAATAAGCATCTCCAATCAAGTGATTTAAATCTTTTTTATTGACAATTTGGGTTGAATCCTGTAAAGTCGGCGCATAGGCAGCTACTGCATCGTATTTACCTTGCAGGTAATAAATTTGGGCAATGTAATAAGGAACAGCTTTTGAAAATTGCTTATTCGATTTCAACAACTCAAATCCTTCCAACGCAGGTTGAAACAACTTTTCTGAATAGCAAATATGAGAATAATAATACAGCGCTGGTGCTCCGTACTGGGTGGAATCATTTTTAATTTCATAAAAAGCAACTTTTGCTTCTTTAACCTTTTTCTCTTGAAACTGGGCATAACCCAGTTTAAAATAATATTCTTCTTTTCGGTCGTTGCTCACATTTTTTGGTGGAATTTGACTGAACCACTCAACAGCCTCTTGAAATTCCTTTTTTTGATAAAAGTATTTTCCTAAACGGAAAAAGATCTCATATTTATAAATGGATTCCGGGTAGTTTTTATTGAAGTTGACTAAAAGTTTAACAGCATCGTTGTTGTACAATTCTAATGCTGCAATACCTTCGTAATAGAGGGCTTTAATGTATAAAGGATCGTTAGTGTTTTGATGTTGTTGGATGAATGCACGAAATTCGTAACGAGCTGCAGCAAATTGTTCTTTTTCGAAAAGTTCTTCAGCGCGGTAAAAATTAGCATATGGACCGTTGTATTTTTCTGTGGATTGAGCAAGAATTCCTGATGTCAGAAAACTAAAAAAATATAAGAAAATCAATCGCTTCATACTACTACTTGTTTTAATCTAGTAAAATTAATGCACTTCAAAGAGTTTTTAAGGGTAGTAGCTAAAAGTTTTAAACGCGATTATGTTAAGATTATTTGAAAATAATTGCAAATGGAATACATTTATTATTGAACTTTAACTTATGGAAAAAGTCATTCAAATAGAAAATGGTCGAATTTTACAAGGTGAGAAAACGATTATTGATCAATTGAATTTTACGGTAAACTCTAATGATTTCATCTACCTTATCGGTAAAACCGGAAGTGGAAAAAGTAGTTTACTGAAGTGTTTATATGGCGAAGTCCCTTTATTTGAAGGAAAAGGACAAGTAGCAGGTTATGATTTACAAAATCTAACCGCTAAAGACATTCCATTTTTACGACGAAAAATTGGGATTGTATTCCAAGATTTTCAGTTGTTATACGATCGCACAGTGGCTGAAAATTTGCTTTTCGTGATGGGAGCGACCGGCTGGAAAGATAAAGCAATGATGCAAAAAAGAGCTAAAGAAGTACTGCAATTAGTAGGACTAGAAACCAAAATGAATGCCATGCCACATACCCTTTCTGGAGGTGAACAGCAGCGGATTTCAATTGCTCGAGCTATAATTAATCATCCCCAATTACTACTTGCAGATGAACCGACAGGTAATTTAGACCCGGAAACTTCAGCAGAAATTATGCACTTAATGGTCGCGATTGCCAAAGAAGAAAAAACGGCGGTCATTATGGCTACCCACGACATGAATATGGTGGAGCAATTCTCTGGAAGAATCTTAAAGGTAGAAAAGGAACGATTAATCGAATTGACGAAATAATAAGCGTCTATAAATCGCTTGGTTTTTTCAATTGAACTTCCATCAATAAGGGCCAATACTTACCGGTAAGGTATAGACTTTTCGTCAGCGTGTTATAGGCGATCCCGTTTAAAACGTCTCCGCCTCCTTGTCCAATTTTGTATGGTTCATTCCCATCAATGACTGCTTCAACCTTTCCTGTTTGAGGATCAATGACCATGATACGGTTTGTCATCCATACATTCGCATAAATTTTTCCATCAATAAATTCCAATTCATTTAAATTCGGAATCGGACCTTGGTTCGTATATACCTCAATCGATTTGGTAATTTGAAAGGTTTTAGGATCTCTAAAGACAAGTCGTTCCGTTCCATTCGACATAATGATTTGTGTTCCATCATTACACAAGCCCCAACCTTCTCCAGAGTACAACAATTCACTTTTCAATTGTAAGTTCTGTTGATCGTATACAAAACACTTGCCTGAAGTCCAAGTAAGTTGATAAATCAATCCATTTAAAACGGTGATTCCCTCGCCAAAATAGGTAGCATCAATATTCATTTCTTGTAAATGTTTTCCTGTTTTTAAATCAACTTTTGCGATTTTACTTGCCCCTTTTTGTCCTGTACCTTCATACAATTCACCGTTATTGAATTCTAAACCTTGTGTAAAAGACGCCACTTGGTGGGGATAGGTTTTAATCACTTTTGCAATCCAAATTTCAGGTTCAATATCGGATAAGACGCGCATCAAGCGTTGATCGGCATACGTTTGTCCGTTTTCTAAAGTCGCCACCAAGCGAATCGGATAAGTACCTACTCCTCTATTCGCCAAATTGAACGTATAATTTAGATTTTCCGTTGGATTTTTCCAAGATTTAATGACCGTATCGTTACAGATAAAATCTACTTGTTGAACACCTTCTCCTGTTTGGAAAGAAAAATTCACGGGACTACCAAAAGTAACCGCTAAATTTTCTTCGAATTCAAAAGCTACAGGTAAAGCCGTTTCTGTGGTTGAAGAGAAAAAGGATTTCCAAATTAATGCAATGATAAACGCAGCTAGTAAAAACAGAATGAAAAATTTCTTCATGGCAGGAATTTAAAGGGTTGATTTGATGGCTGAAGCATCAATGGCGTGATGAGAATTATGGTATAATACCGTTTTGTTTCGAATAAGAATGGCTTGTGGTGATTGATGAACCACACCGGTAATTTCTTCAATTTTTACAGAAACATCGCGATGATTTAATAAATCCAAATAATAAATTTCAACAGGATTGTTCAGGTCCCAAGCTTGTTCAAATTGATTCAATGCCATGGATGATATGCTGCATCTGGTGCTGTGTTTGAAAATTAAGAAAGGAACTTCTTGCTCCCAAAGTGTTTCTAGTTCAGCTGTGCTTGTCAGTTTTTTCCAAGGAAAAGTACTTTCATTTTTTGTAAAAAATCCCATAATCTAAACGCCTGGTGTAAATTGATTTAAAAATCGGACATCATTTTCAGAATACAAACGCAAATCGTTCACACGATATTTCAACTGAGCAATACGCTCAATACCCATTCCAAATGCGAATCCTGTATATTTTTTTGAATCGATACCGGAAGCCTCCAACACGTTCGGATCGACCATACCACAACCCAAAATTTCTAACCAGCCGCTGTATTTACAAACATTGCATCCTTTCGCATTACAAATGGTACAAGACACATCCACCTCTGCACTTGGCTCCGTAAATGGAAAGTAAGAGGGGCGTAAACGAATTTCTGCTTTTTCACCGAACATCTCTTTAGCAAAATACAATAAAGTTTGTTTCAAATCGGCAAAAGATACATTTTCATCGATGTATAAGCCTTCTACCTGGTGAAAAAAACAGTGTGCTCTGGCAGAAATAGCTTCATTGCGATAAACCCTTCCTGGTGAAATCGTTCGAATGGGAGGCTTACTGTTTTCCATCACGCGCACTTGAACAGAACTGGTATGCGTTCTTAAGGCCATTTCCTTTTCTCCCTTTTGGATGAAGAAGGTATCTTGCATATCTCTTGCCGGATGTTCAGGTGGGAAATTCAAAGCTGAAAAGTTATGCCAATCATCCTCAATTTCAGGGCCTTCTGACACCGTAAATCCAATGCGGTTAAATAATTCTATAATTTCGCTACGAACAAGAGATAGCGGATGTCTTGATCCAATAAGTGCATCTTCTGGAGTTCGTGTTAAATCAATCCCCTCACTTTTGGTGGACGTGTTTTCGAATTGGGCTTTCGCTTGATTCCATTTCTCCTCGGCTAAAATGCGCAATTCATTCAAGGTTTGTCCGACTTGTTTTTTTTCTTCGTTGGGAACCGATTTTAGCAGTCCAAATAAGTCTTTAATTTTTCCCTTTGATCCTAAAAATTCAATGCGAAACTTTTCAGTATCTTGAATATTCGCTAAGGTGTAATTGGCTATTTCTTGCTGTACGTTATGGATTGCGTCTTTCATACTTCTATTTTGCTTAAGCAACTTAATTTCTAAAGCTTCGTCTTTAGTAAAAGACAAATTTAATTGAATTCAATGAATTCGTGAAAAAAAACACCAATTATCCTTAGATATTTAAACTTGTTTTTTTAACTATTGAAAAAATTAGATTATATTTGAAAAAATTTGACTTAATTAAATGAAAAATTTTAATCGACTTTTCTTACACTTAGGCTTACTACTTACGGTTTCTTTCGGAATGATTTCTTGCAAAAAAGATCCATCCGTTTTAAAAGTTTTTGTTCGTTCAGCTAGTAATGAGTTAGTAACCAATGCAGAGGTAGTGGTTATTGGAAATAAAAGTGCAAATCCTCCAGCATTGGATTTTGTTGATACCTTGTTCACGAATGGATCAGGATATGTAGAATTCAACATGGATGCTTACTTTGACGAAGTGAAAGAAAAGAATGCTGCGGCAGAATTTAATTTAATTGTAAAAAAAGATTTAAAATTTGGTAACGGAAACGTGCGTTGTCGCGTACACAATACTGCAGTTGAAACTGTATTTTTAAGTAATTAAAAAACGAATACTATGAAAACCAAAAACATTTTACTATACGCGGCGTTGATTTTATTTGGATTAACGACGACCATTGCTTGTAGAAAGAAGAAAGACACGATTGCCAAAATCTATGTGCGCGATGCAGCAAATCAAGCTGTAGCAGGTGCTGAAGTGATTTTATACGGTCAATCTACCACCAATCAGCCATCGAATGTTGTTTTATACGACACTACCCAGAGTAATTCTTCGGGTGTTGCCGTTTTTGATTACAACGATACTTACCAACTTGGACAAGCTGGTGTTGCGGTTTTGAACATCAAAGCGAAAAAAGGTGCATTGAATGGTACAGGTATTATTAAAGTTGAACAAGAAACAACCTCAGAAGAAACGGTTTATATTCAATAAACATCGTTTATATATTTTTTAAAACTCCTTTTTGCCAAGGAGTTTTTTTTTGCCTTATAGGTTCATCTTCCCTTAGGAATGCTTGATGTCAGCATCATCTACGAGACTTTGTCCATTCATTTTCAAATACAATTGAATGAGGGCAATTACATCCTTTTCACAATAAACTTTGATTCTTTCTAAATCTCCATCTTCATAAAATACGCGTGCTACGTCGGCACCGGAAATATCATCTTTTGGGGTAGGAATTTTAAAAATATGACAAAGCAATGCTAAAGAAGTAAAGGACTTATAATCACCAAATTTCCACAACTCCATCGTGTCTAAATGATTTATTTCCCATGGTTTTTTACCTGCAATATTTAAAATATTCGGTAATGAAATGCCATGAATTAACATCCTTCTGCAGATGTAAGGAAAATCGAATTCTTTGGCGTTATGTCCACATAACAAGTGCATGGACGTGTTATAATGATCATCCAATAAGCGTTTAAATTGCAACAACAAGGTTTCTTCGTCCTCGTGATAAAATGATTTCAAGCGCATCTGCTTGCCCGTTGGGGTGTCTTTAACAAAACCAACCGATATACACACGATTTTACCAAATTCAGCCAATATGCCTGCTCGTTCTTGATACAAATCTTCAAAGGTCTTATCCTCTTTTTGTAAGAACCTTGTTTTTAATTCAAATAAATGTTTTGTTTCTTCAGCTACCTCGTTAAATTGGTATGTTTGAGGTACGGTTTCAATGTCTAGAAATAGAATCTTTTCAATGGGTGTGGTATTCAACATAAATCTTAATTTTCAATTGAAGATAGTAAATTAATTGCAGATTAAAGATAAAAATGGCAATTTTGTTATTTACTAAAAGTATGGCAGAATCAATCACAATCAACGCAGTAAACAAGGAAGAAATTTACCGTGAATTAATTCCTCAAATTAAAGGATTAATCGCTGGCGAAAACAATCTGATTGCCAATTTAGCCAATGTAAGTGCTGCATTGACAAGTACTTTCCGACACTTATGGGTTGGGTTTTATCTGGTTGAGCAAGATCAGCTGGTACTCGGTCCTTTTCAAGGTCCTATTGCTTGTACGCGCATTGCGTTCGGAAAAGGAGTTTGCGGCAGTGCTTGGAGCGAAAGAAAAAGCATCATCGTACCTAATGTTCATGAATTTCCTGGTCACATTGCTTGTAGTTCAGCTTCAAACAGTGAAATTGTCATCCCCATTTTTAAAAATGATGCCGTTGTTGCGATACTTGATATCGATAGTACGGAGTTTAACTCTTTCGATGACATCGATGAAAAATATTTAACCGATATTTGTATATGTTTAAGTTCATACTTTTAATTGTTGGGATATTTTTATGGGGTTCATGTGCTCAAATAGGTTCCTTAAGCGGTGGCGATAAGGACCAATTAGCACCAAGGGTCCTGGCTTCAACTCCAAAAAATGGACAAACCAATTTTCATGGGAATGGGATAGAAATCGTTTTTGATGAATACATCGTGCTTCAAAATCCATCCCAAACGATTAGTGCATTTCCAGAAATCAAAACTATTGTTGCTACTACAAAAAAAAATAAGTTAATACTGCATTGGGAAGACACTTTACTTCCTGAAACAACCTATTCCATTCAATTGAATCGAACCGTAAAAGATTATACTGAGGGTAACGACTCGATCATGCAATTTGTGTTCAGTACAGGGTCTGAAATTGATTCGCTGACCTTTGAAACGCAAATTATTTATGCCTTTAAACAAACACCTTGTAATCATTGTATACTTGGTTTATACGATAGCATCACGAGTAAGCATCCAACGTATTATGGATTAACCAATGAAAAAGGTATGGTGCAATTGAATTATCTGAAAGAAGGAAACTATGTGGTTAAAACCTTTTTAGATGAAAACAAAGATCTATCCTATCAAGCCACCGAAGCCATTGGAATTCGATCAACCCCTTTGAACCTCCAAGAAAATGTTACAGATAGTCTACCTATCCTGCTTTCCAAAACGACCGCTAATCCAAAACTAACTGCCTTAGAATTTAAGGAAGGTAGGCAATTTAATGTGGGGGCGAATTTCAACCTCATCTCGGGAAAATGGTACATCAATGATGTATTACTCAGCGAAAATCAGCGCGCGTTTATTTTTGCAGACAGTGTGTCTTTATTTCTTCCAAGCATTGCACCCGGAGATTATCAAGTACGCTACGAAAGTGACACCTTAAAGCTTACATTGGAAACAAGGGTTTTAGAGAAGAATCTTAAGAAAAAATTTGGCCTAAAAAGCACCAATAAAGCGCAAGGAATTCGACCAAAAGATCCTTTATCGTTTCTGGTTCCCTATGAGATAAAATCGGTGGATACCAATCGAATTCAAGTGATTAATTTACTCGATTCAACCCAAGTTCCTTGTACAATGACTTGGGAGAAAAATCATTTAATGGTGTTTTTAAATCGAAAGGGACTTGAAAAAATTGAAATTCAATTTGAAAAAGAGGCGATTCAAGCCTTCGACACCTTGATTAGCTCCCCTAAAAATTCCTTTGCTTATACCGTATTAGCCTCCAAAAACTTAGGGGAACTTTATGTAGATGTCAGCGCACTCCCTCAACCGGGGATTATTGACTTAATGGACGATCAGCAAAAAATGGTAGAAAGTTATTTGATTGATGGTGCTCAGACCTTTCACTTCAAAGAACTACATCCTGGATTATATACGTTTAGATACATTGTTGACGACAATAAAAACGGCGTTTGGGACCCAATTCAACTTAATCCCTTAGTACAACCTGAAAAAGTCATTTATTTTACGGAAAAGAATTTGGTTCGCGCCAATTGGGATATTGAAGTAAAATTGGTTCCAAATGAATAAGGCACAACCTTTTTTTGACCGAAAAAAAATTCGTTTCGTATTATTCCTTAGCCTTTGCATAAGTGCTTGGCTCATTTATAAAAACTTCTCAACACCTCACTTTATTCCAGCTGAAAACGGGAACTATACTTGGATAGATGCTAACTCTAATCAACAATTGGAAGCCGATGAAATGCATGTTGACACTGAAAATGGTTCGTTTAAAAAAGTGGGCGTTTGGGAAATCATGCAGACTATTTCTTGGAATGGACCATTGATTTACGGGTTGCTAACAGCACTGCTTTTTATGATCGGACGCGATTTTTTTTACATCCTTCGCATCAAATTGCTGACCAACAACGAATTGACGTGGAAAAGGTCTACGATCGTGATTTTACTTTGGGAATTCGCCTCTGCCCTCAGTCCGGGTGTAGTTGGTGGTGCATCGGTCGCGATGTTTATCTTAAATAGGGAAAAGATTGCATTGGGCAGATCGACCGCCATCGTAGTAATTACCGCTTGGATGGATAATTTATTTTATGTGGTCATGATACCTTTCGTCTTTTTCTTCATCGATCGGAATGATCTATTTCCTCAAAATATATCCTTTCAACAACCTGTAGAATTAGTCTTTTGGGCAGGATTTGGGATTATATTATTAGTTTGTCTCCTTTTATTTTTAAGCTTATTTTTCTTCCCCAATTTAATTACGCGATTTTTAAGTTTCTTCTTCCGATTGGCTTTTTTAAAAAAGTGGCGTCCGCAGGCAATTCAAACCGGAAAAGACCTTGAAATCGCTGCTCAAATCTTTCGAACAGAATCGATGGGTTATTGGATTAAGGTATTTTGCTTTACCCTAGGAAGTTGGATATCAAGGTATCTTGTCATCAATGCCTTGTTCGCTGCCTTCTTATCCATTTCGTTTTTGGATCATATACAAATCCTAGGAAAACAGTTAGTGCTTTGGTTGTTCATGTTAGTTAGTCC
>JALRIV010000041.1 GCA_023255275.1 Crocinitomicaceae bacterium | reverse complement strand
AATTCGGATCGGTATTTTGAAGTGATTTTGTGGAAATGGTTTTTTTGCCTAAAATAGAGTTGTTGGTAATTTCCACTTCTTTACATTGATGGTGTTTAGGATCCTTACATCGATTAGGATATATGGAGGAAACGGTTGTAAAATTCAATAAACTTTTATGGTTCGATGTGGCAACACTGAAATGGCCATCTCCGTAGAAGGTATTTGTTGGGTTAATTCGTTTTTCAAACAACAAATCGATTTCGTGCCAAGGTCTCCAATAATCATAACGGTCGAAGGTATAAAAACGATTGGTTGAATTCGGGAACTCTAAACCGTGTGTTTCAATGTCCTTGATATTATCTTCTAAAGAATGTCCCACTGTGGTTGGTCTATAACCATTGATGAAGAGTAGTATGCGCTTAGCAGGGTCTTCTAAGTTTAACTTCTCTGTTAAATCAACACCGGTATGGTTTAACACTTTTTGAGTGACATATTCCTTTTTTGGATTATAGTAATTCACCACCATATAATGGCTTTCTGCTTTTTGATTCAAGCCATTTCTTAAGATTAATCGATCGGAATCTTTAAGGAATCGAATGACTGACACTTGACCATTGGAATCTTGAATAACATGGAAATAAAGCACCGGTTTTTTCTTCATCAAATACCAGCCCCCTTTCTTTCTATACATGATTTCAGTGCCTTTTTTTTGCTCGGCAGCTTTTTTAGGATGTACAGTTGAAGCAATTGAAAGTTCTACATTTTTTAAGGGTTTTAAATCAAATGCTTTAATATTTCCTTCTTCTACAATAAATTGATCGTAGCGACCATTCACAAAGAGAAAAATTCCGTAATATAAAAACCCTGAAAGGGTGATGAAAATTAATCTTGAAAAAGCACGAATAAACCATGAATAGCGAATTCGTTCTTTAAAAAAACGATGGATTTTTTTTCTAAGGTAACGAATTAGGAAAAAGCCACTGATCCACAAAAGAATATGCCACAAACATATTGGATAACCTAAAACGGTAAAAAGCGTTTTATAATCAAAACTTTTAATCCTTAAGTGATAGGAAAAGGTGTTTTTTTTGAATGGACGATGGATACTTTTCAGAAAATTATTTTGTACGACTTGAATCTGTTGGTTTTCATCCAGTTCCCAGAAATAGTAGGCGATAAATCCATTATCGGTTTTTACGTCTTCGTAATTATCATAAATGCTGTAACTATTGGAGGAGTGCCTTAATTCAAGCCACTGCTTATAGGTTAAGTGCGTACCTTCACCCTCATCTAATAAGTTTTTAGTCGACCCTTTTTTTGGACCGTCAATCCATGTATCTTTTAGGATACCCACTCCGTGACCCAGTTCTTTAGCAATGGCATACGCTAAATCATCGGCTTTCGTACTCACAAATGCAATGGATTTGTTATGCACCATGAATCCACTGATGGATGGATCGATGAAACCTTCCGTTAAGAAAACATAGTATTTTTTGGGATTTGCATCAGGGAATTTTTCAAAATAGGCGTTTCGAATGGATCGCATTTGAGGGGTATATCGATCGTTGGCTAAAATGGGATTGTTCAATAAAAAACTAGAGTCCTCATTTTCTATCTTGAAATAAGGCTTCATGTCAATATTGAATGCGATCAAAGCTTGGCTGTAAATATAATTCAGTTTTTTGGTCAAATCTTCTGTAGAAAAATTTCCTTTTGACATGGGAATTAATACCAAATCAACCTGCTGATAATCGAAGGTTTTCACCTCTAATACGCCCACTAAACGTTTCTTGTAAAAAGCTTGTAAGCGATAGGATTTACTTCGCTTAGGCAATTTAAGCGTTACTAGCGTGTCATTTTTAATGCGAAAAGGTTGTATGAAATGATGCAGCGTATCTTCAAAGCGCAAATTTTGAAGGGACTTTCCTTTCGGAATATGAAAGTCAACGAGATCTTCTTGGTTTAATGCGACCGTTTTGTAAGCCGCATAAAAATGTTCTTTTTCATAATACGCATAATGTGCCCTCCATTCTGGATAATGGTAGCGATCAAAACCATATACTTGTTCAGGATTTCCTTTAAAATAAAACGTGTTGGATGATTGAGCTTTAAATGATTGAGCAGCAACAAACAAAAATAGGAACGCGATGATAAAAGGACAATACTTTTTCAATACAATATTCATGGTATATAAAAATACAATATTGAAATTACATATTGAAATTATTTTTGTTTCAAGACCCTTTTGATGTCTTCATCAAATTCATTGATGACTTCAAAATAGCCTTGCTCTAAAAATAATTGTCGTGCAATTTCAGCCTTTAAATACTTCTTAATCAGCGACTTGCTTTGTTGAAATTCATAAGCATCAAAAGGAATGTGCGCTTCTTTTTGTGCAAAAGCAGTAAATTCATTCAATAAAGCATCGTTGATTTGAAGTTGTTGCTTCAAAGCGTTGATGTTTTTCCATTGATGTTTTCGATTGTAGACATAATCAAAGGCAAACCCTTGAAAAGCAGAAGAATAACGCAAGGAAGTCAAATACCATGTCATTCCCATCGTATCATAAGGAACGAAAACATCCGGCATGATACCCCCTCCGCCATAAACGGTTTTTCCTTTTGGTGTTTTGAATTTTAAAGAATCTACAAATTTAGTGGTATCTGGCTTATAAAGTTCCCCTGAATTGTATCGTTGATTTTGATCGTCATAATAAGAGTCATAATTGCCATCATAAGGTTTTTGAATGCAACGTCCTGTAGGCGTATAATACCTCGCAACGGTTAATCGGAGGTTACTTCCATCGCGCAAAGGGACATCTTCTTGCACTAATCCCTTACCAAATGAACGTCGCCCAAAGATCAATCCTCGATCGTTATCTTGAATTGCTCCAGCAAGAATTTCAGAAGCCGATGCGGAATTACTGTTGATTAAAACGGAAAGTTTGACATCACTCAAGATACCACCTGGCTTGGAGGCATATACAAATTCGCGTTGGTGTGTTCCTTTTGTTTTTACGATGATTTCCTTTCCACCTAAAAACTCATCCACGATATTTGTAGCAGAAGACAAAACGCCGCCCCCATTATCTCGTAAGTCTAAAATGAGATGCTTCAAACCCTTTTCTTTAAGGATAAATGCAGCCTGTTTAAACTCTTCGTAGGTGGTCACCGAAAACTGATCAATTTTCATATATCCATGATCAGCATCCATCATATAAGCCGCAGATATTGATTCAATCGGAATGATTCCTCTCACGAGTTGTTTTTTTAATCTTTTACCATTTCTTAAAAGAATGACATTGACTTTGGTATTCGGAGTACCTTTTAACAATTTCATCACTTTATCGTTGTTTATTTTTTTACCTGTAACATTCGCCCCATTGATTTGTAAGAAGCGATCGCCAGCTTTCAACCCTGCTCTTTGTGAGGGTGAATTGGGGATGACATGGGTAATGCAAATGGTATCGTGTACAATAAAAAAGCGTACGCCAATTCCTCCAAATTTTCCTTCAATCGATTCATTCATGGCTTTTAGTTCGCTGGCAGGAATGTAGTTGGAATGCGGGTCTAATTGATGCAACATATCGGAGATCGTTGTTTCAAATAACTTTTCAGCATTTACTTGATCTACATATTTTGAATCTAAGGCTTCAATGATTTCCTGAATCTTTTGGTATTTTTCAGATCCGATGGACCCATTTTGAAAACTCCCTTTTGAAGATAAGATGTTCCCTAAAAAAAGTCCTAGGCCCAGACATGAAGCTAAAACCAGTGGCATGATGAAGCCATTTTTTGGTTGATTTTCCATCTATTGAAATGCTAAAATTTGTTCCACTTGAATATTTGCTTCTTTTAAAAACTGAATGCCCGCATCATCCTTGTAACTGTTTATAAAAACCACTCTTTGAATGCCGGATTGCAGAATCAATTTACTGCATTCTTTACAAGGTGACAGGGTTAAGTACAAGGTAGCACCCTTGCAGTTGTTTGTCGATTTCGCAACTTTGAGGATGGCATTTGCTTCTGCATGCAATACATACCAATGCGTTTCTCCTTTCTCATTTTCACATTGATTATCAAATCCAGCAGGAGTTCCATTATAACCATCAGAAATGATCATTCCATCTTTCACGATAATAGCACCCACTTTTTTTCGTTGACAATGGGATAGTTCTGCCCAAGAATCTGCCATTTTTAAATAGGCTTTGTCGTATCGAAGCTGTTTTTCTAAATCTTTTTTCATGCAAGTGTAAAATTAAGCAATTCTTTGATGTAAAAAAGGCTTTAGTTCAGGACAAATTTATAACCCACTCCTCTAATCGATAAAAAGTAGCGCGGTTGTTTGGGTTGTTCTTCAAATAGTTTTCGAAAATTGAGAATGAAGTTATCGATGGTTCTTGAGGTCGGAAATTGGTCGGTTCCCCAAACATGATCTAAAATTTCGTTTCTGGAAACGACTCTTCCTTGATTCTTGATGAAAAACTGCAACAAATCAATTTCTTTTTTAGACAAATTGACGATGATATCGGTATGAATACATTTCACTTCGAATGTATCAAAATCTACTTTTTTTGAACCAATTGTAAATTCGTTTTTAAGTGATGGCTGCTTTTTCTGATGCGTTAAAATCTGCACGCGAAGCAATAGTTCCTCCAAATCAAAAGGTTTTGCTAAGTAGTCATTTGCCCCAGATTTTAATCCCAAAATTTTGTCGGTAGTATTGCCTTTGGCGGATAGAAACAAAATGGGCACTTCACTTTTTTCTCGGATGCGTTGACACAATTCGATGCCGTTGATTCCTGGCAACATCACATCTAAAATAACCAAATCAAATTGTTGAATGGAAGGTAAATACGATAATACTTGTGTACCTGTATTGCAGGTTTCCACTTGAAATTCATCCAACTCCAGGTTTAACTTAACTGCTTCCAGAATACTTTCCTCGTCCTCAACTAAAAGAATTTTTGTCATTCAAATGTAATTTACATAAAAAAGCCATTCAAAAAGAATGGCTTTGCAAGTTACTTATTTATTTTTAATCCATTTAAAGGTTTGTTCCTCATTTTCCTTGATCACCTTTAAAAAGTAAATTCCTTCGTGGTAATTGGAAATATCAAAAGTAATTTGATTATCGATGATTGGGGTAGACTCTATAATTCGTCCATCCATATGAATCACTTGAACTGCCTGAATTTTCCCTTTTGAATGGTTGACAAATGTCAATTGATCATTTGCAGGGTTGGGGTAGATTTGATAAAGTGAATTTTCCAATTCAGTCATTGAAGCGGTTGATGGACTAACAACAATTTTATATCCCGTGAAGGTGTATGGGTAAGGAATGGTTATTGGAAAAACGTAAACATTTGCACTTACTTCAATTTGAATATCGTAAGTACCGGGAGTGGTAGGTGTTCCATAAATATTGGCACAGCCATTCGTTCCACCATTGTAAGTGCAATTCCCTATATTACAAGCATAGTTTAATCCAGCTGGCAAACCAACTACATTCGTCACTGTAAAATTTTGAATGGTTCCTGGAGTATTGGGCTGCACATCAGATGCATTTAAAGGAACTTTAAAATTTAAATCCGTACTGTAAGCTACATTTTCAGTAGCTCCTGGAAAGTTTTGGATCGTATCTGGCCACGCCCCAAATGTAGAATCTGCATAATTTGCTCCTGGAGTGCAAGATTGGCTATAAGCAGCACTTACAGCAAAGAAAATGGAAATGGATAGTAATAGTTTTTTCATCGTTTATAAAATTTAGTACATGAGTTGCATTTTACTGTTTTTTTTCCATCCAGCATCATATTTACTGTCTGTGAAAAAAATCAATAAATCAGCGTCGTATTTACTGTTGACAAAATAGATCTTCTTTTTCGCATCGTATTTGCTTGATGCAAAAAACCAAAGACCTTTATTGTCTGTAGCGTCGTATTTTGAAGAACATTTATAAACTACTAAATCCGCATCGTATTTCGAGGAAACCACAAATACTTTAACATCCGCATCGTATTTAGAATCTACTGAAAAAACAGTTTGAGAATAAGAATAGTTCAGGGAGAAACTAACCAAAATAGTTAATAATAATAGTCGCATCGTTTTGTTTTTTGTCAAATTTACAAATAATTATGAATTCTTTCCAAAAATTTCTTGCACATTGTTTTTAATTTCTGCAGAAATTCTTTCGGTTGGCAAATCGTTTACATCATTTCCAAAAGGATCTTCAATTTCTTCGGCCAATACTTCCATTGATACAAGTACGTAAAAAATAAGGGTAGAAATGATAGCAGAATAGTATCCAAATTCATAGACGAATGCTAATGGAATTGTAGAAACAAAAATGAAAATGAATTTTTTAAAAAATAAGCTGTAGGAGTAAGGAATGGGTGTCTTTTTAATCCGTTCACACGCCCCTAAACTGTCTAAAAAATGATTTAGATTATGATCCAACATCAACATTTCCATTTCGGTAATTTTTCCTTGTGATTTCAATTGTAAAAGTTGTTGATATAGCATTTGAGCTAGAGCTGAAGGCAGGTGCTTACGCTCCTTTAAAAAGGCAATTTCTTCACGACTTAACGTTAAATTTTGAAACTCCACGCCTTCGTTCAAATGGTCTTTAGATGCAATTACAAAGTTTGGAATCATTCTTTCAAAGTATGCACGGTCGGAAGAATCTTTCAAGATCCCTGCCAATTTTACGGCTAAATTTCTGGAATCGTTGACAAATTCACCCCATTTTTTGCGTCCTTCATACCAACGATCGTAAGCGGTGTTCGTGCGAAACACGAGTAATAAGGAAATGACAAAACCAACTAAGGAATATACTTTATCCAAATGCTGTAAATGAAATGCATCCGGAAAAAAATGAATTTGGCAATAAGCAATAAAAATAGACAGGGCAGCTATGGAAACCATCTCTTTCCATAACAATTGAAGCGTGTCTCCTTTGTGGATGGCAAAAATAAATTTGAACCAGTTTTTTGGATTGTAGTCAACCATAATATAAGCAATAAAAAAGGGTTGCGATTTGCAACCCTTAAATGTATTGAATTTATTTTAAATCCGGCATCTCTCTGGTGAAAGCAGGAATTCCAGTCACATCCATACCTGTAATTAAAAGGTGGATATCGTGCGTCCCTTCATAAGTCACAACAGATTCTAAGTTAGCCATGTGTCTCATGATAGAATATTCAGAAGTAATACCCATTCCACCGTGAATTTGTCTAGCTTCTCTAGCAATATTTAATGCGATCTCTACATTGTTTCGTTTTGCCATAGAAATTTGAGCAGAAGTTGCTTTCCCCTCATTTCTTAACTGTCCAACGCGTAGGGTTAAAAGTTGTGCTTTGGTGATTTCTGTAATCATTTCGGCCAATTTCTTTTGAATTAATTGGAATGAACCAATCGGAACACCGAACTGGGTGCGTTCCTTAGAGTAACGTAATGCTTGATCGTAGCAATCCATAGCAGCACCTAAAGCACCCCATGCGATACCAAAACGAGCAGAATCTAAACAGCTTAATGGCGCTCCTAACCCTGTTCTTCCTGGTAAAATATGAGATTTAGGAACTTTTACATCCACGAAAATCAACTCTCCAGTACTCGAAGCACGTAACGATAATTTACCATGCATTTCTGGTGTTGAAAATCCTTCCATTCCTCGTTCTACAACGATTCCGTGAATTCTTCCTGTTTCATCCTTTGCCCAAACCACAGCGATATCTGCAAATGGCGCGTTAGAAATCCACATTTTTGCTCCATTCAAAATGACATGTTCACCATCTCCAGCATCTTTGAAATTGGTAATCATTCCACCTGGATTGGATCCATGATCTGGTTCCGTTAAACCAAAACATCCCATCATCTCACCTGTAGCCAATTTAGGAAGGTATTTTTGTTTTTGTTCTTCCGAACCATATTTCCAAATGGGATACATTACCAGTGAAGATTGTACAGAAGCGGTAGATCTTAAACCTGAATCACATCTTTCTAATTCTTGCATGATTAATCCGTAAGAAATTTGATCCAATCCTGGACCACCATATTCATCCGGAATATATGGACCAAAAGCACCAATTTCTCCCAGACCTTTTAACAAGTGCATGGGAAAAGTTGCTTTTTCATAATGTTCGTCAATAATTGGCGAAACTTCTTTTTTCACCCATGCTCTTGCTGCATCGCGTACTAATTTATGTTCCTCGGACAATAAATCATCCATGTTATAATAGTCTGGATGTGTATATAAATCTGTTCTCATGCTTCTAATTTTTACGCAAAGGTAATAATTTTATAAATAATGTAAATACGATTAAAATACTAACTTTGTAAAGATTTAGAATTCGATTAGCAATGCACATACTCCTTCCTAAGATTTCGGAACCTATTGCACTTCTTGAAAGAGAGAAATCCATTGATTTATTGTTTCTAGGACTCCTAATTCTAACTACGCTGATTTTACTGTTTATCCGTTCGAATAACCCGCATTTCTTCCGGCAATTATTTCAACTTTTTTTTTCCTTTGGGTATTCTAAAGAAACTAAAAAAGATAAAATCTATTTAAATCCATTTTTAACTATTTTATTGCTCATCAATTTCTTGTTAGGTGTTTCCATGTGTTTATACATGACATTAAATGATTTGGGCTCAGGAATAGATGCATGGATTTTACCGTTATCGCTTTCTGTAGGTTATTTTTTGTTTCGTACGCTCAGCTTGGCTTTTATCGCATTGATTACAGGTGAAACTTCACTGATGAGTCGCATATTTATGCATTTACTTTATGGCTTTCAGCTCTTTGGAATCATTGCCACCCTCATCGCTTGGTTTTGGCACTTTAACACCCCTTATTCGCCCTATTTTAAATTGTTTTTTGTTAGTTTCTTAATCTTATTGTATGTCTTAAGGATATACAAAGGATCGATAACTAATTTGCAGGAAGGCGTAGCGTGGTATTATATATTTATTTATCTTTGCACTTTAGAGTTATTGCCTATTGGAGTCGCTTACTACTTCTTCATCAAGTAACTTACACTTAAATTGACAACTTAAAATATTTGAAAATTGGCTATTAAAACAATATTGGTATCTCAACCGAAACCTGAGGGCGAAAAATCCCCTTATTACGATTTGGCTGAAAAACACAATCTTAAAATTGATTTTCGCCCATTTATCCATGTTGAAGGCATTGGAGCTCAAGAATTTAGGCAACAAAAAGTCAATTTAGCAGATGCTTCTGCGTTAATATTAACCTCGAAAATAGCCATAGATCATTTTTTTAGAATCGCTGAGGAGTTGCGTTTTGAAGTGCCTGAAGGGATGAAATATTTTTGTATTTCTGAGGCAGTAGCTTTGTATCTGCAAAAATACGTCACCTATAGAAAGCGTAAAATTTTCTTTGGTAAACAAACCATCAATGATTTAATGGAGGTGATGAAAAAACACAAAGATGAAAAGTTTTTATTGCCTTGTACCGATATTTTAAGAGATTCTATCCCAACTACCTTGGAAGAAAATGGTTACGATTTCAAGAAAGCGGTCTTATACCGAACGGTTGCTTCTGATCTTTCAGATCTTGAAAACGTATACTACGACATGCTTGTTTTCTTTAGTCCTGGAGGGATTGAATCGTTATTGAAGAATTTTCCCGATTTCAAACAGAATAACACCTTAATCGCTGCTTTTGGTCCAACAACGGCAAATGCAGTCGTTAAAAATAATCTTCGTTTAGATGTTCATGCGCCGATGCCAAATGCTCCTTCCATGACAGGTGCTATCGAATTGTTTATCAAAGAATCGAAGAAAAAGAAATAATTTATCGTCATTAGCTTTCCAAGAAAGCGCGATTTTTTGAAAATACGTTTTAATTCAAGTGACCTTTTTGTATTACCTTGGTTTTTCAAAATTTAACTTATAACTTATAACGTATGAAAAAATTATTACTTTCAGCAATGTCTTTTGCGTTTGTATATGGCGTTACAGCTCAAACCGTTCATTTTTCGGATGATTTTAATGATGGAGATTTAGCCGGATGGACAAACGTAGATAACGATTCAGATCCTACATCATCAGGTGCTACTAACTATGACTTGTGGTACAATGGAGATTTTTCTTCTTATTTTCCTGAATTAGGAGCTGGTACTGCAGTATCAAGATCTTGGGCTTCCATTGGAGGAGCTTCAACTGTTTTAAATCCAAACAACTTTTTGATTTCCCCAGCAATTAATTTAACGAGTGCCTCTGCAACAGGATTGTACTTACAGTTTTCATACGGAACAATCGAAGGTGCTCCATACCATGCTGAGCATTTTGCGGTATACGTAACTGCTTCAGCTGACCCAACGCAAGTGATCTTAGCTACACCAGTTCACGAAGAGACTTTGCCGTCTGATGGTGTTTTTAATGCAAACATCGACTTATCTGCTTTTGCTGGCCAAACGGTATACTTAACATTCAGACACTTTAATTGTGTAGATATGAACACCATGTTAATCGACGATGTAAGAATTGTGAATTTAGCAGCGAATGATGTGAGCTTAAAATCAGCAACATTAAATCGTTATTCTGCAACATCTACCAATAACGCATTGTCTATGGAGGTGAAAAACGAAGGATACCAAGCGGTAACTTCTATAACCGTAGATTGGAATGATGGTACTGCTCATTCATCAAATATTTCGGTAAACATAGCTCCAGGTGCAACAGCAACAGTTTCTCACCCAACTTCAGTGAATTATGCTTCAGTTGTTGAAAAAACAATTAACATAGATATTGCTCAAGTAAATGGTGGTGCTGATGCAAATACTGCAAACAATACAGGGACTAAAAAATTCAATACCGTAAGTGCGGTTGAGAAAAAATCAGTATTGATTGAAGAAGGTACAGGAACATGGTGTGGATGGTGTCCAAGAGGGGCTGTAGCTATGGAATATATGTACCAGCAAACGGCAACTGCTAAAGACTTTATTGGTATTGCCGTGCACAATGGTGACCCAATGACAGTTGCAGCATACGATGCAGCAGCTAACTTTGGTGGTTATCCAGCAGCTAACGCAGATCGCGTATTGTTAGATCAAAGTGTAAGTAACACCGCATTTATGAATTACTACAATGCAAGAAAGACTTTAGTTCCACCTGCTGCAATTTCTGCAGATATTACGAACGATGGAGGTAACAACTTTACGATTGTAGCAAAAGCAACTTTCAGAACGAACTTCGCAGCAAGTAATTACCGTTTAGGTGTTATTATGGTTGAAGATGATGTAAAAGGTACAGCTTCTGGTTACAACCAAACAAACTACTACAGTTCAGCATCTCAAAATATTGCATTAACAGGTGCAGGTCACAACTGGCAACAAGAGCCAAACCCAGTACCAGCTGCAAATATGGTTTACGATCATGTTGGTAGAGCATTGTTAGGTGGTTACGCAGGACAAGCGGGTTCTGTACCAGCTGCTATTACCGATGGTCAAGTTGCTTCTTATACGTTCAATTATGCTAAACCAGCAACAAGTAATGGATTTAAAATGAAAGCAGTTGTTGTGTTAATTGACCAAGCGAATGGTGAAGTAGTAAACGCTATGGAAACTCCAATTGGTTTCGCAAGTATTGCTGAAGTTGAAAACAACATTGCTATGAAATTATTCCCTAACCCTGCAGTTGACATGTTAAATGTTGAGATGAACGGACAAGGGGCAGAATATGTATTAACGTTAACAGATTTAGCAGGTAAAGTGGTTTATCACCAAAACCTAGGAAATGTTAATGGAACTTCATCTGTAGCGATTCCAGTTTCTGAAATGCAAGCAGGTAACTACTTGTTAACCATTGCAACTGAAGGAAGATCTTTCACAGAAAATGTGGTTGTAACTAAATAGTGAACAATAACTTTAAAATAGAAAGGAGGGCTTTGGCCCTCCTTTTTGTTTTGATACAAACGTGGACATTTTATTTTTTGTATCTTTAACTTCTTATTTAAAGAAGATACTATGCTGTCACAAGATATACCCAAAAAACTTTTCCTACTAGATGCTTATGCCTTAATCTATAGGGCTTATTTTGCTTTTGCTAAAAATCCACGCGTAAATTCAAAGGGTCAAAATACCTCTGCTGCATTCGGCTTTACAAATGTTTTAATTGATATCTTGAAGACCGAGAAACCTTCACATATTGCAGTGGTTTTCGATCCTCCGGGTGGATGCACTGCACGTACCGAAGATTTTGAAAATTACAAGGCTCATCGAGAAGAAATGCCAGAAGACATTCGTTCGATGATTCCCTACATAAAAGACCTGGTTCGAGCGTTTAATATTCCGATGATTGAGGTCATGGGTTATGAAGCAGATGACACCATTGGAACCTTAGCGAAAAAAGCAGAAAAGGAGGGTTTTGTGGTCTACATGATGACTCCAGATAAAGATTATGCGCAATTGGTTTCTGAGCATATTTTCATTTATAAACCAGGAAGATCGGGTAATCCACCGGAAATTTTAGGGGTGAAAGAAGTTTGTGCTAAGTTTGAAATTGAACGTCCAGAACAAGTGATCGATATTTTGGGATTATGGGGGGATGCCGCAGACAATATTCCTGGAATTCCCGGAATTGGTGAAAAAACAGCTAAGTCACTGATCCAGAAATACGATTCGATGGAAAATCTATTTTTACATGTCGAGGATTTAAAAGGGAAACAAAAAGAAAATGTCATCAACTTTCAAGAACAAGGCAGAATTTCAAAAGTTTTAGCGACGATAATTTTAGATGTGCCGATTGAACTGGATGAGAATGACTTAAAACATGAACCGGTTAATGCCGAAAAAATAAAAGAACTTTTCACCGAATTGGAATTTCGAAATTTAGCGAAAAGGGTGCTTGGTGAAGAAATTGTCATTACCCAACAAAGCATTTCGCACAGTGAAAGTAATCAATTGGATTTATTTGGCGCTCAGAGTTTGGTCGTAGAACAACACCCTGTTGAAACAGCCAGTTATAAAACCATTGCCACAGAAAAACCTTCCTATCATCTTATTACTCTACCGGAGGAAAGAAAAGAATTACTTGAACTTTTGTTGGCTCAGAATCAAGTTTGTTTTGACACTGAAACGACCAGTATTGATGCATTACATGCTGATTTAGTAGGTTTTTCATTCTCTTTCAAAGCAAGAGAAGCATTTTATGTTGCGGTTCCTCAAGATTTTAAACTTGCTCAACAAATCGTCAACGAATTCATTCCTTTTTTCCATCATACAGCTATAGAGAAAATAGCTCATAACATCAAATACGATTTAAAAGTGTTAAACCGTTATGGGATTCAGGTTGCAGGTCCTACTTTTGATACCATGATCGCCCATTATCTGATTAATCCAGAAGCTAAGCAAAGCATGGATTTTTTAGCTGAATTTTACCTGTCTTACCAACCCATTTCAATCGAAACTTTGATTGGTAAAAAAGGTAAAAACCAAGGCAATATGGCGGATTTGAAACCTGAAGAAGTGGTGAATTATGCCTGTGAAGATGCCGACATTACTTTTCAATTAAAACAACTTTTTGAACCTGAAATTCAAAAACCGCATTTGAAGGACTTATTTTACGAAATGGAAATGCCTTTGGTTGAGGTACTAAAAGATATTGAAATCGAAGGAATCAACTTAAACGTTCAAGCCTTGAATGAATATTCTAAAGAATTAGATACCATGTTAATTGATTTAGAGGAAAACATCAAACGCGAGGCTGGAATTCCCTTTAATTTAGATTCTCCAAAACAGTTGGGGGAGGTTTTATTTGACCATTTGAAAATTTCAAGTAAAGCGAAGAAAACTAAAACCGGTCAATACGCCACATCGGAAGAAATCCTTCAAAAGCATGTCAACGATCATCCCATCATTCCCTACATTTTGGATTATCGCCAGTTGCGAAAACTGAAAAGTACTTATGTAGATCCTTTACCATTATTGATCGATAAGGATGATGCACGCTTACATACGAATTTTATGCAAACGGTTACGGCAACCGGTCGTTTAAGTTCGAATAATCC
>JALRIV010000040.1 GCA_023255275.1 Crocinitomicaceae bacterium | reverse complement strand
TTTACCTTGAACTGTGAAACAGATTTTGTTGCCAAAAATGACAGCTATGTAGCCTTGGCTCATGCCATGTCTGAAATTGCCTTAAAACACGACAGTTTAGACGCTGTTTTGGGAGCTGATTTTGGAGGCATGACAGTAGCCGAAAAACTAACTGAACAGACTGGCGTAATTGGAGAGAAAATTGAGATCGGATCTTTTAAAGTTTTGGAGGCGGCCTTCGTTGGTTCATACATTCACGCTGGAAATAAGATTGCAACTATTGTAGGATTGTCTGCTAATGTCGAAGGTGCTGCAACAGCGGCCAGAGATGTTGCCATGCAAGCTGCGGCTATGGATCCAATTGCTTTGGACGAACATGGCGTTGATGCTGTGACCATTGAAAAAGAGATCGAAATCGCTAAGGACCAATTGCGTCAAGAAGGAAAACCAGAGGCCATGTTAGACAATATTGCCAAAGGAAAACTGAACCGATTCTTTAAAGATAACACTTTGGTGAACCAAGATTTTATTAAAGACAGCAAATTCAGCGTTTCTGATTACGTCAAATCTGTAAATACAGATCTGAAGGTAGTAGGCTTTGCGAGGGTTGCGCTCGGATAAATTGAACAACTTGAATTTAAAGCTCCGTTAAACGGAGCTTTTTTTTTGCAAATCTCCATGAGTGTATCCCAACCGATATTCAAAATGAATCTTATATTTGTTATTCAATTCAACCAACTGTGAAATACAAACGCATTCTACTCAAACTCTCTGGCGAAGCGCTGATGGGATCAAATCAATACGGCATCGATTCCGATAAACTTTCGGAATATGCCTCTGAAATTAAAAATATTGTGGACTCAGGGGTTGAAGTCGCTATCGTTATTGGAGGAGGAAATATTTTTAGAGGTGTTCAAGCAGAAGAAGGAGGTATGGACCGTACACATGGCGATTACATGGGTATGTTAGCTACCATGATCAATTCAATGGCTTTACAAGCAGCTTTAGAATCCGCAGGGATTAATACGAGATTGCAATCTGCTATCGAAATGAAAGAAATCGCTGAACCTTTTGTTCGCAGAAGAGCAGTACGTCATTTAGAGAAGAATCGCGTAGTGATCTTTGGTGCAGGAACTGGAAATCCATTTTTTACGACAGATTCAGCTGCATCATTAAGAGCAATTGAAATTAATGCAGATGTGATTTTAAAAGGAACTAGAGTAGATGGTATTTATTCTGCTGATCCAGAGAAAGATGAAAAAGCAATTAAATACGACACTATTTCTTTCGATGAAGTTTATGCAAAAAATTTGAAGGTCATGGATATGACCGCTTTCACATTGTGCAAGGAAAATAATTTACCAATCATCGTATTTGATATGGATACCCCAGGTAACTTAATCAAAGTATTAAAAGGAGAAAACGTAGGTACTATTGTAAAAAACTAAAATTAATTTAAAATGATCGAAGAATTACAAATGATTTATGATGAATTAAAAGGTTCAAACACGAAATCCATTCAACATTTTGAAAACGAATTAGTAAAAGTTAGAGCAGGAAAAGCTACTCCAAGTATGTTAAACGGAGTGATGGTAGAATACTATGGGTCTATGACACCCCTTCAGCAAGTTGCCAATGTTGCAACATCGGATGCAAGAACCATCACAGTTCAGCCTTGGGAAAGAAATATGTTGAATGAGATTGCAAAAGGCATTATCAATTCTAACCTTGGTTTTGCGCCTCAAAATAATGGTGAAATTTTAATTATTTCAGTACCACCACTTACTGAAGAACGAAGAAAAGAACTCGTGAAAAAAGCTAAAAGTGAAGCTGAAAATGCAAAAGTTGGGATTAGAAATAATCGTAAAGATGCACTTGACATGGTCAAAGACTTAAAGGCAGACGGACTTTCTGAAGATTTAGCTAAAAATGCAGAAACAGAGGTGCAAAATATCACCAATTCTTTCATTTCTAAAATCGATGATTTAATGGAAATTAAAGAAAAAGAAATTATGACGGTTTAATCCTTACTTGATCACAATTTCTACGCGTCGGTTTGCTTGTTCTTCCGAAGCTAATTTGGGTTCAGCAAACACGGGTCGCTTGTTACCATAACCTTTGGAAGACATTCTTTTCTCATTAATACCCTGAGACTTGAGGTATTGTACTACTTTTTTGGCTCGTGCCTCAGACATCAATTGTGCAGAAAATGAATTTCTTCCAGTATCAAATACATGTCCAATAATTTCAATTTCCAAATCGGCATGCATCATGAGGAAAGACCGAAGTCGATTTAATTTTTCCTCTGAACCAGCCATAAATTCACTTGTTCCTTCAATAAATTGAATGCTTTCTAAGGTATAGGTCTTTCCTTTTTCGACAGATTCTAATTTAATGGTATAATTTAGGTTTACATTCGGCCTTACGCGTTCATTAAATGTTTTATACATATATCCAAATGCATCAATAGTAAATTGTAAATCTGTAAATCTTGCAACAGAAGGCAAAATGAGGGTTGAAGCGGTATACATGCCTTCAAACGGAACATTACCCAACACTGAGATGTAAGAAACGATAGGTTGATTGGTGATGGAATCTATGACATGAATTTCAATTCCTGGACTAAAATCATCGTCGCGTAAATCAATGAATTTATCCTCCGTGGAAAGCGGCTCTTTTGTATTCACAAAATTTAAATCAAAATGCACAGCACTAGATTTTTTATTTTCGGAGAAAACAAGAATCGCATAACGATTTCCTGCAAAGGTCTCAATTGGTGCAAGAAATTGTGCATTGAACAAAGAATCTCTTAGACCGATACTGCTTGAATCTTTCTGTACGATATACCGCATGACTTCGGCAAAACCTTGATGGATATCATCACAGATGGCTTCGTTTACTTTTTTAAAGACAATGCAATTCAAATCCGTTTGATCACCATAAACAGTAAAATTTAGAAAACCGTCAGATGGAGCCACAAAATTGACCCACGCCATCTTTTGAATTGAAATTTGTTTTGAAAAGGAATAATTTGAAAAAACATTTGATTCCTCAAGTAAATCAAAGGTATAGGAATTATTATCAAATACATCAACACCACCCTCACAATCATTGATTTTTAAATCAAAAGATTGAGCATTGATTAGAGAAGTAACCGTTAAAAAAAATATAACTATGATGTATTTCAAGTTGATTTATTCCTTAAGTGAGCGTTGTATTCGTTTAATTAGTTCATTGTTTTTTTTCAGTATTTGCTCATAATGTCTTTTGGTAATCTTTATTAGCACTTTTTTATTCCAAATAAAAAAAGTCATCCATCCAAATAACCTTACGTGCAGTGGTAGTACAAAATTACGATTAATTTCTGGAATTTCAATTGCATCAATATAAGTCATTAACACCTCATCGTTCGCAAGAACCGATAAATTAGCTTTTAAAAGAGTGATTTTTCCAATGTAATCTTCCAAAAGATTCAAATCCCATGATTCCATTTTAAACACTTTTAATGCTTTAAAATGAATTTCGTTCATATCGCGAAACAAATCAGTGAATTCCATTTACTTTAAATTTGAGATAAAATTACGTATATTTTCATATATGTATGTTAAGTTTTCGTTATCAATTACATACGGTGGATTAATAAAGATAACGTTTCCTAATGGTCTTAACAAGATACCATTTTCTAGAAAGAAATGATATGCCTCATCTCTCAACGAGGAAAAATAATCCTCTTGTGAATCGGTCAATTCAATCGCAAGAATGGTTCCCATCATTCGAACTTCTTTCACACGCTTATAAGTTAAAGAAGCTTTAAATTGCATATGTTGTCGTTGAATGCGTGCAATATTTTCAAACACCTCAGGATTTTCAAATAAGGTTAAATTCGCACAAGCAGCAGCGCAAGCTAATGCATTACCTGTAAATGAATGTCCGTGAAGTAACGCTTTTGACTTATCTTCAGACAAGAATGCATCAAATATTTCTTGGGTAGCAACAGTGAGCCCTAAAGGTAAAACACCTCCTGTTAACCCTTTCGACAAGCAGATGATATCTGAATGGATAGCACCGTGGTTAAAGGCGAACATTTCCCCAGTTCTTCCCCAACCGGTCATGATTTCATCTAAAATAACCAAAACCTGATATTTCTTTGCCAAATTCGTAATTTGCTCCAGAAAATCAACGCCATACATGCGCATACCTGCAGATCCTTGCACTAAAGGTTCAAGAATGATCGCTGAAAATTCATGGGTTTGAAATAATTTCTCGGCTTGTTCCAATAAAATGTGCTGATTGTCAGTCGTTGGAAATTCCAAAAAATCGACATCAAAAAAGAAATGTTCAAATGGTTTGTTGAAATACCCTCTTTGTCCTACCGACATTGCTCCAAAAGTATCACCATGGTAGGCTCCTTCAAGTGCTAATATACGCTTTCGAGAATTTTGTTGATTATCCCAAAACTGAAAAGCCATTTTCAAGGCTACTTCCACTGCGGTAGAACCATCATCAGAGAAAAATACCTTTTGCATCTGCGTAGGCATCCATTTTAAAAGGCGTTCCGACAATTCAATCGCTTTTGGATGGGTGAACCCGGCAAAAATAATATGGTCTAATGTTTTGCATTGCTCGTAAATGGCATCCGCTATAAATGCGTTTCCGTGTCCGTGAATATTAACCCACCATGAGGAATTAGCATCAATATATTGGCGGTCATTTTCATCGTATAAAAAAACGCCCTCTGCCTTTTTAATCACAATGGGAGAACCTTCAACAGCAGCTTGCGTAAAAGGATGCCAAACAAATGAAGCGTCCTTTTCTCCTAAATTGGATAGCGAACTCATTCGAAATTATTTTTTACTATTTGTGCTTGTTCAGCGATGAAATCAGGTGTCACGCGATCCACTTCAGGGATCTCTGCTAACACTTTTAACTTTGTCTTTTCTAGAATAATACGTCGATTATTGGGATGTGTTTCTCCAACAAAAACGATACCTAACATGGGGATGTTTCTGCTCGCTAAAGCTTCCCAACTCAAAAGTGTATGATTAATACTTCCTAAGTAATGACGAGAGACGAGTACGACCGGAAGGTTCCATTTTTCAAAAACATCGATATAGGTTAATCCTTCCTGATTAATCGGCACCATTAAGCCTCCTGCACCCTCAATAAGCAGATGGTCTTCATTGGGTAATTGAAAATCATCCAAATGAATATCAATTGCATCCTCCAATGCTGCCGTATGTGGTGACATAGGTTTGTTTAAACGATACAATTCATGTAAATAGTTAGCACCAGAAAGTTCGGCTACTTTGTGTGTGTCAGAATATTGAAGATCTCCGGCTTGAACAGGCTTCCAGTAATTTAACTGAAATGCTTTGCAAAAAATAGCACTGACAACAGTTTTTCCTACATCGGTACCTATACCCGTAATGATCAGTTTCATGTTAACGTAATTCTGCTTTTAATTCACTTACCAATTGCTGATGGATTTTATGCATCACCGCATCAATTTGTTCATCTTTCAAGGTGTTTTCTAGATCCTGAAAAGTAAAGGACACGGCATACGATTTTTTACCTTCTGGCAAATTTTTACCTTCGTAGACATCAAACAATTGAACTTCCTTCAACATTTTACGATCTACTTTCTTCGCTAATTCTTGAATTTCTTTAAACGTAACCGCTTGGTTCAAAAGCAGTGAAAAATCTCTTCGAACCGCAAATGTTTTAGGTAGTTCTGTATATTTAATCTTAACATTTTTAAGCTGCTGTAAAATCGCATCCCAATTTAATTCAGCTACAAATACATCCTGTTTAATACCGGTAAACTTCTTAAGCTCTTGACTTACCCATCCTATTTCACCTACTTTTTGTTTAAGGACATGTAAGGAAACACCATCTTCGAATAATTCGTTTTTTAAAGTATCTTCTTGAATCAGTTTTTGAAGTCCTAAGCGCGTAAACATGCTATCAACAATACCCTTCAAGGTATAATAACTTACCTTCTCTACAGTTTCATTCCAAGAGTTTTCTTTTTTCAAGCCACTGATTAAAATGATCAAGCGTTTTTCCTCGTGGTATTCCTCTCCATATTTATGGTACACCTTACCAAACTCCATCAATTTTAAATTAGGATTTTGTCTGTTTTGGTTGTGCTCTATGGTTTTTAATCCGCCATACAATAAATTTTGGCGCATCACATTTAATTCTTGACTAAGTGGATTTAACAAACTAACATTATGATCCTCTTGAACTCCTTTTTTATCAAATTTTTGAGAAAATTGTTGCGGAACCAAGGAATTATTCATCATCTCTTGAAAACCTTTTCCTACCAAAAATTCTGTCATCACATCTTGGTATCGTTCTGGATTTGGATTTGGAAAAACAGATAGCGAACTGTTTAATTTGGAAGGAATAGGCACTTTATTAAACCCATAAATGCGCAATACTTCTTCAATCACATCGATTTCTCGAGTAACATCCACACGATAATTTGGAATACTTAATTCAACCACCCCATTTGAGGCTTGCCCAACCGTGATGTCTAAGTTTTCTAAAATCTGATTGATGACTGAAACTTCAATCGATGCACCAATAATGGCATTACATTTTTGATAATCGAAGGTTATTTTTTTAGGCTCAAAAGGATTTTGGTATAGTTCTTTTACATCCATTCCTATTTGTCCACCGGCTAGCTCTAAAATTAAATTTGCTGCGCGATTCAAAGCGAGAGGTAATAAATCGATATCAATTCCACGCTCAAAACGGAAAGAAGCATCGGAATTAATCCCAAGTCTTTTAGCCGTTTTTCTAACCGAAATGGGATTGAAATAAGCTGCTTCTAGAAATACATTTTGGGTCGTAGACTTAATTCCTGATTCAAATCCCCCAAAAACTCCAGCTATACATAAATTCTCTTCGCCATTCGTGATCATTAAATCATCCGATTGCAAATTGTGTTCAGTTTCATCTAAGGTCTTAAATTTAACCCCATCCTTTGCATTTTGAACGACGATTTGACCCTTAACTTGAGCTGCATCAAAAGCATGTAAAGGTGTCCCTAATTCGCGCATCACAAAATTGGTGACATCCACTACGTTGTTAATCGGTGAAAGACCAACATTTCGAAGGGCTTTTTGCAACCAAGCGGGAGAAGGCTTCACCTCCACCCCACTGATGGTAACCCCTAAATACCTTGGACAAAGTTGACTATTTTTAACTTCAATGTTTATTTCAAGATTTTGCTGATCGGATTTCAAGGCTTTCCACTGCGGCAAGTTCAATTTCAGATTTTGTTGTTGATGTACATTCAAGTAGGCGATTAAATCTCTTGCTACACCAATATGTCCCATCGCATCCGCCCGATTTGGAGTTAATCCAATTTCAATTTGATAATCCTCTTCTAAATCGAAATAAGTCGAAGCCTTCATTCCGATGGGTGTCTGAGGATCAAGAACTAAGATGCCATCATGAGATTTCCCCAAGCCCAATTCATCCTCTGCACACAACATACCATTAGATTCTACCCCTCTGATTTTTGAACTTTTAATTTTAAACGGTTCTTCTGGGTTAGGATACAAAACGCATCCAACAGTGGCCACAATGACCTTCTGCCCTTTTGCAACATTCGGCGCACCACAAACAATTTGCAAATCTTCTTGTCCGCCTATCGAAACGGTAGTTACTTTAAGTTTGTCTGCGTCTGGATGTTTTTCACAACTCAAAACTTCCCCAACAAAAACGCCTTCTAAACCTCCTTTAATTGCTTCTAATTTTTCAACGCTTTCAACCTCTAAACCTGTTTCTGTAAGAATTACTCCTATTTCATCTGCAGATAAATCTGTGTCGACATATTTTTTTAACCAATTGTATGAAATCTTCATGATACTCTTGAAATTTATGCGAATTTAAGGAATATCCACATATTAATAGGTCTTCCATCTACTTTATTTTAGTTTAAACTTGAATCAAAAATCAATTATTTTTTATCCACAAAGATGCTGTCATTTATAGGAATTCATTAACTTTATTCCTTATGAAACACTTCATTTTTAAGCTATTAATGGTGCTCGCTTTTTCTTCTTTTGGTCAAGATCAAGTTACCTTAAGCGGATATTTAAAAGATGCTAAAAATGGAGAAGCCTTAATCGGAGTGAAAGTTTATATTCCTGCCTTGGAAAAAGGAACCATTTCAAATACCTATGGTTTTTTCTCGTTAACCGTTCCAAAAGGAAAATACGAAGTTGAATTTCGATCTTATTTAGGAACAGAAACCAAGGAATTTGACTTACAACAATCCATCAATATCGACTTCGAACTGGGAAATAAAATTCAAGAAATTGAGGAAGTTTTAGTGAACGCCAAAAAAGGGGAAAATGTGCAATCGACCAAGGTGGGACAAATTGAACTGGAGGTCGAAAAGATCAAAACGCTTCCCGCTTTCATGGGTGAAGTCGATATTGTCAAAACCATTCAATTGCTTCCAGGGGTTTCCTCTGCCTCTGAGGGAGGACAAGGGTTTTATGTTAGAGGTGGTAGTCCAGATCAAAATTTAGTATTATTGGATGAAGCTACCGTTTACAATGCTTCCCATTTATTTGGCATGTTTTCCGTTTTTAATTCAGATGCGATAAAATCAGCCAACCTCATCAAAGGGAGTATGCCTGCAAATTACGGAGGAAGAATGTCGTCCGTGTTAGAAATCAATATGAACGAAGGAAATTATAAGCAATTTAAAATCAAAGGAGGATTGGGCTTGATTTCATCAAGATTAACTCTTGAAGGACCTATTGTGAAGGACAAGGCCTCTTTTATGGTCTCTGCTCGAAGAACCTATTTGGATCTATTTATGAAAGCTTTTATTCCGAAAGGGTCCTCCTTTGCGGGAACTAGTTATTACTTCTACGACTTAAATTTTAAATTGAATTATAAAGTTGGAAAAAGAGATCGCTTGTTTTTAAGTTCTTATTACGGAAAGGATAATTTCACCTTCGGAAATACCAACGATGCCTTTAATGTGACCATGCCATGGGGTAATGCCATTGCCTCCCTAAGATGGAATCACGTATTTTCCAATAAATTATTCATGAATGTTTCGGGAACGTTTACCGATTATTTATTCAGTTTCATTTCTGATCAAGAAGAATTTAATTTTCAGCTCAATTCAGGAATTCGTGATTTCGGAGGAAAAATTGATTTCTCCTACTTTCCCAACTTTAAACATAAAGTTAAATACGGAGCAGATTATACCTACCATATTTTTACCCCTTCTTCAGTTTCGGCAAAACAAAAGGATGTTACCTTCGACACGGGCTTAGCGCAAAAATTATACGGTCACGAATCTGGGATTTATGTATTGGACGAATTTGACTGGACAGAAAAAATACGCATCAATGTGGGAATACGGTATTCGATGTATCAACATGTTGGTCCCTTTACGCGATACATCAAAACTGACATCACCAATCCAGATTCTACATTATTTTATCCAAAACGAAAAGTGATTCAGTTTTATCATGGACTAGAACCTAGATTGTCAGGACGGTTTTTAATTTCTAAAACAGCATCATTGAAAGCGGGCTATAGCTATAATTACCAATATGTTCATTTGACTTCGATGAGCACGGTATCACTTCCTACGGACATTTGGTTCCCTACTACGAATATAGCTAAGCCACAGAAAGGCTGGCAAGCATCTATCGGTTATTTTCAAAATTTTAAAAATGATCACTACGAAGCCTCTGTTGAAGTTTATTATAAATCCATGTCGAATTTAACCGAATTCAAAGAAGGTGCTTTGCCGTCGGATAATGTGAATGACAATACCGATAATATCTTGGTTTTTGGAAAAGGTCAAAGTTATGGAATTGAATTTTTCTTCAAAAAAACAGTAGGTAAATTTACCGGTTGGGTTGGGTACACACTTGCGAAAAGCACCCGCATTTTCCCAGATTTAAATGACGGAAAAGCTTTCTCTGCCAAATACGACAGACGGCATGATCTTTCTTTAGTCGCGAGTTATAAATTGAACGATCGCCTGACCTTTGGTGCAGCATTTATTTTTGCAACAGGAAACACCTTAACCCTTCCTACAGCCTGGTATGTCCAAGGACAAGATCTTTTATTTCATTATGGTGCTCGAAACAGTGCTCGAATGGCTCCTTATCATCGATTAGATCTTTCATTAACCATTTACGATAAGCCGTATCGCATGAAGAAAAATGAGGCAGGTGAAAAAATCAAAGTCATCAAAAAATTAAGAAGCAATTGGGCGATATCGGTTTATAATGTCTACAATCGATCCAACCCTTATTTTTTATATGTCGATAATAAAGGAAATTTCCTACAAGGCGATTTTCAAATTAAAGTAAAACAAGTAACCCTCTTTCCAATTCTACCCAGTGTAACTTGGAATTTTGAATTTTAAAACATGCCTAAAATAGTATATTTACTTTTCGTTTTCGGCCTATTGGGATGCACCAAAGAGGTCAATATTGACATTCCAGGGTTTCAAGAAATGCTTGTCATCGATGGCTCCATTGAGACCGGAATGCCGCCCATCATTTTTATCTCGAAGTCAAAAGATATTTATGCATCTACCAACTTGAATGCTTTTCTCAATGGTTTTCAAACCGGCGCAATAGTCACGGTTAACAATGGAACTTCCAGTGTAGTATTGGATGAAATTTGTGCCGACAATTTACCTCCAGGAACTGAAACAATAGTTGCCGATTTATTAGGAATACCGGTCAGTGAATTACCCAATTACCACCTGTGTGCTTACACTACTTTCAATACTTCTATTTGGGGAGAAGTTGGAAAAACTTATGCCTTAGAAGTTACTTTTGAAGGAAAAACTTACACCTCATCTACTAAAATTGAAAACCCGACCAACTTGAACAGTGTTTTTTGGCAAACGGATAAAAACTACAGCGATCGGGGGTATTCTTGGGCTAATTTAAGTGACAATCCCAGCCAATACGACGCCTATAAATGGGAAGTCAAAAGACTAAATACCTATGGAAATTCAACCCCAATCGATACCAAATTCACCACTACTTTTAATCCTGTCTTTGATGATGAATTTATGAATGGCAAAACCTTTAATTTCTTTTACGAAAATCCAATGACAAGTTCAGATGATAATATTCCATCCGACTATCGAGGTTATTTTTTACTGAACGACACAGTAGTCATTAAACTTTCGAAAATGGAACGAAAAGTGTATGAATTTATGGAGAAAAAATATGTTCAAATGGGTACGGCAGGAAACCCTTTTGCCACCCCAACAAATGTTACTACCAATATTACAGGTGGTGCTATTGGAGTTTGGGCAGGCTATTCCCCAACTTATGACACGTTAATCTGTAAACCTTAACTATGCAAAAAGACGCACTAATCTTACTTGTTGATCAACCTACTCCCGGGAAAGTAAAACCAAAATTAATCCCCTATTTGGGTGAGGAAAATGCTACTAAAATGTACATTTCGTTACTAGACATTAGTGCTCAAGTAATTAAATCCCTCTTTATGCATAAGGAAGTGTTTTATGAAGATCAAATCAGAGAGGGAGATATGTTCGATTCAATAGCTGAAAAAAATATTCAAGTTGACGGAGATTGGGGAACAAAAGTGAAACATGGATTCGAAATACAATTTGAAAAAGGATATACGAAGGTCATATACATCGATTCAGATTGTCCGGTTTTAAAAGATCAACACATTAAACAAGCCTTAGTTGCATTGGATGAAAACGATGCGGTAATGGGACCAAGTTTAAGTGGTGGTTATTATCTTTTAGGTTTAAAAGCGAAGAATGATGCCTTGTTCGAAAATAAAATTTGGGGATCGTCTAACGTTTTTGAGGAGACTTTAAAAGAACTTCACTTACAACATCAGAAAGTGTTTTTACTGGAAGCTTTGTTCAATGTAGACACATTGGATGACCTTCAGCGCTATCTCGTTTACATTTCATCGCAAAACAATGCGTTGAATCCTTTAAAATTTAAAGATCGACCTCAATAAGCTTTAGTAATACTTTTCTTGCATCAGGTAATTCTGCACATAGTCCTTCACTCCTTCTTCCAACGAGTGGAATCCACCTTGATAGCCAGCATCTAACATTTTTTGCATATTTGCTTCCGTAAAATATTGGTATTTATCTCTGATATCAATAGGCGTATCAATAAAGGAAATATGCTCTTCTGCTCCTAGACTCAAGAACGTGTTTTTTGCTAAATCTAAAAAGGTTCGTGCCTTTCCTGAACCTAAGTTATAAATACCTGATTTTGGACGATCGTTCATTAAAAACAAACAAACTTCAACCACATCTTTAACGTAAACAAAATCTCTCAATTGGCCCCCATCTGTATAATTTGGATGATGACTTCTGAAGAGTTTCATTTCTCCTTTTTCTTTAATTTGATGGAAGGCATGAAAAATCACACTTGCCATTCTCCCTTTGTGGTATTCATTGGGTCCGTATACATTAAAAAACTTCAATCCAGCCCAAAAAGGAGGAAACTCGGTTTGTTTCAACAGCCAATTATCAAAATCATTCTTTGAGTCTCCATAAGGATTTAAAGGCTTTAATGATGGGATTTTGGATTCATCGTCGTCGTAACCAAATTCCCCTAAACCATACGTAGCCGCAGAACTTGCATAAACCATTGGGATTTGATGTTTCACACAAAGGTTCCAAATGGATTTCGAGTAATTCACATTTAATTCATCAAAAATGGCTTTGTCGAATTCTGTCGTATCTGTTCGAGCTCCAATGTGAAAGATAAAATCAACTTCTTGATAAAAATCCGCTAACCAAGCAATGAAATCGTTTCTTCCAATTTTGGCTTGTAACGTTTTATTTTCAAGATTATGGTCTTTTTCTTTTTTAGAAAAATCATCCACTACGATGATGTCATCGAAACCTGCTTGGTTTAATCGACTTACTAAACAACTTCCAATAAATCCTGCTGCACCTGTAACTACTATCATCTTAAAATAAACCGTTTAATTCTGTATCAATCATATGAATAATTTTCCCTAAATCTTCTTGATTTTCCGGGAATCGATTGTTGTCTACATCAATAATGAGTAATTTTCCTTTGTCATAAGTCGAAATCCAAGCTTCATAGCGCTCATTCAATCTTTTCAAATAATCCAAACGAATACTTTCTTCATATTCACGACCACGAGTTTGTATTTGATTCACAAGCGTAGGAACACTTGCGCGCAAATAAATCAATAAATCGGGAGCAGACACGAATGAATCCATTAAATTGAAAAGCGAGAAATAATTTTCGAAATCTCGAGTCGTCATCAATCCCATGGAATGTAAATTGGGCGCAAAAATGAAAGCGTCTTCATAGATGGTTCGATCTTGAATGACATTCTTCTCCGTTTGCTGAATTTCTTGAATTTGGGTAAATCGAGAATTGAGGTAATAAATCTGTAAGTTAAAAGACCAACGTTGCATATCTTCATAAAAATCATTCAAATATGGATTTTGTTCTACATCCTCAAAATGAGTTTCCCATCCGAAATGTTTAGCTAACATTTTCGTTAACGTGGTTTTTCCTGAACCAATATTTCCAGCTACCGCAATATGCATATTTCGTTTGTTTTTATGAATTGACTAAATTACTATTTTTAAAAAAATGGGCAATCATTTTTAATGGAAATTCACTCGATATTTTATCAACGAGGAGGAAGTTCTTAAGAACACTTGCTCTCTAACAATTTCAAAGTCTATGACTTTTTCAATAGGTAATGGAATCGGTATCACATCCAACCCATCGGAATTCCGCATAAACAACTTGTTTTCTCTTAAAAACAGCAATTGGCCCTGATAAAAATATGCTTTTTGCACACCACTCATTTCAATAAATTGAATCAATGTACCATACAAATCAAAAATAAAAATGCCACGCTTGGCATCCACCATAATCAATTGATTGTTGTTTTCATGAATGGAAGTAATGTGTTGGGCATTCAATACTCCTTGCGCATTAACCACTTCTTGCGATTGCAGGGTTTTTCCAAAACTTACCAATAAAATTCTTGAATTCATTTGATCAAAAACCCACAGTTTATCAGGCTGACTTGAAACAGAAATAAACCGTGCGTTCATGATTTTATAGTTCAACAAATCAATACAATCATCCGTAATCGTTAAGGTGTTATCCAAAAAACAAAGCGTTTGTTGTTCTTCAGAAAAGCAGACGGATTTCATAGTGTTGATGTTTTCGAAATCACTCAGTCTTCCTAAGGATTTCAAACTTTGTTTAAACATTAATTTACCCGTTGTATCTAGTTTTTGTAATTCATTATGCTTACTGAGGTAAACATTTCCAATCATATCCACATGCCAAACTGCATTTGAATCCAAGGGGAATTCTTTCACTTGCTGCCATGTAATTTGCTCTTGCGCAAAACTGAACAAGAAAATCAAAACAAAGTAGAGTGCACCAAAAAACTTCATGATGTAAATGTTTTCATTTGGTTAATACTCAAAATTTGATCCAAATATTGTCGATTATTAGCTAAACGAGGTAT
>JALRIV010000003.1 GCA_023255275.1 Crocinitomicaceae bacterium | reverse complement strand
CCATCTTCATTCTGATAGTTTTCTATTAGTGAAATCATCAAACGTCCTACAGCCAAACCAGAGCCATTTAATGTAGCTACAAAATCAGATCCCTTTGAAGATTTATATTTTGCATTCATTCTTCTTGCCTGAAAAGTACCGCAAGATGAACAGCTAGATATTTCTCTGTATTTATTTTCACTAGGAATCCAGGCTTCAATATCGTAAGTTTTTTCAGCACTAAAACCCATATCACCAGAAGATAAAAGTAGCACTTGATAAGGAATTTCAAGAAGTTTTAAAATTTCTTCCGCACAGCTCAACATTAAATCTAACTCTTTAAGAGCATTTTCTGGCTGAACTATATGAACAAGTTCAACTTTATAAAATTGATGTTGTCTCATCATACCCTTAGTATCTTTTCCGTAACTACCCGCTTCCTTTCTAAAACAAGGAGTGGCTGCAACTAATCTCATTGGTAGCTCTTTAGCCTCAAGAACAGACTCTCTTACTAAATTCGTTAAAACTACTTCAGCAGTTGGAATTAAAAATTTTCTTTCTTCTTCTTTGGATGTTTTTATCTCAAATTGATCTTCTTCAAATTTGGGTAATTGGCCTGTACCAAACATCACATGTTCACTTACTAATAATGGAGGCGAAACTTCAGTGTAGGAAAATTTATTAACATGAGTATCAAGCATAAAATTAATTAGTGCTCTTTCTAATTGAGCATAATCATTATTAAGTATAACAAATCTTGAACCTGATAATTTAGCTGAATTTTTAAAATCTATTTGTTTATTTTTTTCACCTATATCTACATGAGACTTAACAGGAAAAGAAAACTTTCTTACTGTACCATTTTGCTTAATTAATTTATTAGATTTTTCATCTTTGCCAACGGGTACATCGTCATGTGCAATATTTGGTAAACCTGATACGATATCGTGTACTTTTTTTTGTATTTCAGCTTGTTTGCTTTCCAAATCATTAATTTCTAAAGAAAGTTTTTTTGATAATTCAAAATTTTTTTCTTCTTTTGATTTTGATAAAATTTTCTTTTCTTGTTCTTTTTTTTCTTTTGATTGTATTAATTCTCTATTTTGTTTGTCTAAATCAATTAAAGCATCTTGAGCGATTCCTTTCCAAACCGAAATGTCACCCGTTTTTTTCCAATACATATAAGCCAATGAGGATTTGGTTCCTGCACCATCTGCATGCATAACGATGCAATACTCTTCATCACCGGTTAAGGTGTCTGGCACAATTTTACAAAATGCTTGAGGAAATAATCCTTTGTCCACATTTTTGATGGCATTGTGAACTTCTTCTTTTCCTGCGGAAACACCTCTTAAGTTATAGCGAATATCTGACATATCTTGAATTGAATCGCAAAGATAGAAAAAAGAGATTGAGTAGCAAAAGAGTTCTGCATAGATTAGTGGAATTCCCTTGTATAAATTAAATATCTTGAACCATTACGATTTTGCTTTGATCCTGTTGAAGGAATATCGGTACGCCTGGCTTTCTGCATGTCGCTCTGGGATTGCTTTGTAGAAATTACCCGTATTTAAGTCGTTATGTTTCAAAGTGGTTTTCAATGACGTAAAGATAATCATTATCATAAAAGGGTCGTTACCTCAAAAACAAAAAAAAGCACCCATTGCTGAGTGCTTTCTGTTGTATGATTTATGAATCTTAATATTCGAAGGTTTCCATAAACTTCGTGGTGAAGTTACCCGCTTTAAAATCTGGGTTGTCCATTAATTTTAAATGGAATGGAATGGTTGTTTTAATTCCTTCAATGATGTATTCTTCTAAAGCGCGCTTCATTTTAGTAATCGCTTCTTCTCGTGTTTGTGCCACTACGATTAATTTTGAAATCATTGAATCGTAATTTGGCGGAATGATATAGCCTGCGTAAGCATGTGTATCAATACGTACCCCATGTCCACCTGGTGAATGGTAAGAGGTGATTTTTCCAGGAGATGGTCTAAAGTCGTTATAAGGATCTTCGGCATTGATTCTACACTCTATTGAATGCAGTTTTGGGAAATAATTTTTACCAGAAATTTTTTCGCCTGCTGCTAATTTGATTTGCTCCTTAATTAAATCGAAATCGATTACTTCTTCCGTGATGGTGTGCTCAACTTGGATACGGGTATTCATTTCCATGAAATAAAAATCACGGTGTTTGTCCACCAAAAACTCTACCGTACCAACGCCTTCGTATTTAACTGCTTTAGCCGCTTTTATGGCAGCTTGACCCATGCGCTCTCTCAACTCGTCTGTCATAAATGGAGAAGGAGTTTCCTCTACCAATTTTTGATGACGTCTTTGAATGGAACAATCTCTTTCAGATAAATGACAAGCGTTACCGAATTGATCACCTGCAATTTGAATTTCAATATGACGCGGTTCTTCAATGTATTTCTCCATGTAAAGACCGTCGTTACCGAAAGCGGCTGCAGACTCTTGACGAGCTGAATCCCATGCGGCTTCAATATCTTCTTCTTTCCAAACGATACGCATCCCTTTTCCACCACCTCCAGCAGTTGCTTTCATGATGACCGGGTATTTGATTTTTTTCGCTGTTTTCTTCGCGTCTTCAACGTCTTTTAATAGACCCACAGATCCTGGAATACAAGGCACACCTGCTGCAATCATCGTTGCTTTGGCGGTCGCTTTATCTCCCATACCTGCAATTTGTTCAGGAAGCGCACCAATGAATTTGATTCCATGTTCTTGGCATACTTTTGAAAATTTTTCATTCTCAGAAAGGAATCCATAGCCTGGATGAATCGCATCTGCGTTGGTGATTTCAGCTGCTGCAATGATATTAGGAATTGACAAATAGGACTTTGAAGATACCGCCGGACCGATACAAACAGCTTCATCGGCAAAACGAACAGGTAAACTGTCTTTGTCTGCTGTTGAATATACGGCTACGGTTTTAATTCCCATTTCTTTACATGTTCGAATGACACGTAAGGCAATTTCACCTCTATTGGCAATTAATATTTTTTTAAACATAATATGAATGGATGTATGAACAAAAAGTTAAAAATGTCCTATGAAATTTCACAGGACATTAAACTATTTTTTTCTTTATGCTGGATCAACAAGGAATAATGGTTGATCGTATTCGATAGGGGATGAATCATCTACCAATACTTTCACAATTTTCCCTGAAATTTCAGCTTCAATTTCATTGAATAATTTCATCGCTTCAACGATACAGATCGTATCTCCTTTGTTGATAGATGTTCCTACAGAAACAAAAGGCTCTTTATCAGGACCAGCTGAACGGTAGAACGTACCAATCATTGGCGATTTGATCGTTACATATTTTGAATCGTCACTTGCTGCTGCAGGCGCTACCGGTGCTGCCGGTGCAGCTGGAGCTGCCGCTGGAGCCGCCGCAACTGGTGCAGGTGCAGCTGCTGGCGCAGTAGCTTGAACAAAGATTTGCTCTGTTTTTTGCTTTTCTGCTTTAATGACTATTTTGAAATCTTTTTTTTCAATTTCAACTTCACTTACGCCCGACTTAGATACAAATTTGATTAAGTCTTGAATTTCGTTAAGATTCATAATTTTTAATTTATAAGATTGTAAAAATAATATTTTTTATGAATTGTAGGCCCATTTTAGATAAACAGATCCCCAAGTAAATCCACCACCAAATGCAGACAAGATTAAGGTGTCTCCTTTTTTCAGTTGTGATTCATAATCCCACAAGCACAAAGGTAAGGTTCCAGCAGTAGTATTTCCATACTTTTGGATATTGATCATCACTTTTTCTTTGCCTAATCCCATGCGTTCTGCGGTTGCATCAATAATTCTAAGATTAGCTTGATGAGGTACTAACCAATCTACATCCTCTGATGTTAAATTGTTTTTTTCCATAATTTCAGCAGAAACTTCTGCCATATTGGTTACCGCAAATTTGAATACTTGTTTACCTTCTTGCTTCACGAAATGTAAACGCTCATCCACCGTTTGATGGGTTGCAGGTTGAGAAGATCCTCCGGCTGGCTGAATGAGGTAATGTCTTCCAGCACCATCAGCTCTTAAAATAAAGTCTTGAACACCTAAGCCTTCTTCATTCGGTTCAAGCAAGGCTACTCCTGCACCATCTCCGAAGATGACGCATGTCGTGCGGTCTTCATAATCCAGTATCGAGGACATTTTATCCACTCCAATGACTAAAACTTTTTTATATTTTCCAGTTTCAATGAATTGTGAACCCGTCGATAAAGCATAAATAAATCCGGAACAAGCGGCAATTAAATCGTAGCCCCAAGCATTTTTCATTCCTACTTTGTCGCAAATCACATTGGAGGTTGCAGGAAAAGTATAATCAGGAGTAACGGTAGCACAAATCACTAAGTCGATTTCTAATGGATCGATATTTTTCTTTTCCAGTAATTTTTGTACTGCAATGGTAGCCATATCTGAAGAGGCTCCATCTTTTAAAATTCTACGTTCTTTAATTCCAGTTCTTGAGGTAATCCATTCGTCAGAAGTATCTACAATGCGAGAAAGCTCTTCATTGTTCAATACGTAATCTGGGACGTACCCTTGAATCCCGGTAATTGCTGCCGTTAATTTTTTCATATTTTTATGTAAATGCTGCTTCAATTTTAGTAGCTAAACCTGATTTAGCGACTTCGTAAGCATGGATAATCATGTTTTTTACAGCTTTATCGTTTGAAATACCATGACCGATGATCACATTACCTTTCACTCCTAATACGGGAGTTCCACCGTAATTTTCATAATTGAATTTATCAAAATAGTCATCGTGAATTCCACGTTTTTTCATAATGGAATAAAGTCCTTCTGCTTGTTTCAGTACGATGTTTCCTGTAAATCCATCACAAACAATGATGTCTGCCATTCCGGTAAACAAATCTCTTCCCTCCACATTTCCAATGAAATTGATTTCATCCGATTCCGCTAGTAGTTTGTGCGCTGCAATCGTCAAAAGATTTCCTTTAGAAGCTTCTTCGCCGATGTTCAATAGTCCTACTTTTGGGTTTTCGATGCCGTAAACACTTTTCGCGTAAACAGAACCTAACACTGCAAATTGATAAAGGACATCTGGTTTACAATCCGCATTAGAGCCCACATCGAGTAAGATAGAATTGGAGCCATTTACTGAAGGTAAAACGGAAGTGATACAAGGTCTGATGATACCTGGAATCGAATTGATTTTGTAAATCGACCCTACGAGCATAGCGCCTGTATTACCGGTACTGGCAAAGGCTTGAATTTCTTTTTTCGCTAGCAAATCAAATCCGATGGAAATGGAACTGTTCGGTTTTTGTGGAATCGCTCTCGTTGGATGGTCATGCATGGTGATGACATCCGGAGCGTGAACAATATCGTAATTTTCGGCACTTTCACCCAACAAAGAAAGGCCACTAAGAATTTGATCTTTGTCGCCTAATAGTACCAATCGAACATCCGATGGTATTTCTTTTTGGGCAAGAACTGCTCCAGATAAATTCGCATCTGGAGCAAAATCACCGCCTAGAATATCAATTCCGATCTTCATGGAATGAAGAATTTAGAATTATACTGCCAATTCTTTTTCTGCTACTACTTTACCTTTGTAATAAAGTTTCCCTTCATGCCAATGTGCATGGTGAAATAAGTGTGGCTGACCAGTTGTTGGACAAGTAGCAATGTTTTTCGCTACCGCATTTTTATGCGTTCTTCTCTTGTCACGTCTAGTCTTCGATATCTTTCGTTTAGGATGTGCCATTTTACTTTATTTATACTGTTAATTTAAATTCTTTAATATTGACCACCTTGGGTCTATTGGTTGATTTGGATCAAAATCCTCATCGTCATTATCTAGTTCATCGTCAGCGTCATCATCGGAATCATCTTCGTCAAAATCCTCATCGTCTTCCCAATCTTCATCTTCCTCCTCCTCTTCGGTAGAAAAAATAGAATGCTGGTTAATTAATTCCATCATCTCAGGATTACATGCTCCTTGCGGATGAGTAACCTTGTTGGGTAATGAAATTATGATTAATTCATAAATGGCATCCGATACATCTAATTGGTATTCATCCGGATGCAAAACAATCAAATTCTCATCGTGAGATTCTTCATGTCCAAATTTATAAATCAATTGAAACTCTCCATGGATAGGTAGTTTCAAATCATCTGTACATCGATCGCAAGTGGTGTGGATAAATCCATCAACCGTAAACAACGCGATAAACATTGTTTCTTTTTTTTCCAATTGAAGGTGCGCTTTTAGTTCACCTTTTTGGATCATCGAGTACTCATACTTCTCAAAGAACGCATCATCAATTTCGAAATCGAAATCATGAAAGCCTAATTTCAAGCCAACAAATGATATTATATATTCTCTTTTTGACTTCAATTCCACTAAAATTGGAGGGCAAAGATAATCATTTTAACTGAATAATGTTAATATCTCGAAAAAAAAATTCGATTATTGAATTTTGTTTTCAGTTTTCTTCACGGCGCTTTTTTCAATGACCAATTTATTCGCATTGATTTCCTTGTGCAATTTTCGATTTCGATGAATATCCATCGCTAAATACAACGATTCTCTGAACGAATTCGGACTTGCTTTGTCTTGACCTGCGATGTCATAAGCTGTTCCGTGATCAGGCGAGGTACGGATTACGGGAAGTCCAGCTGTAAAGTTAACGCCATCCTCAAAAGCAAGTGCTTTGAACCCGGTTAATCCTTGATCATGGTACATGGCTAAAATACCATCAAATTCTGCTCGAAGTTTAGAGCCAAAAAGTCCGTCTGCCGGATAAGGACCAAATGCCAAAATGCCTTCATTTCGAACTTGTTGGATCGCTGGTTCGATGATGTTTTTTTCTTCTTCGCCAATTTTCCCGTTCTCACCTGCATGCGGATTTAAACCCAATACGGCAATTTTGGGTTTGTGTAAGCCAAAATCTTTGGTCAAACTGTTTTCAAGAACGCGAATTTTTTCAACGATCAATTCTTTGGTAAGTGCGGTTGCTACTTCTTTTAAGGGAATGTGAATGGTGGCTAGAGCAACTCTTAAGGCATCCGAACACAAGACCATTAACGCTTCTGTTCCCGCCATATCGGCCAAATATTCCGTGTGTCCGGGAAATTGAAAGCCCGATTTGTTCATCGCGTCTTTAGAGATCGGTGCAGTTACTAACACATCAATGACCCCTGATGCTAAATCTTTCGTCGCATGCTCCAAGGATAAAAAGGCTAGTTTTCCACTTTCTGAAGTTGGTTTCCCTAATTCCACGATGAATTCATCTTGGTGCACATGGATGAAATTGATTTTTTTGGCTTGAATATCTTGAGGTGTTTTGCAGGTGTTAAAGTTAAATTCTAAATCCTTCAATTCTTTTTTGTGAAAAGAAAAAACCTTACTGGATCCGTAGATAACTGGTGTGCAATCCAAAAGTATGCGTTGATCTTGCAATGCCTTCATGATGATTTCTGGACCGATACCATTCGAATCCCCCATGGAAATTCCAATTTTAATCGGTGCGTGAATGGGCATTTCTTTATCTTTTTCCATGATGTGCATTTTCTAAAAATGAATATAATAATCGAACGCCAAAGCCTGTACCGCCTTGTCCTTTGTAGTTTTCTTTTGCATCTAACCAAGCTGGACCAGCAATATCTAGATGAATGTAGGGGTGTTTGACAAAATGACCAAGAAATTTGGCTGCCGTGATCATTCCGGCATTTGCTCCGCCGATATTTTTTAAGTCTGCGATGTTGGATTTCATTGGTTCTAAGTATTCATCCCAAAACGGAAACTGAACAATGCGCTCGTGAGTACTTTGTCCACTTTTTTCTAAAAGCTTAAATGTTTTATCCGAAGCATCACCCATCGCAATTGCAGCGTTCGTGCCAATTGCTCTCAAGGCTGCACCTGTTAATGTTGCTGAACTGATGATTAATTCTGGTTCGTATTTATTGGCATAAACTAATGCATCTGCTAAAATCATTCGTCCTTCTGCATCCGTATTTAAAACTTCCACAGTAGTTCCATCCGACATGGTGATGATATCTCCTGGGGTGTAAGCGTTTAATCCCGGACGATTATCGGTGGCTGGTATTAAACCAATCACGTGAACATCTAAAGCCATCAATGCAGTGAGGTAAATGGCTCCAGCTACACTTGCAGCACCGGCCATATCGCTCTTCATGCAATCCATTGATCCCGGAGTTGGCTTCAAACTCAATCCCCCTGTATCATAAACCACACCTTTTCCAACTAAAACAATCGGCTTTTTGTTGCTCGGTTTTTTAGGTTTGTATTCCATGATCGTGAAGGTAGGTGGATCTATAGAACCTTTATTTACCGCAAGCAATCCGCCCATTTTTAAGGTTTCAATCTGTGACTTTTCTAATACTTTTACTTTTAAATTGGGCACCACTTCCAGGGCTTTGATGCGATTAGCTAAATCCGAAGCATTCAAATGTGATAATGGCTCGTTCACTAAATCCCTAGTCCAATACAACGCTTGTTGCATTTTGTTGAGGTATTTCAGCGTTTCTTTTTCAATTTTTTCATCCACATAAATTGCATTTAGAGCATATTTTTTGGTTTCACTTTTGGTGAAATGATGAATGAATTGATAATTGGTCAGTAAAAAGCCTTCAATCAGTGGGTTGATATGGGACGTGCCAAAAACAAGTAAACTTTTCGTTTCTCGGTCGATTAGGTTTCTGATTTTTGAACCTGCAATTCGAAGTTCTTCATCGCTTTGTTTATCTGAAACATAAAAAACAAAACCTTGATGACTTTTTAGGTAATCGAATTTTAAGTCTTTTTCTTTGCACTTGGTTAATAAATCGTCGAGTATCGGATTTTTTTCTTTTTGAATGGATTTTTCACCCAAGAATACACTGTCGTAACCGTGCCATTCTTTGGAATCTATATGTTGAACTTTAACCATAATTGTATTTTTATACAAAAATAACTTTTTTATCGTACATCCCCCTATTTGGATTCGTTTTTGGGTTTATGTAACTTGAGTTACTTCCCATTAGCCTAAAGTTTTCGTATATTTAAAATAAAAAGAATATGAAAAAAAATGTAGGAAACTTAGATAAATTGGCAAGAATCGTATTGGCAGCCGTTTTAGGAGGATTATTTTTTGCTAAAATTTTAACGGGTTTTTGGGGCTATGGAGCTTTAATTCTTGCTGCCATCTTTTTATTGACCAGTGTCATTTCTTTTTGTCCGATTTACGCGGTATTCGGCATGAATTCTTGTCCAAAGAATTAAAAATATTGTAATGATGAACGTTTTGGCTTAAATCTTGTACTTTAGTTCAAAACGTTTCAGATGAAATACCGAATAGATTTACCTTGTGATGAAGATTGGGAGGGAATGAAACCTTCCGAAAAGGGAAGATTTTGCGATACATGTACCAAAGAAGTTGTCGATTTCTCTAATCAATCGAAAGCCTCGACCTTGTTCTATTTACTCGAAAACCAAGGTAAATCCATTTGTGGTCGCTTGCCTCAACAAGAATTGAGTTGGTCTGACCAAGATTGGCCTGCGCTTTTAAATCATGTACATTTAAGTAGTGGTAAAAAGGCATTTTTGCATATTTCTTTGATTTCTATGTTGTTGATGGGCTGTCAGGATAACGAACCTAAAGCGATTCAAACACCCAATCCTCAGAGTTCCGAAAAGATAATTAGTACGGATTCAACACCTGAGTTAGATACCTTGAATCAAAAACCTTTAAAAGGCAAGGTGAAAAAAGGCAAGAAGAAAGTGGTTCTCGAACCAGAAATTATGGTGGTTGGAGAAATTCGAGCTCCTGAACCTCCCTATTTAGGTGGGATAGAGGTGCCTGAGCCTCCTACGGTAAGCCCAGAGGTTCAATCGGAAGAAATTTTAACGTGGGCTGAAGTGATGCCTGAATTTCCGGGTGGTATTGAAGCTATGATGGAATTCATTAAAAAGCACCTCGAATATCCAGCGACTGCTAAAGAATTAGGGATACAAGGCGTAGTTTATTTGCGTTTTGTCGTGAGTAAAGATGGGACGATTTATCAGTTTGAAGTGTTGAAAAATACCACTAATGAAAGGGCTTTCGAGGCTGAAGCTATGCGGGTAGTTCGTTTGATGCCCAATTGGATTCCAGGACAAAACAAAGGCCAAAAGGTATCGGTTTTCATGACACTTCCCATCCGTTTTCGATTGGATTAAATTATTTTGCGTGTTGGATGTACATATCGTAAATCATACCATCTGCTAAACCAATTTTTGGTACTCTAATTTCGTTACAGTTGATTTCCTTCATGATGTACGTGTAAATATCCATCGCTGGAACAATGACATCCGCCCGATCGGGTTTTAATTGAAATTGATCTACGCGTTGATCAAGGGTTAAAGGCGCTAATTCTGCTTTGAATTTTTGTATTGCCGCTAAAGAAATTGGATCTTTAGCACTTGCGCCTAATAGTTTGTGTATTTTATTGATATTTCCTCCTGTGCCGAAGACTTGGTGGTGCATGCTTAAATCCACATATTTAGTAATCCAATTATGGATTTCTGTCCATAAATCGGCTTTCACTTTTTCTTTTAGTAAGCGAATAGTCCCCACGTTGAACGATTTGGAGGCTACTTTCTTACCCTTTTCAAAAACACTTATTTCGGTGCTTCCACCGCCAACATCGATGACTAAAAAAGGGATGCTTTTGTCAAAATCTAACAGGAAAAATGTGCTAAAAATCAACTCTGCTTCCTCATCTCCACTGATGATTTCAATCTCTACATCTGTTTCTTTCTGGATTTTTTCGATGACCTTTTTTCTATTTTTGGCTTCGCGCATTGCGGAGGTTGCAACAGCTCTCAATTGAGTAACTTCAAATATTTCAGAAACTAAACGAAAGGATTCGATGGTTTTGGTGAAGTGCTCCAATTTCTTTTTGGAAATTCTGTTGTTCTCAAACACCTCTTCTCCAAGTCTTAAAGGGACACGGATGTAGGCAATTTTCTTTACAAAGGAATGGCCATCAGCTTCACAAACCTGTCCAACTAAAAGACGAGCCGCGTTAGTTCCAATATCGATTGCGCCAAATTTCATCCTTTAAAGATAGCAAAAATCGAATTATTTTTTTCTAAAGAAAATTTTAATGGGAACACCACAGAAATCAAACTCTTCGCGTAAACGATTTTCCAAGAAACGCTTGTAAGAATCTGGAATATACTGGGGTAAATTACAGAAAAAGGCAAACGCCGGTGAGTGAGTTGGTAACTGTTGAACGTATTTAATTCGGATGTATTTTCCTTTCATCGCAGGTGGAGGTGTTGCTTGAATGATGTCAAGCATTACTTCGTTTAATTGCGAAGTAGGGATTTTTTTGGTGCGATTTTCATGCACCATCATCGTCGCCTCTAAGGCTTTGTGAATACGCTGTTTAGTGATGGTAGAAGTAAAAATAATCGGAACATCATTGAAGGGTGCCAATTGATTTCTAACCATTTCTTCAAACTTCAACATGGTATTTTGATCCTTGTCGATAAGGTCCCATTTGTTTACCAATACGACAACCCCTTTGGAATTTTTTTCAATGACGTAGTATATGTGTAAATCTTGTTTTTGAATTCCTTCTGCCGCGTCAATCATAAAGATACAAACGTCAGAATTTTCGATAGTTCGAATGGAACGCAAAACGGAATAGTACTCAATGTCTTCATTGACTTTGGCTTTTTTACGAATCCCTGCCGTATCGATGAGCATAAAGTCGAAGCCAAAAGCGTTGTAACGCGTATTGATGGAGTCTCGTGTTGTACCTGAAATATTGGTTACGATATTTCTTTCCTCTCCAGTCAATGCATTCACTAAGGAGGATTTTCCAACATTCGGCCTACCTACAATGGCAATACGTGGCAACTCATCTTTTTCATTGACCGATTCATCTTCTTTGTTGAAATATTTTACGACTTCGTCTAAGATTTCTCCAGTTCCACTGCCATTGGTAGCCGACACATCAAATACATCGCCTAAACCAAATTGATAAAATTCAGAGGATAGTCCTACACGGTCTGTATTATCCACTTTGTTAGCAACAATTAAAATGGGTTTCTTCGATTTTCTTAAAATTTTAGCCACGGCCTCATCCCAATCTAAGATTCCCGCCATAACATCCACCATGAAAAGAATGACCGTTGCTTCTTGAATTGCAATTTCTACTTGCTTTCTTATTTCATCTTCGAAAATATCGTCAGACCCTTTGATGTAACCGCCGGTGTCGACCACAGAAAATTGGTAACCATTCCATTCGCCCTTTCCATATAGTCGATCACGGGTAACTCCGCTCACTTCTTTAACGATGGCGTTTCTTGATTCTGTTAAACGATTAAATAAAGTTGATTTCCCAACATTTGGTCGACCAACGATTGCAAGTATATTACTCATAGTTATTGATTTACAGGATTAATACCCGTATTTTTTTAATTTATTTTCAGTAGATCTCCAATCTTTATCGACCTTTACGAAGGTTTCTAAAAAGACTTTTTGATCGATGAATTTTTGAATTTCAAGTCTTGATTCACGCCCGATTCTTTTCAGCATTTCACCACCTTTTCCGATGATGATTCCTTTTTGAGAATCGCGTTCAACGATAATTAATGCACGAATTCTGGTAAGGTCTTCCTCTTCCTTGTATTCTTCAATTTCAATTTGACAAGAGTAAGGAACTTCTTTTTGACAATGAATGAATATTTTTTCACGTATAATTTCAGAAACAAAAAAGCGCATCGGTCGATCAGACAATTCCTCTTTATCGTAATAGGCCGGATTTTCAGGAATTAATTCCAAAATACGTTCCCAGATGGCATCAATATTGAATCCATGCAAGGCTGAGATGGGGAAAACTATCGCATTTGGAAGTCTTTCTTGCCAATATTCTAAGCGTTCTTTTACCTTCGCTTGGTCACCTAAATCAATTTTATTGATCAAACAAATAACCGGCACTTTTAACTTTTGGATTTTCTCCAAAGTTTCTTTGTGATTCATTTCATTTTCCTCAACATCCGTGATGAACAATAATACATCGGCATCTTTGAGTGAAGTGTTCACATAATCCATCATGGATTCATGCAACTTGTAGGCTGCATTGACTACGCCCGGTGTGTCTGAAAATACGACTTGATAATCCTCGTCATTTACGATTCCTAAAATTCGATGTCTTGTTGTTTGTGCTTTGGAAGTAACAATGGATAGTTTTTCACCGACTAAACGATTCATTAGGGTAGACTTACCCACATTTGGACTTCCAACAATATTAACAAAACCTGATTTATGACCCATAAATTTTTTTTGCAAAGAAACGAAAAAAACGAGGGGTGTGCAAACTTTCGTCAGACATTAAGTTTTATTAACAAGGCAAGTAGGAAAGAAGGCAACGGATTAAATTGAAATTTTAAGGTTAAAAAAAAGCCCTTCGTTAAAAGGGCTTTTAAATGGATCAATGTTTAAAGGCTGTACTGATTTTTTGCAATTGCACTTTGAGCAATGATTTGACGTGCATTTTTAGGGTTGAAAGCATTTGTTTTTGTAAAACGTTTCAATCCCATCAACATCATGGTCAATTCATCGCCTTCAGCAAAAGAATGAAGGGCATCTTTCCCCGCTTTTTGAATGCGATCTGCGGTGTCGTAAAAATACGTTTGGGCAATGGCCATTTCAACTTCACAAGCAGCTTCACCTTTTTTAGCAATTAATTTCTGAACTCGAAGCAGAACGGATTCAGCTTGGTAAGTCCAAATGGCAATATCTGCGATATTCATTAAAATTTCTTGTTCTTTTGAAAGGGTTTGCATCAACTTTTGTACGGCTGATCCTGCAATCATCAAGATGACCTTTTTGAAGTTTTCTAAGTATTTAGTTTCTTGTGCTAGAGGACCGTCTTCGGATGCTCCAAAGTCTGGGATACTCATCAATTCATTGGCAACTGCCATAGCTGGTCCCATCAAATCTAATTCCCCTTTCATGGCTCTGCGAAGAATCATATCTACGGTTAACATGCGATTGATCTCATTTGTACCTTCAAAAATGCGGTTAATGCGCGAGTCGCGATATGCGCGTTCAACAGTTGATTCCGCAGAATAACCCATTCCTCCAAATACTTGAACTGCCTCGTCAACAGCATAATCCAAACATTCCGATCCTGCTACTTTCAAAATAGCACATTCTGCAGCAAATTGCTCGATGCCTTTCAGGGTTGCCTTACCTTTAGCCATTCCTGTGGAAATCAAGTGTGCTATGGCATCATCAATATTTTGTCCTGCGCGGTATAATGCAGATTCAAGGGTATAGGTGCGAATGATTTGTTCTGCAATTTTATAGCGAATTGCTCCGTATTTCGAAATGGCTCTTCCAAATTGTTCGCGTTCATTCGCGTATTTAATAGTATCTGAAATGGTTGCTTTCGCTCCACCTAAAACACCAGCGCCCAATTTTATTCGTCCGATATTTAAGATATTGATGGCAATTTTAAACCCATTTTCTCTTTCTGACAGTAAATTTTCAACGGGTACTTTTACGTTGTTGAAAAACACTTGACGTGTAGAAGAACCTTTAATTCCCATTTTTTTCTCTTCCGGATTCAAACTGATTCCTTCCGAGTCTGCTTCGACTAAAAATGCAGAAAGGTTTTTATCATCGTCAATTTTTGCAAACACAGTAAATAAATTAGCGAATCCACCATTGGTAATCCACATTTTTTGACCGTTAAGGATATAATGCTTTCCATCTTCTGTTAAAACCGCTTTGGTTTTGCCAGAGTTTGCATCGGACCCGGAACCTGGCTCCGTAAGACAATACGCCGCTTTCCATTCACCTGTTGCTAATTTCGGGATGTATTTTTGTTTTTGTGCTTCCGTTCCATAATAAAGAAGGGGTAAGGTACCAATTCCGGTGTGTGCACCATAAGCCACCGAGAAGGAATAACCTTTCCCTAGATGCTCTGTAGCCAAAAGGGAGGTTTTGAAATCTAAACCAAGTCCACCCAAATCTTCAGGGACAGTGATCCCCAATAACCCAAGCTCACCTGCTTTGTCTACCAAACTAGGCATCAAGCCTTCTTCCATTTTATCAATGCGATCCAGGTTGGGAACAATTTCTTGGTCAATAAAATCATCGCACATTTGCGCAATCATCTTTTGTTCTTCTTCCCATTCTTCCGGTATAAAAATTTCTTCAGGGGCAGTTTGGCGAATGATGAACTCACCGCCTTTAATAGGGTTTTTTGTGGTACTTTCCATTTATTTGGTGTTTTTAATAGAATTCAAAAATGTGATTTCACTAATTTAATGAAAAAATCTATTGAAAAGCGAATCCAATTAAAAAAAAATCACCAAAAAATATTATCTAGAAACAGCTATTTTTAACTTTTTACCTTTGACTTTCACATCTCGAATGGAACTTAAAATCGACCTGCTTTTTTCTCTCGGAATAGCCACATATGTAGCAAAATCCATGGTTGTGATCAAGCCAATTTCGTGTTTTTCTAATCCGGCTTGTTTGCCCAAGAAACCAACGATGTCCACTTTGTTTATTTTATCTTTTTTTCCGCCACTAAAATAGAGGGTAACCCAAGGACTCAAAGTAGGGAAGTAGGTGCCTTGGATGGCGTAAGATTTATTGGGTAATTCCAAGTATTCAGGCGTTTCTTCATCCTGATTAATCATCAAATAGGATTTTCCATCACTCTTCATTCGAGCCGTTCTACCATTTCGATGAATGAATGCTTCTAAATTGTGTGGGTATTGAAAATGGACGACGTGTTGGATTTCGGGGATATCCAAGCCTCTTGAACCTAAATCGGTACAAACTAAGGTGTGAAAACTCCCATTCCTGAATTTCATTAACGCCCTTTCTCTTTCTTCTTGTTCCATGCCTCCATGATAGCTCACAGCCTCGTAACCTTTAGTAGCAAGAAATTCCGTAATCGATGTTGTCGCTTCTCGGTAATTGCAAAAAACAATCGTTAGCGCTCCTTCAAACGAACAAAGTGCTTGGTATAAATTCTCAAATTTATTGGAATTGTTGACCGGGATTTTTAAAAATTCAATGTTTGGATCTTCAGATTGATTTAAATAATTGATCACGCATGGTGCGTCGAAGCGAATAAATCTTGGGAAATCTTTATGCTCAGTAGCGGAAATTAACCATGTTTTTTGAAGATTTTTTAAATGTTCGTGAATGAATCGCATTTGATCTTCAAAACCAAACTCTAAACATTTATCGTATTCGTCAACAATAAAATGACTGACTTCATTCAATTCCAAATGACCACGATCTAAGTGATCGCAAATTCTTCCCGGAGTACCAATGATCACAGCGGGCTGCTCCACTAAACTATTTTGCTCGACACGCATCGAATGTCCGCCATAACAAACGGTTACCTTAAAACTCGACTTTATGGCTTTGAATACTTGTTCAATTTGTAAGGCTAATTCCCTACTAGGGACCACAATGAGTGCTTGTGTTTTTTTGATGTTTTCCAATTGGGCAATTAGCGGCAATAGAAAAGCAAGTGTTTTTCCGGATCCAGTTTTGGAAAGCACCAACAGGTTTGGATGAAGGTTCGATTTTTCTAAAGTTTCTGTTTGCAGTTCATTAAGGGATTCAAAGCCTAAATTCCTCAAAGCAGACTTTACAAATTCATCGGTATTTTTCATGGGGTAAAGATAACGCAAAGAAATTAGACCCACTAAAGTTTCTCCAATAAAAAAGGCATCGCTAACGACGCCTTTTTATAACCTAACCTACTACTACTTATGAAAACTAAAACTATTTATTTCTATAAGGATAACGCAGATCATTTTTCATTATTGCAGGGCATTTTGCTTTTAACATTTTTTAATAGTTCAGTAGATGGACCAAGAACAAAATAATAGGAGATAATTTGTTTTCAATGCAATAATGTTTATTTTCGTAGCCTATGAATTCTTCAAGTGATAAATACAGTAAAAAAGGCCTGCAAACAAGCTACGTGTCCACGGTGATCGGGATATCTTTAGTGCTGTTTATGATTGGATTGGTGATAGGTGGTTTTTTCGCATTAGAGAATTTGCAAAACCAAGCTAAAGAGAGTGTTCAAGGAGATTTGTTCTTCAAAGCAGAGCAAAGTGAGTACGATATCAAACAAATCGAACAGGTGTTGAAAACTTGGTCGGAATTTAAAGAAGTTCAATTCATATCACCTGAACGTGCGGTGGATGAATTTTCAGGAGGAGATCGAGATTCCAAAGAGATTCTCGCCATTTTTGAAGGAGAAAATCCATTGCCTGCAACCATTTTATTTCGCCCTAAATCAAACTATGCTTCCTTAGAAGGAATGGAAGCAATAAAAGCAAAAATTTTAAAGGCTTTTCCGAATGAAATTGATGAGGTGAATTACGATAAATCGGCGGTAGATTCGGTCAATCTTGGATTTAAACAATTTGTCTTTTTGTTTTTGGCCATTGCCTCGCTATTAATTGTAGTCGCTGTTGCCATGATCAACAATACGATTCGCATGGCGTTGTACGCAAAACGTTTTACCATAAAAACGATGCAATTGGTGGGGGCTACCTCTTTTTATATTCGCAAACCTTTTCTTTGGCAATCAGTGGTGCAAGGATTGATTTCTGCAGTTATTGGTTTTAGTTTGGTCATGACCTTGTTGTTTGCATTAAACAATCTATTGAATTCGTTTGAAGTCACTTTTGATCTCTTTATTTTTGTGTTTTTATTAGCAGCACTGATCTTCATTGGAATTTTTATTTCATTGGTTTCTACGTGGTTCGCGTTAAATAAATACCTTAAAATGAAATTAGACGATTTATATTAAAAAGCATGGAAAAATTAAAGCATTTTGGTTTTAAACCAGAAAATTACAAATGGTTATTGATTGGTTTAGCGATCAACATCGTAGGATTCATTTTAATGATTGGAGGAGCGGCGCAAAATCCAAATGAGTTCAATGAATCTGAATTATTCGGCACCACTCGAATTACCATCGCACCGATGTTCATCGTAGCTGGTTACGTGGTGATTATTTATGCCATCATGCGTAAACCTAAATCTAACGACATCCAAAAATAATGGATTTATTTCAAGTTATTATCCTTGCGCTCATTGAGGGCCTAACGGAGTTTTTGCCTGTTTCCTCTACGGCGCACATGATTTTTGCCAGTTCCTATTTTGGCATTGAGGGAGATGGATTTGTGAAAATGTTTCAAGTTTCAATTCAGTTCGGTGCTATTTTGGCGGTGGTTGCTTTATACTGGAAAAAATTCTTCGATTTCAAATCGTATCAATTTTATGTAAAGCTTGCCTTTGCGGTTTTACCTGCTTTGATTCTGGGGAAGTTGTTTGATGAAAAAATCGAATCAGTACTTGAAAAACCCATTCCGATTGCAGTCACTTTGGTATTAGGTGGAGTGGTTTTAATCTTTATTGATCGATTTTTTAAAAATCCAAAAATTAAGGTAGAAGAAAATATCTCCATCAAACAAGCCGTGATTATCGGTTTTTGGCAATGTTTGGCCATGATGCCAGGTACGAGTCGCTCTGCTGCTTCGATTATCGGCGGTATGCAACAAGGTTTAACCCGAAAATTGGCAGCTGAATTCAGTTTCTTTTTGGCTGTTCCGACCATGTTAGCCGTGACTATGTATTCCTTGGTGTTAAAAGACTGGGATTATCACCAACGCGAGATGAAAGGTTATGAAATGATCATGGATTCCTCTTCGAATATTCAATGGTTTTTATTAGGGAATGTGATTGCTTTCATCGTTGCGCTATTGGCGATTAAACTTTTTATTGGAATCATTGAAAAATATGGATTTAAAGTGTGGGGTTACTACCGCATTATTGTTGGTTTGTGCCTATTGTACTTTTTTATCTAAGTCATGGATTATAAAGAAGGGGTAACGATATTGGTGGACAAACCGCTAGGTTGGACATCTTTCGATGTAGTGAATAAACTCAGATGGAATCTTAAGCAACGATTGGGAGTCAAAAATATCAAGGTAGGTCACGCGGGAACACTTGATCCGTTGGCAACCGGTTTATTGGTGATTTGTATTGGAAAACATACTAAATTAATCGATGGATTAATCATTGGCGATAAAACCTATACGGGTAAAATTTTACTAGGCAAAACAACTCCTTCCTATGATTTAGAAACTGAATTTAACGCCACGTTTCCTGTTGATCACATTACCGATCAATTGATTCAAGAGGTTTGTACTTCGTTTATAGGTGTTCAAGAACAATTTCCGCCAATCTTTTCCGCAAAGCAAATAGATGGAAAGCGTGCCTATGATCTAGCTCGAGCAGGCAAGGAAGTGGTGATGAAATCGAATACCATTGAGGTGAAATCGTTTCAAGTGGAGCGCATCAGTCCGGAAGAAATTACCTTTGAGATTGTTGCCTCTAAAGGGACTTACATTCGCAGTATAGCACATGATTTCGGAAAGAAATTAGGTAGTGGCGCTACGCTCGTAGAATTGCGAAGAACGGGCTCCGGCGATTTCTCCATAAAAGACGCTAAATCTGTCGATGAATGGATTCAAATCATTCGCGAAGAAAATTAGAATTTTACGGGTTGTTCTTAAAGAAAATATTACTGAAATGAATTTTTTAAGTACGGTAATTTTTTGTAACTTTGCAGACTTTTTTACTTTATTGTCCAACAAAAACAATTTATGAACAAAATGAAACTGTCGGAATTTAGCTTTGATTTACCTGAAGAACTGATTGCGGAATACCCAAGTGATAATCGTGATGAAGCCAAATTGATGGTTTTACACAGAGATTCAGGTCTTATAGAACACAAATTGTTTAAAGATATCGTGAATTATTTTTCTGAAGGTGATGTGATGATTATGAACAACACCAAAGTTTTCCCTGCAAGAATGTATGGAAACAAGGAAAAAACCGGCGCAAAAATTGAAGTGTTTTTGTTGCGTGAATTGAATCGCGAAAGTCTTTTGTGGGATGTTTTAGTTGATCCAGCACGTAAAATTCGTATCGGAAATAAATTGTACTTTGGAGAAGATGATTCTTTGGTAGCAGAGGTTATCGATAACACGACGTCAAGAGGAAGAACCTTGCGTTTTTTATTCGATGGACCTTACGAAGAGTTTAAAGCAAAAATTACAGAATTAGGAGAAACTCCACTTCCAAAATACATCAAACGCGAAGTTGAACCTCAAGATGAGGATCGTTACCAAACGATTTTCGCTAAAGAAGAAGGTGCCGTTGCTGCGCCAACTGCTGGGTTGCATTTTTCTCGTGAGTTAATGAAACGCTTGGAGTTAAAAGGAATTGAATTCGCAGAGGTGACTTTGCATGTTGGTTTGGGAACTTTCCGTCCAGTTGAGGTGGAAGATTTAACCAAGCACAAAATGGATTCTGAGCAAATTAGAATCACAGAAAAAGCGGCAAACATTGTCAATCGTGCAAAAGCAAATAAAAAACGGGTTTGTGCCATTGGAACGACATCGATGAGAACTATCGAAACCTCCGTTTCTACAGATGGTACCCTAAAGCCATACGATGGGTGGACCAATAAATTCATCTACCCTCCATACGATTTTAGCATTGCCAACTGTATGGTGACTAATTTTCACACCCCGCTATCCACCTTATTGATGATGATCTCAGCATTTTGCGGTCATGATTTAATGATGGAGGCTTACAAACAAGCAATTGAACAGAAATATCGTTTTTACTCCTACGGAGATGCGATGTTGATTATCTAATATTTAGAGGGAGTTTGACTCCCTTTTTTCTTTTTAAAACAAATTACACATGTCAAAGGTTATTACATTAAACGATTTTATCATTAAAAATCAAGCCGATTTCGAAATGGCTACAGGTGAGTTTTCACGCTTGTTGGGTGATATTTCGGTCGCTTCTAAAATCGTAAGTAGGGATGTTAGAAAAGCAGGTTTGGTGGATCATATTTTGGGCGCACAAGGTGAAGTGAATGTGCAAGGAGAAGACCAACAAAAACTAGATGTAGTAGCTGATGAGCAATTTATAGCCGCATTTAAAAATGGGGGTGAAGTTTGCGGGATTGGATCTGAAGAGAATGAATCTTTTGTCGCTTTTGAAGATGAAACCTCCAAAAATGCTTCGTATGTGGTATTGTTCGATCCTTTAGATGGTTCATCCAATATTGATGTTAATGTATCTATTGGTACTATTTTTTCAATCTATAAAAGGGTTTCACCCAAAGGAACTAAGGCAGTATTAGAAGATTTCTTGCAACCGGGTACTGCACAAATCGCTGCAGGTTATGTGTTGTATGGTTCTTCAACGATGTTGGTGTATTCTACCGGGAACGGTGTCAATGGTTTTACTCTCGACCCTTCTATTGGTGAGTTTTGTTTATCCCATCCTAACATGAAAATGCCTGAAAAAGGTAGGTTATATGCCATGAATGAGGGTAACATTCACATTTGTGAACCGGGTATCAAAAAATATATTGCTTATTGCCAAAGCTCAGAGAACGATTACGGTTCACCTTATTCAGGAAGATACATTGGTTCTTTAGTAGCTGATTTTCATCGCAATATGATCAAAGGAGGAATTTATATTTATCCGAATACGGAAAATGCACCGAAAGGTCGATTACGCCTCTTGTACGAGTGCAACCCCTTGGCCTTCATTGCCGAACAAGCCGGTGGTTTAGCTACTACAGGTCGTCAACGTATTTTGGAAATCAAACCCACAGAATTGCATGAACGTGCTTCTTTGTTTATCGGATCTAAATCCATGGTTGAAAAAGCCATGAGTTACCTCGATTAATGCATGGAGTTAAATGAATTAAAGCAAAAGTTTGCCCAATCTAACCTGGTTGATGAGACTGCTGCTGCATTAACGCAAAAAGCGACTGTAGTTCATTGGAATGGTTTGGTGGGTTCTTCCCGAGCTTTGTATGCTTCTCAAGTTGGCGCCCAAATTCCAGGACATCACCTTTTCATCTTGTCCGATAAGGAAGAAGCGGCCTATTTTTTAAATGACTTAGAGGAATTATTTCCCGAAGATAAAAGGGTATTGTTTTATCCGGCTTCGTATAAAGTTCCTTATCAATTGGAGGATACCGATAATGCGAATGTGGTCGCACGAGCTGAGGTACTTGAACGTATCAATCAAGGTGTAAAAGCATGGGTAATCACTTATCCTGAGGCACTTTTTGAAAAAATACCTACCCAAAAACGCTTAAAAGAAAATACCTTTCGCATAGAGGTGGGTAAAACCTATTCGATTGATTTCATCAATGAATTATTATTGGAATACCACTTCGATCGGGTTGATTTTGTGTACGAACCAGGTCAATTTTCAATCCGTGGAGGAATTATCGATGTCTTTTCATTTTCTAATGATTTTCCTTTTCGAATAGAATTTTTTGGCGATGAGGTTGAAACGATTCGTACCTTCGATGCCAGTTCTCAATTATCCATTCAAAATCACCACCATTTCTCCGTATTGCCGAATATTCAAAAAGGACATCTTCTTGAGCAAGTGAGCGGATTTTTGGAATTTTTAGGATCAGAGGTGACGATTTGGGGAAGTGATTTTGAGGGAATCAAAGTACGATTGGATAAGGAATACGCTAAAGCGGTGCAAATCCATAGTCAATTGAACGCCGATTTAAATCCAACGTTACCTTCCGATTTATACCTGCATCCATCCGAATGGGAGGAACAAGTAATACACCATGCTCGCATCGAATGGGGACCTGTTTACCATTACCCGAAGCAACATAGTTTTGCTTTTCAAATGGAACCTCAGCCAAGTTTCAATAAGAATTTTGATCTGTTAGAACAAGATATAGCTGCTCGAAAAAAGGCCGGTTACGAATGTTTGATTTTTTCAAATCAGCCCAAACAAATTGAACGATTATATCAAATATTTGAAGATTTAGGTCACCAAGTAACCTTTATTTCCATGCCAATCGCCTTGCATGAAGGGTTTATTGCGCACGATCAAAAAATCGCTTGTTATACGGATCACCAATTGTTTGAGCGCTATCATCGCTTTAAATTGAAGGAAGGCTTTCGACAAGCGAAGCAAGCGTTGACTTTAAAAGAATTGTATAATCTTCAAAAAGGAGATTATGTGACCCATATCGATCATGGTGTAGGTCAGTTCTCTGGATTACAAACGATTGATGTTAACGGAAAGCCCCAAGAAGCTATTCGATTAGTGTACAAAGATGGCGATGTATTGTACGTTGGGATTCACTCCTTGCATCGCATTTCGAAGTTTACAGGAAAAGACGGCTCTGTTCCAAAAATGAATAAGCTAGGCACGCAAGCATGGTCTACCTTAAAAAATAAAACCAAGAAGAAAATCAAAGAGTTGGCCTTTGATTTAATTCAATTGTACGCGAAAAGAAAGAGTCAGCCAGGCTTTTCTTTTAGTCCTGATACGTATTTACAGAATGAATTAGAAGCGTCATTCATGTACGAAGACACTCCAGACCAATTAAAAGCAACACAAGCATTTAAAGGGGACATGGAGGCAGCCACACCAATGGATCGATTGATTTGTGGTGATGTGGGTTTTGGAAAGACCGAGGTGGCCATTCGTGCAGCTTTTAAGGCAGTTAATGATTCAAAACAAGTTGCCGTTTTAGTACCTACTACGATACTTTCGATGCAACATTTTAGAAGTTTTAAAGAGCGATTGAAAGATTTTCCATGTACAGTAGACTATATCAATCGATTTAAATCGGCCAAAGAAACTACGGAAACCTTAAAGAAATTGAAGGAAGGTCGGATCGATATTTTGATTGGGACGCATGCCATTGTTTCAGACCGCGTAAAATTTAAAGATCTCGGGTTGATGATCATTGATGAGGAGCAGAAATTTGGGGTATCGATTAAAGATAAATTAAAAACTTTACGGGCTACCATCGATACGCTGACCCTTACAGCTACACCGATTCCAAGAACACTGCAATTTTCGTTAATGGGTGCGAGAGATTTAAGTATTATTTCAACTCCTCCTCCGAACCGTCAGCCGGTTTTAACCGAAATTGTACCTTTTAGTGAAGAGGCCATTCGAGATGCCATCGCTTATGAAGTAAGTCGAGGTGGACAAGTCTTTTTTGTACACAATAAATTAGCCAATATCAAAGAAATTTCTGGAATGATTCAACGCTTATGTCCAGGAGTGCGTGTAGGAATTGGTCACGGACAAATGGATGGCAAACAACTCGAAAAAATCATGATGGATTTCATTAACCATGAGTACGATGTTTTGTTAGCTACCACCATCATTGAATCTGGAATTGATATTTCGAATGCCAATACGATGATCATTAATGACGCTCAAAACTTTGGATTAAGTGATTTGCATCAATTACGTGGAAGGGTAGGTCGAAGCAATAAAAAAGGATTTTGTTATCTGGTAACTCCAACCTTTAGTGGATTAACTTCAGAAGCACGTAAACGATTAGAAGCATTGGTGCAATTTTCAGATTTGGGCAGTGGCTTTAACATTGCCATGAAAGATTTGGACATTCGCGGAGCAGGGAATATGCTCGGTGGTGAGCAAAGTGGATTTATATCCGAAATCGGCTTTGAGATGTATCAAAAAATTCTCAATGAAGCCATTGATGAATTGAAGGAAAATGAGTTTAAAGACTTGTACGAAGAACGCAATACGGATCAATTCCATCAGTTTGTCAAAGATTGTATTTTTGAGACGGATTTAGAAGTGCGCATTCCTGATGACTATGTCAATAATGTGGCCGAGCGATTAGCCCTGTATCAAGAGATGGATAATTTGAAAACGGAAGAGGAATTGACTCAGTTTATAGTGCGTTTAGAGGATCGTTTTGGCCCAATACCTAGAGAAGTTCACGAATTGATACACTCGTTCAAGTTGCGTTGGTTAGCCCAAGAATTAGGGATCGAGCGATTGGTGATCAAATCCAACAAATTGGTAGGGTATTTTATTGCAAATCCACAATCGCCATTTTATGAATCGCCCTTGTTTCAGACGGTATTGAAAAACATAGTTCAATTTCCAAAGATTAAATTAGCCGAACAAAATGATCGTTTGCGTATGGTGATTGATGGGGTTATGTTGATTAAGCAAGCAAAAGAAATTTTTGAAGAATTGAAAAAATCTTAGTTTTTTTGGTTATCTTTCTTTTATGAAAACTATATACCTAATCGCTGCGTTATTCCTATTTGCTTCTTGTGGAGCCTTCAGCCCGTTTTATGATGGTCATCTGATCCATGTTAAAAATAAACCAGTAAAGAAAACTTCAACGGCACTTCAACCAAGTGAAGAAAAGGAGGAAGTACCTCAAGAAGTGGCTCATGCTCTTAGTGAAAAAATTGATTTTGTTCAAGCGGACACCCTTTCGGTTGCAGTAGAATCGTTAATTGACCAAAAGGAAGAAGTAAAAGTGGAGCATACACAAAGGACAAGTTCCATTTCGAAAGCCATCCAAGCGGAAGAAGATCCAGAGGACGAAGAAAAATTGAGGATAGCGAAGAAAGCGGAACGTTACGCTCGAAAAGCAGTGATTTTTGGTGGATTATCCTATATCCCATTGGTCGGTTGGGTTTTTATGATCTTGGGTTGGATTTTCCTATTTATCGCTGCTTCCTACCGTTATATTACTCCTGGAGGAAAGAAGCGAATGGTTGCCGCAATTATTTTATTAAGTATCAACACAGCCCTTGTCATAGCGATTACGGTATTGATGCTCATCTTGTTTTTGCTGTAGCCATTACTTAAAACCAAATTAGTCGGGATCAGTGATAATGACCTTGACGCGGCCAACTTGTCGATCCTCTAATTCTACCTTGATTCCATGAGGATGGAATGCAGCGTTGGTTAGGATGCGTTTTACAAATCCATGAGTGAGTTCACCTGAAGCTTGGTCTTTTTTTAACACAATCTCCACTTCAGTGCCAATTTGAATGTTTTTCCGGTGTTGTCCAGCTGTCATTTTTGTTATTTTAGTCGAAGATAAAAAATTAAACCGATGAGTCGAAAATTGATTGTTTATATTTCCATGAGTTTAGATGGTTATTTAGCCACGAAGGAAGATGACTTGTCTTGGTTGTCGATGGTTGAAGATGGGGAAGAGGATTATGGTTATCACGCATTCAATGAAACGGTAGACATGTACCTAGTTGGACGAAGAACATATGACATCGTCCGCCAGTTATCGGGTGGTGTATTTCCGCCAGCCCAACAACACACTTGTTATGTAATTACGAGTCAAGAGCAAGCCCCAATGGAGCAGGTTCATTTTTATCAGCAGGATCCCACCCTGTTGGTCGCTCAATTAAAGCAAGAACCGGGAAAAAACATCTATTGTGATGGTGGAGCGCAATTGTTGCAAACCCTTTTAAAAGCAGATTTGATAGATGAGTTCATCATTTCTGTGATTCCCATTTTATTAGGAGCAGGTAAACGCTTATTCCTCGGGGATCACCATAACATTCCTTTAACGCTCGTTTCTAGTAAAGCATACCCGAAAGGATTGGTGCAGTTACATTATCGTCGTTAGTACAATTGGAAATCACGTATTTTTAGGTACTGTTTTTCGTGTAAATTTGACCTAATTTCAAAAAGATATTGGGAGTTTTCTGAAAAAAAAATACATTTATAACAAAATTCAATCATGCAAAATTTACCCTTATCAAAACGAAAATTCGATTACTTTTTCATTATTTTCTTTTCTTTATTTTTCATCACGAGTATGATCAGTGACATGATGCCCACGGTGTTTGGATCATTGGAATCAAATTTAGACAACCCATTGATGAAAGCCAATTATGATTATGCAATAGGTTGCGATCCACTTTTTTTAAATCCTCCAGTTTGGATGCGTTTTGTTACGGGTTTATCTGCCTTTGTGTACGGTCCCTTTTATTTGGTGCTGGTTTATGCCTTCATTAAGGGCAAGAATTGGATTCAATTACCTGCGGTGATGTATGGCACAGCGATTAGTGTCATCACGGGTGTGATTGTTTTTGGGGTTGAGTTTTTTGGTGAGCCTGAGTGGCAATGTCAGAATTTGGGTCGATTTTTACCCCTAAATCTTCCTTATGTTCTTATTCCCATCTTGTTAATCATCCGTATGCGACGAGAAAAACCTTTTCAACGCATATTTTAGAAAGTAATTCGCTTAAAGTCTACACACACAAAAAAAGCCTCACATTGCTGTAAGGCTTTGATTTTTTTCGTGGTCCCACCTGGGCTCGAACCAGGGACCACCTGATTATGAGTCAGGTGCTCTAACCAACTGAGCTATAGGACCGATACGGTTTAAGAATAATTCAATCTGGAAGCGATTTGCATAGACCTAAACCATAATAGGGTGCAAAGATAGCAAGTAATGTGAAAAATGCAAATGTACGTTGTAAAATTTAAGGAATTTAAACCCAAACTTTTGCGCCTTCGGAACAATTTTTACAAATGTCGATTTGGTTGCGATGATGCAAGACAGCTTGTCTAAAATTTTGGTAACTTGCATCGTTCCAAATGCGTTGAAATGAGGTGTGTTGCAAATCACCGAGAACGTGTTGGGCATCTTTATCAAAGCAACAAGGAACTACTTTTCCATCCCACGTAAAGACAGATCCAGACCACATTCTCCAGCAATAATTTCCCGTTTTGTATTTTAAGCGATACGTGCCATCGGCTTGCCTCTGATAGCGTGCATATTTTTGATTTTCGGGCATCAAGGGGTGTCCGTGCTGATAATCATACAACTGTGCCGATTTAATGCGAACCTCATCGACCCCCATCGTTTTACCTAACTGAAATATAGCTGGAATTTCATGTTCGTTCGGCTTCACTGCTAAGCATTGAAAAATCAAATGAGGTGTAGCGGATTGCAATTGCTTTTTGGCTTCAATTAAGTGTTTTGTGCCTGCTATCACCTTGTCTAGTTTGCCGTGCACGCGGTAATTTTCATAGGTAGCTTGAGTTAAGCCATCAATGGAAATGATCAATCGATCTAAGCCACTTTCTACAATTTCAATGGCTTTTTTTTCATCGATAAAGTGCGCATTGGTCGAGGTAGCTGTGTAAATGCGATGTTTTTTCGCCGCTTTAATTAATGTTAAAAATTGAGGATGTAAAAAGGGTTCACCTTGGAAATAGTAATTGATGTAAAAAACAGATTTAGAAACTTGAGCTAACATGTTTTCGTGAAAATCCAAATCGAGTTTTCCAGTTGGTCGGGTAAATTGTTTCAATCCACTCGGACATTCCGGACAACCCAAATTGCAGGCGGTGGTAGGTTCAATACTCAAGGAAAAGGGGGCTCCCCAATGTATGTTTTTCTTGGTCCATTTGGACAAGTAATACGAAAGACGCAATAACATGAGGTTGACCATTCGTCCGCCATTTAACTTCCTTAAAATGTTTATCTTGTCGCGCATCACAACGAAAGTACAAACTTCTGCTAAATAATTTTAATTTCGTACAGAAAATAGATGTTCCATTTGAAGATTTGCAACTTCCTTTAAAACAGGATAAACGCAGCAGCAAATGAAGCATGAGTATTTTACCTGATTTTTAATTTTATGAAATATACGTTCACCCTTCCAACGCTAATGGTCCTTTTTTTTATAGGATTTTCTGCTTATGGTCAGCGCAAATTATTTGTTCAAGACGGAACCTACAAAAATGCAATTCCTTTTGTTAAAATTTATCCCTCAGAAGGACAGCCCTTTTTAAGTGATATCGATGGTGCTTTTGAAATTTCAAATAGCGCATCTTTTACCATTAAAAGTGCGGGGTATGCTGATAGTACATTTAGTCTTGCCAATTTGGTTTCCGACACCTTGTTTTTGTTCGCTAAGATTCAAACCATTCAAGAAGTAAAAGCGGTGGCAGGTGAAAATCCAGCCCATCGTATCGTAGAGCTAGCCATCCAAAACCGTAAAAAAAATAATCCCGTAGAAAATGATGCTTTTACCTACGATAGTTACAGTAAATTCGTTTTTGAGCCCAACCCTGAGGCGATGGAAAAAATTCCAACAGATACGCAAGACAGCAACTTGATGAATATTAAACAATTTTTTGGAGAACAATATTTATTTTTATTGGAAAGTGCTTCTACACGCACGTTTATTCCACCAGCGAAGGATCATGAAGAGATTACGGCTTATAAAGTTTCAGGATTTAAGGATCCATTGTTTTCGACCTTTGCCCAAAATATTCAATCCTTTTCCTTTTATGAAAATCAGTTTAATTTATTGGGGAAAACGTACATCAATCCCATTGCATTTGGAGGGACAAGAAGGTATTTGTTTATTTTAGAGGATACAACCATTGTCAATCAAGATACCACATTTACCATATTTTATCGTCCGAGAAAAGGAAAGAACTTTGAAGGAATGACAGGACGATTGTACATTAATACCAATGGTTATGCCCTAGAAAAAGTGACTGCCTCTCCTTATGAAGATACGGTAGGTTTAGGAATTCAAATCATTCAACAGTACCAGTTTGTCGATGGTAAACGATGGTTTCCCTCTAAATTGAGTACGGAAATCAATTTTAAAAACCTGAATTTAAGTTCGAAAATCGACAATTTTTACATCCAAGGAAAGGGGAATACCTACATTAAAAATGTTCAAATTAATCCGGAAAAACTGCCCAAATTAAAGTTTGACAATGTTGCTGTTGTAACCAAAGAAAATGCGGGTGAGGTGGATTCCACGCAATGGGAACAATGGCGCGAATATAAAATGACACGGAAAGAAGAACGCACGTATCAAGTCATTGATAGCATTTCTGAAGAAAACCACTTAGAGCGTAGGTTGGAGTTGTTGAGTGCCTTATTGGATGGGAAACTACCGATGGGTTATGTGAATTTAGATTTGCTGCGCATTTTAGATTATAATTTGTACGAAGGATTTCGACTTGGAGCGGGGATAGAAACTTCTAAAAAGTTGATGCGTAATATTTTTCTAGGAGGTTATTTTGCCTATGGAATCAAAGATCAAGCATGGAAATATGGAGGTCACGCCAAGTTTCATTTATACCGAAAACGCGAATTAACGCTGCAATTGAAGTACCAACAAGATTTATTGGAGCGAGGAAGTGTCATGTTTGAACCCGATCATTTCTCGGTCAATAATGTGGCTTATTTGACAAAGTTATACCGATTGAATTTTGAACAGCAACGGTTGGCTGAAATCACCCTTGGATATAATATCAAATCCAATATTCGATTGGTTGGAAGTGCAAATTACCAACGCTTATGGTACACCCAAGATTATCGGTATACGCCAAGTGGGGTGGACACCAATTTTATTGCTTCGACTGACAATGACTTTTTTGAAACTTCGTTGGAATTGAAGTGGAATATTCGCGAAAAAGTAATGCTGTTAGGCGATAAACGAATTTCTAAAGGAACAAAATTTCCGAGAATTACCTTGAAAGCAACCCAAGGGATTAAAGGGGTATTTGAATCTGATTATACCTATTTACGATTAAACGCTCAAATAGCACAGACCTTTCAAATTCGAGGAGCAGGAAAATTGGATTTGTTACTGTCGGGTGGAAAAACCATCGGCGCTATTCCTTTAGTGATGCAACAATTAACCGTTGGAACTGGACGCGATTGGACCTTAGATTGTATAAATACTTTCCAAACTGCTTTGCCTTCCGAATTTTACCATCAAGAACAGGCTTCGTTCTTTATCCGTATGCATTTTAATGCGTTTAAAACGAAAGCGAAATGGAATGAGCCTCAAATCGCTCTGCAGCACGGTATCGGTTATGGCAGCATGTCTAGTCGAACAGCACATAACGTAGCCTTTAAATCCATGGATAAAGGATTATTTGAAGGAGGTGTTGTGGTGAACAATTTATTGACTTCAGGATTTGTTGGTGTGGGTGTTGGTGTCTTCTATCGATATGGGTATTATGCTTCAGTCAATGAAGTGAATAATTTTGTACCGAAGGTATCTATGACCATTCAGATCAATTAATGTGAAAAGCTCAAATAAAAAAAGCTAGGATAAACCTAGCTTTTTTTTTATTCGTCGTCATCGTCGTCGTCGTCATCATCGACTTTATCGTAATCATCATCATCATCATCATCTGCTTCAAGATCATCATCTTTAACATCTACTTTTTCTAAATCATCTTCAAAATCATCGTCATCATCATCATCATTCAAAACAGGTTTAACTGCTTTTTTGTTGATTTTAACCAAGTAAATAATTTCATCGGTATCCCAAACAAAGGCATCTAATACTTCTCCAGTTGGTGTTTTAATCGTTGTTAAATGATTCGCATACCCGTCTGGAAAGTCAATTAGAATTTGTTTTTTTTGCTCAATAGTAAGCTTTTCGTAACTAATGATGGATCTTTTCTTAATCATCGTAGAAATTTTAAAGAATAATATTGTTTATTCTGCGAATTGGAATAATTACGTTTTGTTTTAAAACAACCGATTTATCAGTTAACCCCCAAATCGTGGTATGTACCATCTTTTTCCCCTGATCATCTTCAAAATAAATTTTTACTTTATGATGCTCTAAGTTTCCTAAAGCAATCGCTCTACTTAACTCATTTATCAAAAGATCCTTTTCTTTCTCCTTTTTTAGCACTTCCTCTTGCGGAAACACTAAGTTTGCTACCTCTTCTTTCTCTATTAGAGTGTACTCGTTTAACATAACTGATTTGATTTATTGGCAAAAATAAATGAATTGTTTAATCTAGGTCAAATTATGTAAAAAAATATTCAAAAAAAATTATTTTATTTTACTGGATAAATTATTTTTCAATCCACTCCACTCCACCAAATGAAGTTTAACAATGCCTACCGGTATTTTTGCCTTGACAAGTATCGGAATTTTATTTGCGTCTTTGGTGATCCAAAAATTTACGTCATCTTCACTTTTAAAATAGCGTCCTGTTTGCACCACTGGGACAAATTTATAGCAATTAAATTTCCCCTTACGAATATGGATGACCTCTTCCCCGGTATATTTAATCTTGAGCGTATAAATTTCGTCGTCCATAAAACATTTGAATTCAAAAATCTTACCAGGTTTCATGTCCTTAAAGTCTAAGGTACGTGCATAATAAAACGAAGAAATCATATCCTGAATACCCATAGGGGCTTTGAATTCTTTCCCTTTGCCATTATTCACAATTGATTTATGGTGTAAAAAAGTATAATCTTGATTTAATTTATATTTTCCTTCTTCCACTCTTCTGACGAAAAACCAAGGGAACATACTTTTTTTGTCCAAATAGGTTTCATACACATCATTTACTTTGAAAAATGAATTGAAACCGCCAAGCGTTTTACCTGTGCCCACGGCATGAATCAATTCACGATTATTTCCTTTTTTGTCGGTTGATTTTACTTCAAGTATAGCCTCTCCAGCATCCATAAATCCATACGTAACGCGATATCTTAGTTTTTCACCCACTTGAAAGGAAGCATTGGTCACACTAGGATACTTCACCTCTTCACTTTTTGTCAATGAAAAAAGTAAAAAAGGCAGGGTCAAATAGAGCACATAATTTTTCATAACTTTCAATTTCAGAAAGAAATTACAAATAATATGCCAATAAATCAATCTTTTTTAAAAGATTTACAAAACAATATTAATGATTTTACCGGGTACGATAATCATTTTTTTAGGGGTCTGACCATCAATCCATTTTTGTGCGTCGGGATAGCTTAAAATAAACTCCTCAATTTCTTTTGGATTCATCGTTAGCGGTAGGTTGACTTTTAAACGCATTTTACCATTTATGGAAACCGGGTAGTCATAGTTTGATTCCACTAAATATTCCGGATTGAATGCTGGAAATTTCTGGAAGCTTGCCGTACCCTTTTCGTAGCCAAGTTTTTCCCAAAGTTCTTCACAAATATGTGGTGCATAAGGACTTAATAAAACGATGAAGTCTTGTAAAATGGATTTTGAATGGCAGCCTTGTTCCGTGAGTTCATTTACACAAATCATGTAATTAGACACACAAGTATTTAAAGAGAAACGATCCAAATCTTCTGTTGTTTTCTTGATGGTTTTGTGCAAGGTTTTTAGGGACTCTTTGGAAGGAGCATCTTCAGTAACACGCCATGATCCATCTTGGGCGTAAAATAAACGCCAAACTTTCCGCAAGAAATTATGTACTCCGTTTATTCCTTTCGTATCCCATGGTTTACTTTGCTCCACTGGTCCGAGGAACATCTCATACATACGTAAAGTATCTGCTCCAAATTTTGCAACCAATTCATCAGGAGTTTGCACATTAAATTTGGATTTAGACATTTTTTCTACTTCATGTCCGCACAAATAAGTCCCATCTTCTTCACAAATGAATGTAGCATTTGCGAAATCGGAACGCCATTTTTTGAAACCGTCCATATCGAGTTTATCGTTGTCGACTAATGAAATATCCACATGCAATGGAAGGGTTTCATATTGGTTTTTCATGGATGCAGAAACAAATTGTTGGGTGTCTTTTATGCGGTAGACAAAACTACTTCTCCCCAAAATCATCCCTTGATTAATCATTTTTTGAAAGGGTTCATCGAACTGAATGAAGTTACGATCAAATAAAAACTTCGTCCAAAAACGCGCATAAAGTAGGTGTCCCGTTCCATGCTCGGATCCTCCAATGTATAAATCTACATTTTTCCAGTAATTCATTTTTTCGGCAGACGCAAACTCTTGGTTATTTTGAGCATCCATATAGCGCAAGAAATACCAAGAACTTCCTGCCCAACCTGGCATTGTGTTCAGCTCCAGCGGAAAAATTGTGGTACCGTTAATTTCTTGATTTGAAACTACTTTGTTTTGGGTAGTGTCCCACGCCCATTGCTGTGCATTCCCTAATGGTGGTTCTCCATCGGCAGTAGGAAGGTAGTTTTCGACTTCAGGCAAGATGATAGGCAAGTGTTGCTCATCAATCATTTTTGGTATGCCATTTTGATAATAAACAGGAAATGGTTCTCCCCAGTAACGTTGTCTTGAGAAGATGGCATCCCTCAAACGGTAATTGATTTTTCCTTTACCCAAATTTTGAGCCTCTAATTGGGCAATAATCAGTTTACTGGCTTCTTGATAACTCAGGCCATTTAGAAAATCTGAATCCGTTAAAATGGCATCTTTTTCTGCGTAAGCGCCTTCTGATACATCTTGATCTTGAAAAATGTTTTTTATTGCTAGGTTGAAATGTTTTGCAAAATCCCAATCGCGCTGATCACCACATGGAACAGCCATGACAGCTCCGGTGCCGTATGAGGCCAATACGTAATCTCCAATCCATATTTGGATTTTCTCTCCAGAGAACGGATGTATGGCAAATGCTCCGGTGAATTGTCCTGAAATGTTCTTTACATCTGCTTGGCGATCCCTTTCGGTTTTAAGGGCTGCTTTTTTCTGGTAAGCTTCTACTTCTTGCTGATAGGTTGAAGTGGTAATTTGGTTGACCAAAGGATGCTCTGGCGCCAATACCATGAAAGAAACACCAAAGATGGTATCTGGTCGTGTAGTAAAGACTTCAATGCAATCTGTATGGTTTTCAATTTGAAATTTCACCATCGCACCTTGCGATTTCCCAATCCAATTTCGTTGAATATCTTTGATGGCATCCGACCAATCCAGTTGATCTAATCCGGTAATTAATCGTTCAGCATAGGCTTTGATTCGCATCGACCATTGGCGCATTAATTTTTGCTCAACAGGGTGTCCACCTCGCTCTGAAACGCCATTTACCATTTCATCATTGGCTAAAACAGTTCCTAATGCAGGACACCAATTAACCCAAGAATCAGCAATATAAGCTAAACGATAATCTTGAAGCACGCGTTCTTGCTCCTCATAGGTCATCGAATTCCAATCTGCTGCATCAAAGATTTGATCAAAATCACTTTCCGCATCGATTCCTTCATTCCCGGATTGTTCAAATGCAGCAACAAGGGTTGCAATAGGTTCTGCTTTTTGGGATTTACGGTTGTACCAACTCTCAAAAAGTTGGATGAAAATCCATTGTGTCCATTTGTAATATTCCGGGGATGATGTTCGTACCTCACGACTCCAATCAAAGGAAAATCCCATTTGATCTAATTGATCTCTATAACGTTTGATGTTGTTTTCGGTAGTTAATCTTGGATGCTGTCCTGTTTGAATCGCATATTGTTCAGCGGGTAATCCAAACGAATCGTATCCCATAGGATGCAAGACATTATAGCCTAATAATTTTTTGTAGCGTGCATAGACATCTGAAGCGATATAGCCGAGTGGATGGCCAACGTGTAATCCAGCCCCAGAAGGGTAGGGAAACATATCCAATACATAATATTTTGGCTTTGTGGTATCTTCGACAACCTTGTTCGTGCCGTTTTCTGCCCAAAAGGTTCTCCACTTATTTTCTATATCTGCAAATTGATAATCTGACATCCTGCGTATTTTTTGAGAGCAAAGATAAGGAATGAATTGCATAAAAAAGGATAAAAAAAGGATATTTGTATGGTATAAATTGTATCTTTATTTTTTAATTAATGATGAATTTCAATCGCTATTTTTTTTTCATTCTAATTCTTTTCATCCCATCCAGTTTTGTATTTGGGCAGGAAGAAAAATCCCTTAGCGAATTTCAAAAAGAAACAGATACCAAAAAGCGATTTCTCAAAGAATACGATTATGTGCAGTTGCTGACGAAAAAAAATCTATTCAAGGCAGATTCTTTAAAAATAAGCTTAATTGACAATTCCTACATGATGCCTTCTGTATGGCAATTTAGGGCAATCGCATTGGCTTGTGAAATTGATCTTTTGACCGGAAATACAGCAGCCTTTAGATCGCACATTTCTGGAATAGAGACTTTTCGTGAATCATTACAAGAAAAGGAAGATTTGTTTCTGTTCTACAAACTACTTGGTAAATCATCAAGTTTAATTTCAGACCAAACTTCTACTTTGTTTTATTACGGTAAGGCTGAAAAACTAGCCAAGGAAATGCGCAACAACGCAAAAGTATCTTTAATCAATGTTCATTTTGCAGATTTCTTTATTTTTCAAAATCAAAAGGATTCTGCAGTTTATTACTCCAATTTAGCCCTGAAATATGCACGAAGAACCAACAATAAACTAGCTACTGCTTATTGTTTCAATACCCAAGCGTTCATCTATTCTTACTTTGGACAGTTTGAATTAGCTGTCGCCAAAAATATTATTGGACTAGAAATTGCCAATAAATTCAACGATTTGTATTTGATTTCAAAAATCAATCGAGAAATTGGAGAAGCGCAACGAAAAATATTAAATTTTGACGATGCCTTAGACTACTTTAATCAATCGTTAAGTAATGCCCTGCGTTTAAATGATTATCGACAAGTGGGGCTTTCTTACTCCAATATCGGGATGGTTTATTACGATAAAAAGGATTTGCCAAAAGCGTTAAATTATCTGAAAAAAGGGCAGTATTACCTCGCTAAATTAGAAGATTTAAATGCTCTTGGTGAATTGTTTTCCAATTTAGGCTTAGTTCAGGTGGAATTAAAACGTTATGCAGTCGCCTTGAATGATTTTAACCAAGCCTTAGTTTACTATGAATCATCAGGGAATAAGTTGAGAATTGCTGAGGTATACTACAATGTAGGAAATGTCTTCTTGAAACAAAAAAAATATCAAAACGCTATAAATTATTTGCAAAAATCATTGAAAATCAGTGAGGGTTTTGGAACCAAAAATCAAGTCTTTTCTACCTACAAATTATTGGCAAACGTTTACAAAGATTTGGGTAATTTGAAGCAATCTTACTTCTATTTAGAAAAATACTTGTATTACTTAGATAGTAACTCAACCCTTCAGGCGGCCACTAAAATCGCTGAATTAAGTGAGTCTTATCGCTATGATCAGCGGGAGAAGTTGATTCAATCACAAGCAGATTCCATCAATAAACAACGACAAGAAAAATTGATCAGTTCAAAAACCATTGAAAATGCAGAGTTGAAAAATGAATTTCAACGGTATGTCATTCTTGGATTTTTCATCCTCTTGTTATTTGCGGGGATTATTGTTTTTTATCGTTTTAATCAAATTGAGATTAAACGGAGACAGAAAGAAGCTGAAATGTCGCAAACCTTATTGAGAACCCAAATGAATCCCCATTTTGTCTTCAATGCGATGTCGGTGATTCAAAGTTATATCTATGAAAACGACACAGAGAATTCAACGCGTTTTTTAGTCAATTTTTCTCGATTAATGCGTTTGATTTTAGAAAACTCACCTAAAGAATTTATTCCGATTGCGACTGAAGTGGAAATTTTGGAGAAATATTTATCCATGCAAAAGTTACGATTTGAAAACCGTTTTGAATATAGTCTTGAAGTGGAAGCAGAACTTTTTAGTGAAGGAGCCTCTATTCCCCCAATGATCACGCAACCTTTCATTGAAAACGCGATTGAACACGGTCAATTGCATACGATTCAAGATGGTTTTATAAAGGTGCATTTTTATAAGAAAAACAACCAATTAAAAATTGACATCATTGATAATGGAATTGGTCGAAAAGTGGCAGAAATGAATAAGAAAAGTAAGGCACACAAAAGTATGGCCATGAAAATCACGAAAGACCGTATCGATAACCTGAATAAGAAGTACAAGACGGAAGGTTTTTTAAAAATTGAAGATTTTAACAAAACGCTTGAAGTGGGTACGAAAATATTGATATCTTTACCTTATAAATACGAAACCCACTAATTCTTCAAAAAATGATTAAAGCGTTAATAATTGATGATGAAAATAGAACCAGAGAACTGATCGCAAAGATGATTACTTCCTTTGGTTTTAATGTGGAAGCAATTGCTTTGGGTGAGAATGTGGAGACAGGTGTTGCTGCCATTGAAGCGCTTCAACCGGATATTGTATTTTTAGATATTCAAATGCCGGATGGTACTGGATTTGATGTGTTGAATCAAGTGTCAAAACGCAATTTTGAAGTCGTTTTTATCACAGCTCATGAGGAGTTTGCCGTGAAAGCAATCAAATTCAGTGCTTTAGATTATATTTTAAAACCAGTGGATCCTTCTGAGTTAAAAGCCACTCTGGAAAGAGCTATTGAAGCCGTTAGTCATAAAAAAGAGGAGTTGCAATTTGACACCTTAAACTTCAATATCCACGCCTCCAAAAAGAAATTAGTCCTTAAAACCCAAGAAAGTGTTCACGTAGTCGAATTGGATCAGATCATTCGCTGTGAAGCAGATCGCAACTACACTTCATTTTTTCTCGCAGACGGGAAAAAAATATTGGTATCAAGAACCTTAAAAGAATATGAAACTTTATTGACAGGGCATCATTTTTTAAGGGTACAACAATCGCATCTCATTAATATGGATTATGTTGACCGTTACGATAAAGGGAATGGTGGAAGTGTGGTCATGAAAGACGGTTCTGAAGTGCCTTTGTCTCCTGCAAAAAGGGATGTTTTTTTCAAAATTCTGGAAAATCTATAAAAGAAATTCATTCAAAAGTCCATTTTGTTCATATAAAACGAGCCAATATTCATTTGCTGGAACAGAACAGAAGCAATACATTATATTTGTACTAGGTGAAATTGCTTTTTTCATACAATTTAATGTCTGCCTAACCCGCAGTTCATTTTCTAGTTTGATTTAAGAGTTTTAGTTTGTATTATTTTGTAGAGAAAGTAATTCACCTTTTTTGCTTCCTTTTTTTACTACATTTTGGAAGTTGATGATTAACATAATTTACTACTAACAAAAAAGGAGAGTTTTACTCTCCTTTTTCTATTGGATATAATACGGGTCTGCTCGGAGCTGCATCGTTCTCGAAGGCAGCTACTTGTAGGTTGAGAATGTAGTCTCCATCTGGAATTTTGTCATCGATATATACCAACTCAGTAATCGTTTTATCATACTTTAAGTCGTTAGGCACTCCCCAAAAAGCATGATGAAAAGCCAAAACGCCACCGTCCGACTCTTTATCCACTGAAGGCAAGTCGATTAATAAATGTTTAATGCCCAATGATTCAAAAAAGGGAATTAAGTCGGTACTCAAATAAGGCGCATTTGTATTGCTGTAATTAATATGCTTTTTATGGATTGAATTTGGTAAGGTTCTTATTA
>JALRIV010000039.1 GCA_023255275.1 Crocinitomicaceae bacterium | reverse complement strand
AGCATATAATCGTGTAAAAAGTAAGCCTTCTTGAGTTAGCTTATCGAATTGCGGTGTTGCCGACGGTATTTGAAGTGGATTTAGACTACCTATGGCTTTTGCGGTCCAACTTTCCAAAATTAAAAACACAATATTTGGTCTGTTATGGGTCAAAATATAATTTTCATGTTCAAGAGGATAGGTGTAGAATTCCTTCAACTCTTGATCGATGAGGTTACTGTCAATGTGTGGGATGTATTGATCAATATCACTTCGGTTATACACCAAGTAACTTTTACCAAAAAAATAGAAGGAATTGACCGAAATATCGTTCACCACATAATTTTTAGAAAAATAGGCTGCATCTATATTGATGGGAATGGGTTGTAAACCACCTCGTGCGATTAAAATCAAAAGCGGACCATTGAAAGCAAAAAACAAGAAGCCGAATGCACCATTCGCCAATCGACGTTTAAATCCTTCCATGTTTTTGAGTTTGATCAACAGACGAAGTAAGAAAAAGGCTAAAATGAGTTCGATGAGGGTATAAATAAAAAACCAAATGGTCATGGCATAATCTGCGGTTCTAAATACTTCGTCGGGATTCATTAAATGCATAAATACGCGCGAAGTAAGTTTGTGATTCCATTCGGTATAGGCATTGATTTCCCCCGCATGAATCATGATCACCATGGCAATTTCAATCCATAAAAAGACTTTAAATAAAAAAGAAGTCCAATTTTTTCGAGTGGCGAGGTACATGGAATAGAAAAGGAGGGGGACAAGGGATAAAAAAGCTGCCGCTGCGCAATCTAATCGGAAAGAATGGAAAAATACACCCATCCATTCCCCGAAAGCAATTCCTTCTAATTTTCCCCAATTATGGATGGAGAAAAGCAATCGTTGTAGGTTGAATAGAAATATCCAAAAAAAGAACCACTTGATATACTGCAAAAAGGATTGCTGAATAATTTTCATAGTTCAAAGATAATTAAATCCGATAGAAGATAGTTGATTGGAAAATAAAAAAGCCCCTGCTGAAACAGAGGCTTGAATTTGTTGAATGGTTTTATAATTTGATTTTCTTCTTAAGATCTGCTGAAATTCCATCTTTATGCAAATACACATTAATGGTTTTTAGTTTAAAATAACTTTCCGATACATAAAGGTATCCTTCAGGTAAATTTCCTGTTCCCCAAGAATTTTTTACTAAGAAATAGTTTTTACCATTTTGGTCTTTGTACAATCCTACAATATGCATTCCATGATCGTCGGTTGTGGTTTTGTCATCGTACCCTTCTTGTCGTAACTCAGGAGTGACAACTACTTCTTTTACGGGGCTTAAAAAGGCATTAGACGATTTGTCTGCACCTGCATTGTTGAAGTTTTTATTATCTCTTCCGTTTACGGCAATGGTATTCATATCTTCCGGTACTAAGGCAATTCCATTTCTAAAACTAAACCCTTTTTCAGATACATCTGCACCCCAAGCTACGGTATAGCCATTTTTCAATGCGTTTATGGTTGCTTGGTACATATCTTCTAATCCTACGTTAAATGATTCTCCCCAAGCCCAATTGTCTTGAATTTCTAGCATACATTTTGCATTCAAGGTATGGTTGGTAAATGAGGTAAGCGAAACATAATCATCCATGTTCAATCCAATTGCTTGAGCGTAGGATTTAGGGGTATATTTTTTACCTTTTAATGTAAATTCAACCACATCTTGACCTAAATAAGCATCCAAAACACCTGCGAGTGCTTTTTTCCAAGTTGAAGAAACATGGCCATTGTTTTGTGTTGCTTTCAATATACCTTGTACAACACCATTTAAAACTTCAAACATTTCACTATGGTCATGTGCATCTGTGCCGTAATTCAATCCTTGATACACTTCCATCGGAACAATTCCATATCGTTTAATCACATAAGGAATATCGTGAAATGCACCACCTTCACTGAAATTGGTTTTTCCATCCATTCGAATGTACTTTTCTGCTTTTGATTCGTAGGCTTTACGCACGACAAACATTTCAGATAATTCATCAGGATTTTTATTGCCTTTACGGATTAATTCAGATTCAAAAAAAGAGGTGGCTGAAAAACTCCAACAAGTTCCCGTTTGACCTTGACTTTGAACAGGAGTTGCATCTAAATGACTTATTTTGGTGAATTTGTAATCACTGTTGGCTACATTCGTCACGGTTTCCTGTGCACTGAAGTAAAGGGTAGATCCAACAAATAAAAGGGATAAAAAACGTTTTTTCATAATTTGATTCATAATTTGCATAATAAGCAAATTTAAAAGAAAAATTAGGAAAATGAAAGGTGTATTCGTTTAATAAGTTAAAATCCAACCTTCGTAACCGGCGTTTCTGGCAAGATGTTGAATAGATTTTGCTTCTTCAAGTGTAGATGCTCCCCCTGCAGCAACTCTTTTTAATCCTTTACTCTCTCCTTCAATTTTAGCATGTAACCCTTTTGATTGAAGTAATCGCACCAACTGATTTGCATTCTCTTCGTTTCCAAAACAACCTACAATGACAAAATATTTTTCAGTAGTGTTCTTTACAACTGGAACGGGCTCTGCTTTTACAGTTTCCACAGGAGGTATATTTACCTCTGGAGTTTCCGTAGGTTGGTTTTCAGATGGCTCTGGAATGATTTCTTTTGCTTGAGTAGTTTCTTGTTTAACCGACTTGTTTGAAGGGGTGCTTGCAGGAATAACAACCTTTCTTTGTGTAAATGGATTGAAATCTTCTAACGTGATGATACCCGATTCGATGACATCCGTTTTCAAAGGAATCCAGAAGGAGTAAAATCCAATAGGGATCAACAAGGCTGCCGCTGCGTAGCGAAGTATTTTCTTTGCGTTGGTGTTTGGTTTTTGAATCGAAACAATAGGCGCTCTTTCAAAATGAGGAACACGAGGTGCTTCTTCCGGCACTTCTTTTTCCAAAATTTCGATGACCTTTTCTTCGATTTTTTGTTCCTGTTCAACAATTTTTAAGTCTTGTTGAGGAATGAAATGTACCTTTCCTAATCCATAAGCGTCCAACAAAAGATTTGAAAAACGATCTTGTTCGAAGCAAATGTTTCGCTCCAAGTCTAAGAACAAACGTCCTACTTTTTCAATTTCAATATGTTGCCCGTTTTGAAGTCGTTCTTGCCAATCTACAATGGCTTTCTTGATATGTATAGATGCTTGATCGTAGTTGACTTGATGTTGTTGCGCGTAAAAAGAAATCAATAATCCGTCATTATGCAACAATTGTTTATTGAAAAGTATGGATTTTCTCGGAGGTAATATGATACCTGTTTGATAATTAATGGTAGCGGACATTTTTTTGGCAATAAACCCTCCAAAAGAAGGCAGTATTACACAATTATGTCTTAATAATAATTCGCTAATTAACTGTTCCATTTTTACAAAAATACGACATTAAATCCACTTTTAAAAACGTAAAAGGAAGGAAAAAGGTTACAAAAGCTTCAAAACTTGCTCTACATCTGCTGGGGTATCGATATTAGGTGTTTCAATTTGGGTTTCGATGACCTTTATTTTATAGCCATAGTATAGCCACCTTAATTGCTCTAACGATTCCGTTTGCTCTAATTTTGTAGCCTTTAAGTTTACCAATTCTTGTAAGGTTTCCATTCGAAATGCATACAATCCGATATGTCTGAGGTAAGGGTAAAATTGAAAAGGATCTTCCTTAAAGTGAAAATAATTTGGAATTACACTTCTGCTGAAATACAGCGCATTGTTTTGATGGTCTAACACAATTTTTATACGATTAGGATTTTCCACATCTTCCTTTGAACCTGGTATGCCTAGCGTGGCAATTTGGGTATTTTCGGATTGAAATGCCGTGAGTAATTGCAACAGTTGATTAGGGTCAACTAAAGGCTCGTCTCCCTGAATGTTGATGACCACATCGTAATCGTTCCATGTCTGACAAACTTCCCCACAACGGTCCGTTCCACTTGGGTGTTCTGAACGGGTCATCATCACTTCGCCTCCAAAGTCAATTACATGATTAACTATTCGTTGGTCATCTGTTGCGACCACTACATCGGTAATTGCAGGACATTTTTTCACCCCCTCATAAACCCGTTGAATCATCGTTTTACCCTTCAGGTCAATCAAGGGCTTTCCTGGGAAACGGGAGGATTGATATCGAGCGGGAATTATACCTAATACTTTCATTAGAATTTAAATTGTAATTGTACGATAAAGGTTCTAGGTGCTTGGATATCTCCAGGACGTGTTGTGTATTCGGTGTTGAGAAGGTTATTGATCATGAATCCAATTCGATAATGTTTCCAAGCTTGATAACCAATTCTTACGTCAAACACTAAATTACCATGATTGTTTTGATCGCGATAATTTTTTAATCCTGGGAGTATTTGTGTACCAGCTACCCCTTGTTCAAAAATAGCATCAATATTTGACATATAGCTATTGTATCGGGCAGAAAACCCTAACGAGAAATTTTTATAGGTAGCCTCTAAATCAGCTTTTGCCAGATGGTTGAAGCGGTATTTCAGCATATTGGTATTTGGATCGGAGAAATTTAATTTGTAAATCGAGTCTTGATTCAATGATATTGGATTCATGTAGGTATACCCAATTAAGGTGACCAATTCTACTTCTTTTATTTTTCCGATACTATTGAATGAAACTTCTAATCCAGTTATTCTGGCTCTTTCAGCATTCTGTGCTTTGAAACCAAGCCATTTGTAGAGGTACATCGGGTGGTTAGGATCGGTGAAATTTAACGTCGAACCCGGTGGATTATACAATCCAAAAGCAAATTCCATCATGTTGCTATATTCGTTGATGAACCCCGCTAAATCCAACATTCCTTTCCACTTTCCAATGGGAAATACTTGTTTGACACCTAATTCAGCTGCCCAACCTTTTTCAGGATTTAAAGTAGGGTTTGGGAAAATATTTAAAGCGCCAACACTTGTGTAAGTATACCTTTCCGCAATAGAAGGATAACGAATCCCTTGACCTATCGATCCTCTTAAATGAGTAGTTTTGGTAATCGGGTAGTGCGCTCCAAGTCTAAAAACCGGATAAACAGGAATCGTTTTTCCTGATTTATTGATGGTGAAATAGGTATCTCCTTGCTGTTTGTCTTGTTCAAAATATTCAATTCGAACACCTCCAGTCAATTGAAGTTTTCCTATTTTTTGATCGATTTGTCCATAGACCGCTAAATTGAGCGAGTAGTGGTTTCCAAATAAACCAGATTTTACAGAATTATAGGTTGAAGTGGCTCCAGATGTTAACGTTGTTTTTTTCCATGTTTTTTGGTATTGGTAGTCGGCATAATATACTTTAGCCGTCGAACTTTGTGAAGCATTATTCAAATTGGTGTTGATGACATCGTAAAATCGTGTTTTCAGTTGGTGTTTGTTTCCTTTTTTACTGATGTATTTGAGGTATGGATCAATACTAATTCTCCATCCTTTATTATAAGTTAGTGTAGACCCAGCAACACTCGTGTCAGCACCTCCACTTGGCGTATAGCCTAAAGTATCGCTTTGCCAAATGATAAAATTTCCCCCTTTACTGTAGTGTACATTATAACCCACTCCAAATTTTAAACGTTCCAATTTTTTAGGCTTGAAGTACACGGTTCCGCTTAAACGCAGACGATCTTCAATTTCTCCCTGACGAAATCCTTCGTTTTTAAAACCTTGAAAAGAGGCAGTAAAACCAAGTCTTTGGTACATTTTTCCATAATAAAGTTCACCCTGATACAACATAGGGTTTCGGTTCCACCATTTCAAAGAACTTCTTTTCGGATTGTCATAAATGCCGGATTGAATCTTTCCTTTCCATTCGCCTTTAGTGGTGGGTTCTTTTTCTGTCAACGAAATGATTCCATTCAAAGCGCCTGAACCATAGAGTACGGAAGAAGCACCTTTTAAAACTTCAATTTGGGCGGTTTGTTCCAAAGGAATGGCGTTCCATTTTGCATCCCCCGCATCTGCTGAGAGGAGTGGAGTACCATTCCACAATAACATGACCCTACTTCCTGCGCCATAAGAAAATCCGCTACCTCCACGAATGCTAACTTGCCCATCCATGGCATAAACACCCGGCACTTGATCGACTACTTGTTCCAAATCAGTCATTCCTTTATTATCGATTAATGCAGGCTTGATGACTTCCATTGAAATCGTTACTTCTTCAATTTTTTGTAATGAACGATTAGAAGTAGCGGTCACTGTATTTAATTCTTGAATTTCTTCTTTAAGTACAATGGTCAGGTTTTCTGTCCAAGACACCAACACAAGTGTATCATTTACATAGGGGGGATACATCGTAATGATGGTCAAAGGAAAACTCGGATTTACAATCGTAAAACTTCCATTCTTATCGGTCAATGTTTTTTGACCTGAAGAAGCAAATAGTTTCGCGCCAATAAGGGATTGGTTGTTCGCATCTTTCACGACGCCACGAAGGTCTTGCGCCTCAAATGAAAAAGTAGAAAGCAGGATTAAAAATAGAGTAAAATGTTTTAGCATCGCAATAGTTTTATACGTCGTTTTATTTTGGTTTGCGACCAAATTTAATAAAAAGTATGTTTAATTACTTGAAAATTTAAATTGAGGTAAGGATATTTTTTCATATCTTCAGTAGCATAACCACTAAAATATGACTGAACAAGTTTACCAAATTGCTTTTTCTTTATTGCACGGAGTTGGCTATAAAAGAGCCACTCAACTGATTACTGAATTGGGCAGTCCGGAGGCGATATTTGAAAATACAATTCAAGAATTAGCGAATCAATCCACGTTTTCAAAAAAATTCTTTCAGGATATGCATCGAAAAGCAGCCTTAGAAGAAGCAAATCGAATTGCTCAAAATTTAGCTAAATGGGGAATTAACACGCATTTTTTTATGGACAGCAATTACCCTAGACGATTAAAACAGTGTCCTGATGCGCCCATTTTATTCTACAGTAAGGGAGAGTGGGAGATTAATCCACAGCGAACAGTTGCTATTGTTGGGACTCGGAATGAAACCGATTATGGAAGGTTTTTAACTCAACAGTTTATCGCTGATTTGAAAAATGCTCAAGTAACGGTGGTGAGTGGTTTGGCATACGGAATTGACATATTAACGCATCAAGAATGTCTTTTGCATGATATTCCTACGATTGCAGTTTTGGGAAGTGGAATTCAAAAGATTTATCCCCATTTGCATCAACATGTGGCCAAAAGGATGCAAATAAATGGCGGTTTAATCAGTGAGTTTAAGCCCTATGAAAAAGCAGAAAGAGAACATTTCCCTCAAAGAAATCGGATTGTTGCTGGATTGTGTGATGCTACGGTCATCATCGAAAGTAAAAAAAAGGGAGGATCTTTAATTACAGCTCAATTGGCAAACGATTACCATCGAGAGGTTTTTGCTTTTCCAGGAAATATTGGCAATGAATGTTCGGAGGGTTGTAATTCACTCATTAAAAACCATCAAGCATTTTTGTTGCATTCAGCAGAAGATTTTTTGTTAGCTATGGGTTGGGATGCACAAACCAAAATACCTTATCAAGCAATACCTAGTTTGGAAAAAGACGAGCAAAATGTGGTGGATTTATTGAAGGAAAATCCTGAAGCTCATGTGGATTGGTTAGGATTTAAAATGAATCTTTCTCCAGCTGAAATTAGCTTTCTTTTATTGACGATGGAAATGAAAAACTATGTTGAGACATTGCCGGGAAAAAGGTATCGCCTCAAAATGTTGTCGACAGCTATTTGATAAATCATTATTTTTGTTCAAAAAAATACGATGTCAAAATTACCCCACGTTGGAACGACCATATTTAGTGTGATGTCAAAGTTAGCACTTGAACATCAGGCCATCAATTTGGCGCAAGGATTTCCCAATTTCCCTGTTGATGAAGCGTTATTAAAAATTTATCAAGAAAAACTAAAACAGGATGTTCATCAATACGCGCCAATGCCCGGGAATACGCAGTTGTTGAATGAAATCAGCAAGATGATTGACCAAAGTTATGGGAGAAAATTAAATCCAAACGATGAAGTACTTGTTACTGCAGGAGCAACCGAGGCGATTTATGCAGCGATTCAAGCTTTTGTTGGTACTGGAGATGAGGTGGTTGTGCTAGATCCAGCGTATGATTGTTACGATCCAAGTATTGTTCTGGCAGGTGGAAAAGCAATTCATGTCCCTTTAAAAAATGATTTCAGCGTGGATTGGGATTTATTGAGAAAACATCTTCATGAAAACTCTAAAATGTTGATCATCAATAACCCACATAATCCGTCAGGGCAAATTTTATTCGAAAAAGATTTGGAGGCCTTACATCAATTGATGAAGGATTTTCCAAAATTGATTTTATTGTCGGATGAGGTTTATGAATTCATCACCTTTGAGAAAAAACACCTTTCTGTCAATTTGTACCCTTCCTTGCTTGATCGAAGCATTATCGTTTCTTCCTTTGGGAAGACTTTTCACATTACCGGTTGGAAAATGGGTTATTTGGTAGCCCCTGAAGCGCTCATGGGCGAAATCAAAAAAGTGCATCAATTTTTAGTTTTTTCAGTGAATAGTGTCGCGCAATCCGTTCTTTCTGAATATTTACCAACGGTTGATCCTACACAGCTTTCAGCATATTACCAAGAGAAAAGAGATTTATTTCGAAGCTTATTAGCGTCCAGTAAATTTAAATTGTTACCGTGCGAAGGCTCTTATTTTCAAGTGGTTGATTACAGTGGGTTATCGGATATGCCGGATGTAGAATTCGTCCGCGAATTGACCATTACGTATGGCGTTGCAGCAATTCCATTATCGGTCTTTCATGAAGACGGGAAAGATTTAAAATTAATTCGTTTTTGTTTCGCGAAAGATGATGAAACGTTAATTAAAGCTTGCGAAAAATTATGCAAAATACATTAAAAATAGCCCTTTTTCAAGTCAATCAGGCTTGGGAAGATAAACGGTCAAACTATTTAAGTTACGACCAAATGTTTGAGCAACTTAGCGAAGATGTTGACCTTGTACTATTGCCTGAAATGTTTCACACCGGATTTACCATGCGTGCTGAAGCATTGGCAGAAGAGATGGTGGATTCAGAAGGCTTAGCATACCTGGTTCGTTGGGCCAAGGGAAAGGGAGTTGCTATCTATACCTCCTTAATTATTCGAGAAAAAGATTGCTATTATAATCGTGGTGTTTTCATTTATCCAGATGGAAATGTGGCGCACTACGATAAACGCAAGACCTTCACATTGGCGGGTGAAAGTGCCGTTTTTCAAAAAGGAAATGAAACTAAAATTGTAGCATATAAAGGATGGAAATTGAATCTTCAAATTTGTTTTGATCTTCGTTTTCCAGAAATTGCTAGAAATCAAATTGACGAAAATGGTCAGCCATTGTATGATGTAATCTTATATGTAGCCAATTGGCCAGAAAAACGAATTTCCCACTGGGACAGTCTGTTAAAAGCTAGAGCCATCGAAAATCAATGTTATGTGGTTGCGGTAAACCGGGTGGGTGAAGATCAAAACGGACTTCAATATGTAGGTCATTCGCAGATTATAGATGCAAATGGGCAGGAAACTTTAGTAGAAAATATGGAATCCATTCACACAGAAACAATTAACTACGAATCCTTACAGTTGTTTAGAAAAACACTTCCTTTTTTGTGTGAACGGTCATGATCGTTTATTGACGGGGTTTGTTTCTTATATTTTTCTGTCTATATTTGCTACCATAAAATTTAAGACTATGAAAAAAATTTACTTATCGATTTTAGCATTGTCTGCATTAAATGTTTCTTTAGCTCAGCGTTTAGAGCAAAAAAGAATGGATTTGCAAACAGGTAAAATTTCTGAAAACACACAGGCAACTTCTGAAGAAAAAGCAGAAGGTGATGTGATTTGGTACAATACCATGTCAAACACAAACAACTGGGTAGCGAGTGTATTAAATGGAACACAAGGTCCAGAATTAGGATGGCAATGGTCGCCAACAAATACTGGTGCAACTTCATTGACTTCTTGGGCATTTACGTCAAGAATTAATTCAACCACCAAAACAACAGGTTATTTTCTAGCTAAAAATGGAGATCCAAATGCAGGAAATCAAGATGTTGATGCAGAATTGATTTTAACCTTTGACTCTACCTTTAATTTATCAACTTACCCGAATGTAAACTTTACTTTCCAACAATATGGAGCCTTGTTTATTGAAAATCAAGTGGTAGAGGCAACCGTAGACAATGGAACAACTTGGGTAGAGATTGGAAACAATAACGATATGGGTGCTTTAACAGCAAATGGAGGTTCTCCTTACCCTAACAATCCTGCAGGAACAAGAGTATATAATGTGAACAATGCATTCCCTGGGGGAACAGATTTTTCAGCAGTAAAATTCCGTTTTAGAGTGAATTGGCCATCAAATTCTGGAGCAAATGGAGGAATTATGTACGGATGGTTCGTAGATGACGTGAAATTAGTTGAAGGATCATCTGATGATTTAAGATTATACCAAGCATTCAATACGATTGGCGCACAAAAATTACAATTAACAAAAATACCTGCAGGTCAAGTTACTGCTTCTGTAACGATGGATTTTGGTGTTAAAGTGAAAAACATGGGACCTAATGCACAAGATGCTTCAGTTACCATTACAAATCCTGGAGCTGTTGGAACTACAAATGTTTCAAGTATTGCTGGATTTACTCAAGATTCATTAGTATATGCAGGTCCTTATGCAGTTCCTACAACAGCTGGAACGTATAATTTCTTGTATACCGCAACATCATCAAACAATACCTTAACAAATACAGGTGATGATACCAAAACACTTCCTTTTGAAGTTTCTACCAATGTATTTGCTACAGATGCATTTACAGGGAATGTGAATTCAGTAACAGGTGATTTCTATGGTTGGTCAAGTATTTCAGGGGATCAAGAAATTGGTAACTTATTCGAGGTATTTGTTAACGGAATTACAGGAGCGATTGAGGTAGGTGTTTCTAATGTAGGAGCCTCTTCACAAGTTGATTTTATTGGTCGTGAATTAAAAGGTAAAATTTACGATGCATCTGGAACTGATCCGGTATTATTAGCTGAAACAGATGTGCATAACATTGTTACTGCAGATTTCGGAAAATTAGTTCGTTTGTATTTCAATACACCAGTAACTATTGAAGCTGGAAAAGTGTATTTAGTGACTGCAAGTTCATTCGAGAATCAAGAGGTTCCTGTAATGTTCTCTGGATTTTTACCTGAAGGTTTAACTTTTGGTGTAGATAATTCTACAGCAACTCCTTCTATCATCAGTTTAATTGGAACAGATGGTCTTTCTGAAGCTCCAGTTGTTCGTATGAATACAACAGATTACACGAGTATTTCTGAGTTAGCTCAAATCAAAGTTTCTGTTTATCCTAATCCTTCTACAGGTTTAGTAACAGTTTCTACAGAAAATAATGTTTCAAATACCATTTCTGTTACGGATGTAACTGGAAAAGTAGTTTTAACGAAAGTAGCTAACGGAACAACTACAATTGACCTTTCTGCAAATGGAACAGGAATTTATATGGTTCGTGTTTCTAATGAAAATGGTTCAGCAGTTGAACGAGTTATTGTAAAATAATTCTGTAAATATATTCCATGAAAAAGCCAGTAGAAATTTCTACTGGCTTTTTTAATGGTCACCTTTTAGGTTATTGGCAATGTTTTTTCTTCGCCAACATTTCTTCACCCCCCATGTTTTGATAGTCTTTACACTGATCTGCTTTCGATTTTTTTAGTTTCGATAATTCAGTAGCTAACTGCTGATTTGGACCTTCAGTTAGAATTTGATTCGATTTTTGATTTAACGCATCACTTATTTTAATGCATGCACAAAACTGTTCGTCTTTGCCAGAGCAACTTGATAGTACAAGGATAAGGATAGCGAATTTTATTGTTTTTTTCATCGACTTATTTTTTCTTTTTCTTTTTTGATTTTTTATCTTCAATACCTAGCTCTTTCATTTTAGCCTCAGCCGCTTCTCCCTCAAATTTTTCAACACTTTCTTTGCCTTCAATGTTCCTGATGATAGATAAGGTTTTCACCCCGTCGATGACTTCAATTTTGACTTCTTCTTTTTCCTCGACATGTTTATTGTTAGGCGTATTTCCTCCTTCTAATTCTGCTAGTTTTCGCTCGGCTTCCTCACCTTTATACACTTCTTTCTTTTCCTTTCCATCAGGACCAACTGAAGTAATGGTTAAGACCGTTTTACCTTTGATAATTTCTACATCTACTTTTTGATTTAATTTTTGTTGGGCAAATAAAGTGTTCAAAGATAACAGTAGCCCTAAGCACAGTAGTTTTTTTTTCATAGTCATTTTTTTAGAGATTATTAGAGTGAATTAAAGTTACAAATCTTTCCTAATAAAGCAACCAATTTGAATTAAATACGTTAATTTAGTACAAAAACAAAACGGAACGCTATGCCTTTTAAAACTCTATTGTTGAATGCTTTACTGCTGTTTTCTTTTCAGTCTATTGCGCAAGAGCAATTACAAAAAGATGAATCAAGCTCTTGGAATTGCCCAGAATTCGCACACCAATATCAATTTGTTCTAAAAAGTAGGATGAATCCGAATATTCCAAACAATCTATGCGATATCATTGCAACACATCAACATGATTCTGATGTTGTGCGCTATCCGCTTGGCACGGAGGTTTACCTTTTGATTTATCCAAAAAACCATGCAATTGATCATTCATCTAAAGAGATCGGAAATGAAAACAATTAAACTTTTTCTCTATATTTTTCTCACGATCTCGTTTAGTCATGCACAAGTGGCTAATGATGATTGTGTAAACGCAACTGCATTAACGATTCCGACGAGTGGAGTGTTGTGTGTGAATGGAACAACAGTGGGTGCAACATCCGATAATTCAACCAATACATGCGATACGGGTACTCCCGGAAATGAGGTGTGGTATACTTATGTAACCACGGGAAGTCAAAATGTGGTAACAGTGACACCATCGGCGGGAGGGATTCAACGTGCAACCATCACGTTCACAACTGCGGCTTGTGGTTCTGGAACCTACTCTATCTGTAATACGGCTGGAACTAATAATGGAACTGCTTCAACTACTTGGTCAACAGCAGTTGGAGTTCAAGTATGGTTTTCTGTGGAATCAAACAATGGAGTAGAGGGCGGATTTCAAGTGTGTGTCAATTCAACAACACCTCCTCCAGCTCCTGGCAATTCATGCGGTACAGCTACCAATTTATGCGACAAAAGTTCCTTTTCAGTAGCCACTTTCCCAAATAATGCAGGTAATTTTACTCCTTCTTGTTTCTTTAGTGCGCTTCAGCGACCAATTTACTATAAATTTACAGTAGGTCAAACGGGTACATGTCAATGGACTGCCACACCTAATAACTTAACAACTGAATACGACTGGGCAATGTATGATATTACAACGGGTTGTGCATCTGCAACCTCTGTTGCATGTAATTACAACTTTGCCAGTTCAATTGGCGCTCCAATAGGTTTATCCCCTTCTGCATGTGGTGCTTGTCCACAGAGTAATTTAGGTCCAGCGTGTAATGAATTTTGTGCACCTGTTACCGTTACTGCGGGAAGGACTTATTTGATCATCATTGACAATTATTCAAATAATAATGTTGGTTTTAATTTTGCATGGGGCGGTACTTTTGAGATGGCACCAACCTCACAATTTACGATATCACCTTCTACCAGCTGTGGACCGGCAACAGTGACTTTTAACAACACATCTGTTTATGCTACTAACTGGAATTGGAATTTTGGGGATGGAACTACCTTAAATAGCACTCAAAATCCTCCTACAAAAACGTATTCTACACCAGGTACTTATATCATTTCTCAGACGGTTACCTCCGCTGTGGGATGTACCGATGTCTCTACGCAAACGTTAATTGTAAAACCTATTCCAACGGTGAATGCGGGAACACCACAGACGGTTTGTGCGGGAACACCAGTAACATTAACAGCAACTGGAACAGCAGGATCAACTTTTACATGGAACAACGGAGCTACCCAAGGTGTTCCTTTTTCTCCGTCATCAACAACTACATATACAGCTACAGCTACGTTAAATGGATGCACAGCAACGAGTCCTGTTACTGTTACGGTTAACCCAATTCCAACGGTGAATGCGGGTTCACCTCAAACGGTATGTGCTGGCACTTCAGTAACATTAAACGCGACTGCCACACCTGGTGCAACAATCACGTGGAACAATGGGGTGACCCAAGGAGTCGCTTTTACCCCATCAGCCACCGCAACTTATACTGCGACAGCGACTTTGAATGGATGTTCGGCAACGAGCACTGTGCAAGTAACTGTAAACCCAATCCCTACGGTGAATGCTGGCGTCCCTCAAACGATTTGTACCGGCGCACCAGTGACCTTAACGGCTACTGGAACGACTGGATCAACTTTTACATGGAATAATGGTGTAACGCAAGGAGTTGCTTTCACGCCAGCAACCACCACAACCTATACTGCAACAGCCACCTTGAATGGATGTACCGCTACGAGTCAAGTTCAAGTGACTGTCAACCCTGTTCCAACTATCAATGCAGGCACGCCTCAAACGGTTTGTGCAGGCACGCCAGTGACTTTAACGGCAACAGGGACTGCAGGTTCAACCTTTACCTGGAACAATGGGGTGACTCAAGGTGTAGCCTTTACACCTGCAGCCACCACAACCTATACCGCGACAGCGACTTTGAATGGATGTTCTGCAACGAGTACAGTTCAAGTAACCGTCAACCCAATTCCATTGGTCAATGCAGGAACACCTCAAACGGTTTGTGCAGGAACACC
>JALRIV010000038.1 GCA_023255275.1 Crocinitomicaceae bacterium | reverse complement strand
GAGAGTAAGTCGACGCCGCTTTTTAAACCCTGACATGCCCAGCATCGTCAGGGTTTTTTGTTTATAGCAGTTTAGGTTTTAAATTCCTTTTTTTCCTCAATACAGCTATATTAAAATTTAATTTATGTTGTAAATTTATGTTTACTCAGCCAAGTAATGACTGAAAATCATTTCGACCACATCAAAAATCACTATCTTTAGAAAAAAATATTTAATGAAAATAATCTCATTTAATGTTAATGGTATTCGAGCGATTACTAAAAAGGATTTTATAAGCGACATGGCTTCCTTGGATGCTGATATTATATGTTTACAAGAAACTAAATCGACTGTTGATCAAGTTAAAGATGCAGTCAAAGAATTGGATCAATACCTGGTTTATGGGAATGAATCGGTTCGTAAAGGTTATTCGGGTACGGCAATTCTAACTAAAATAGCGCCATTATCAGTTTCTTTAGGTATGGGAATTGAGGAACACGATCAAGAGGGTAGAATTACCACCTTAGAATTCACGAATTTCTTCTTAGTATGTGTCTATGTACCAAATTCTGGAAGTGAATTAGCCCGTTTGCCGTATCGTCAAAAATGGGACTTAGATTTTTGTCAATACCTTAAACAATTGGAATTAAAAAAATCTGTATTGGTTTGTGGTGATTTTAATGTAGCTCATCAACCTATTGATTTGGCTCGTCCAAAAGAAAATTACAATAAAGCTGCTGGTTATATGCAAGAAGAGATTGATGGAATGCATCACTTTCATGAAAATGATTTGATGGATACTTATCGTTATCTGCATCCAAACGAAGTTAAATACTCTTGGTGGAGTTACCGAGCAGGTGCTAGAGAGCGTAATATTGGATGGAGAATTGATTACTTTTTAGCTTCAAAACAATTATTATCTAACGTAAAAGAAGCGTTTATATTAAATGAAATTAAAGGATCTGATCATTGTCCTGTTGGCGTGATCATAAATTAGTGTTTTCAATGTAATTCAAAAAAAAACCGATGCTTTAACATCGGTTTTTTTATTATTTTTTTGTGCAACAAGCTTTTTGCTCTGTTGTACATTTTTTAGCACCTTCTTGTTCTTTTGCACAACAAGCTTTTTTCTTTCTTCTTTTTTTCTTGTCGTCTTTTTTGATTTCAGTGTTATCATTTGTATTAGATGAAGCGTAAGAAACTCCAACGTATGTTGCGGATAAACCGAAAATTGCGATACCAATTAATAGCTTTTTCATAGTTTTTAAATTTAATTTATATAAAGTTACAAAATTTCTCCAATTTTTGTCTGTTTTGCCTTCACAATATCACCAATTTTAACATTAATTTTAGAATTAAGCGGTAAAAAGAGGTCAATTCTAGATCCAAATTTGATGAAACCAAATTCTTCACCTGCTTTAACTTGTTGATCTTTTTGAATATAATAACAAATACGTCTGGCAACAGCACCAGCAATTTGTCTAAATAAAACTTCTGATCCATTTTCATGTTCAATGACCATTGTAGTCCGCTCATTATCCGTTGATGATTTAGGATGCCAAGCAACTAAAAATAATCCTTTGTGGTATTTTACATATTTAACAACACCTGAAATAGGATTGTAATTTGCATGCACATTTAGCGGTGACATAAAAATGGAAATTTGAATACGACGATCTTTAAAATATTCTGTTTCTTCGACTTCTTCAATGACTACTACTTTCCCATCAGCAGGACATAAAATATCATTTACCTCAAAAGAGTAATCGCGTTTCGGTATTCTGAAGAACTGAACAACTAGGTAGAACATCGTTAAAACGCCTAGACTTAATAGTATAAATAACCACAGCCAATCTGTTTTTAGATATAACCAATATGCTCCTAATTCAATTAAGCCTAAAATTATAAATCCAATTAAAATAATTAGATAACCTTCTCTGTGTAGTTTCATGATTGAAAATAAATTAATATCCAAATAAAATAAAAAGGAACGGCTAATAAGGTCGCGTCAAAGCGATCCAAAATACCTCCATGTCCTGGCATGATGTTACCTGAATCTTTTACATTCACGGTTCTTTTCATAAGTGATTCGAGTAGATCTCCAAAAATAGCACAAATGGAAAGTAAAATAGCCGATACCATCCAAAACATTTTATGGGTTTCATCGAAAAGTAATGCAAAACTAAAAGCCATTAGACCCGTAAGAATGATTCCTCCAATAGTGCCTTCCCAGGTTTTTTTTGGTGAAATTCGTTCAATGAGTTTCGTTTTTCCGAAAAATTTACCACTTAAGAACGCAAACGTATCATTGGTCCAAATTAAAACAAACATTCCTAGAATCAATAATGCTGCGTCTCCCGTCATGAAGGAGATGACTGATAAAAGTAATAAAGGTATGGTAATGTAAAAGGTACTCAATAAAAGGATTCCCATATTTAGAATAGGATTTCCTTTTTGTCGATACATCTCAACAATAAATAATAAGAAGAAAATAGGGATATTGAGTAAAAGAAATACACCTTCTTGAAATATCATGGCGAGTACAGCTAAAAAGATTATATTCACATTGAACGCTATTGCACCAAGCAGAGAGGGATTTATTTGATCATCATTTTTAAAGAATTGCACGAACTCAAAAATTCCCAACAGGGTAAAAATGGTGAAGATCGCAAGTTGTATGAAGTTACCAAAAAGAACAGCTGTGATGATAACAGCAATAAAAACTGAACCACTTAATGTTCTAATCAAAATATTATTCATTTGACAAAATTAAGTTATTTAATTTTTAATTGTCATAAAAAACAAAAAAGTTTCGACGATTTGCCGAAACTTCTTGTTTTAGATGTATGATTAATGATTTACTTGATCAGGATCATTTTGAGTTGAAGACTCTTCTTGAGGTGCATTTTCCTCAGTGTTTGGAACTTCAGTTTCTGCAGAAGCCACTTCCGTTGGAGTAATTTCTTCTACATCCCAAGGTCTTTTTCCAAAGATTTCAATCAAATCGTCTTTAAAAATGACTTCTTTAGCGAGTAGTTTTTCAGCCAACAGGGACAATTTGTCTTTGTTTTCTGCAAGTAAACTCAGTGCTCTTTGGTATTGTTCTTCGACTAATTTCTTTACTTCTTCATCAATAACTCGAGCAGTATCATCCGAATATGGTTTTGTGAACGAATCTCTTCCTTGCGAATCGTAGAAAGAAATATTACCCACTCGTTCATTCAATCCATAAATAGAAACCATGGCGTAGGCTTGTTTAGTAACTTTTTCAAGATCACTTAAAGCCCCCGTACTAATTTTATCAAAAATCAAACGCTCCGCTGCTCTACCACCCAATGCGGAACACATTTCATCCAGAATTTGCTCGGTAGTCGTCAAACTTCTTTCTTCTGGCAAATACCATGCTGCTCCTAATGATTGTCCTCTAGGCACAATAGTTACTTTTACCAAAGGTGAAGCGTATTCTAACAACCAAGAGATAGTAGCGTGACCTGCCTCGTGAAAAGCTATGGCTTTCTTTTCTTCTTTCGTGATAATTTTATTTTTCTTTTCAAGTCCACCAACAATTCGATCTACGGCATCCAAGAAATCTTGTTTTTCAACTGCTGGCTTTCCTTTTCTAGCAGCAATAAGAGCCGCTTCGTTACACAAGTTAGCGATATCTGCACCTGAGAACCCAGGAGTTTGTTTTGAAAGGAAATCGATATCCATTTCTTTGTCCAATTTTAAAGGTTTCAAATGAACTTGGAAGATTTCTTTACGCTCATTGATATCGGGCATGTCGACATAAATCTGACGATCAAAACGACCTGCTCGCATTAGCGCACTATCCAATACATCCGCACGGTTGGTTGCGGCTAGAATAATTACCCCTGAATTGGTACCAAACCCGTCCATTTCAGTCAATAACTGGTTAAGGGTATTTTCTCTTTCATCATTGGAACTGAATCCGTTGTTTTTACCACGAGCCCTTCCAATCGCATCAATTTCATCAATAAAAATAATGGACGGCGCTTTTTCTTTTGCTTGTTTGAACAAATCACGAACACGACTTGCACCAACTCCAACGAACATTTCAACGAAATCAGAGCCTGATAACGAGAAGAAAGGAACCTTTGCTTCACCTGCTACCGCTTTTGCCAACAAAGTTTTACCTGTTCCTGGAGGTCCTACTAATAAAGCGCCTTTAGGGATTTTAGCACCTAATTCCGTGTATTTTTTAGGAGTTTTTAAAAAGTCAACAATCTCCACAATCTCTTCTTTTGCACCTTGCAATCCTGCGACATCTTTAAATGTTACATTTGTCGTTTTACCTTTTTCGTAAACTTGAGCTTTTGACTTTCCAATGTTGAAGATTTGGCCACCGCCACCACCGCCACCACCTGACATTCTGCGCATGACAAACATCCAAATGACGATTAGAATTACGATAGGTAGCAGGAAACTGATAATATTGGCAAAATAATTAATTTCTTCTTTAGAATCCATTTGAATAGATGGTTTCCCTTCCAATTTTAACTGCTGGTTCAATTCATTCAATTGAGTTTCAAAATTTCCCGCATCTACTACATCAAATTGGTAGACAATGGTTTTTGGAGCATTGGATTTAGTTACCGCATCTTTTATTTTTGAAAGCTGTGTATCGGAGCTGTTTTTTGCGTATTCAATTCCTTTTTCGTTGATTTTAAAATCAATTCGCACCTTGTTTACTAATGAAACATCATAAACATAACCTTGTTCTGCCATGTAAAAGAAGGTAGAAGGATATTTTACCGTAACTTTTGACCCTGTAGAAACATATAATTGCAAAACGATTATCGTTACCGCAATGATTCCATAAATCCAATAAATAGAAAATTGATTTTTTTTCTTTCCTTGTTCTGACATTTTTAACTAGTTTAAATTAGGAATATCTTTTCGTTTGGCATCAGCCCATAAGTCTTCGATGTCGTAAAATGGACGAGCATCTTTGTAAAAGATATGTGCCACTACGTTGACATAATCCATTAAAATCCATTCGCTTTTTTGTTTTCCTTCGATATGCCAAGGTTTTTCTTTTAAATGGGTTCGCGTGTATCGTGATACGGAATTCGCAATACCATCTACTTGAGTAGAAGATTCACCGCTGCAAATGACAAAGTAATCACAAACTGCATTTTCAATACCTTGCAGGTCAAGAACGACAATGTCTTGAGCCTTATTTTCTTGCATTCCCTCCACGATTGCGTCGCAAAGTTTTGCTGAATCTTTTTTATTTTTATTCACTTTTCTAATTTATAAGTTACAAATCTAAGTTTATTTTATTTTCTTTGAGTATAATATCCCACATATAACATGAATTTTTTGATTGGTTCAAAAATAACACATTTAGATTCTATTGATTCTACTAACAATTATACTGCCAATTTGTTGAAAAACGGACTTGTGTCACATGGTCAACTGATCGTAACGCAAGAACAAACTTCCGGAAGAGGGCAAAGAGGTGCAGAATGGCATTCTTCTCCAGGTTTAAACCTAACGATGTCGCTATTTTTAAAGCTTGACAATTTGTCAGTAAATCATCAGTTTTATCTAAGTAAGTGGACAGCTTTGGTCATTTTTGACTATTTAAAAGTAATCGGAATAGATGCGACCATCAAATGGCCAAATGATATTTATGTCAAAGATACTAAAATTGCAGGGGTGCTTATTGAAAGTCAATTAGTAAAAGAACAGGTAAAAAGTGTCATTATCGGTATCGGGTTGAATGTGAATCAAATAGATTTCGGAGGATTATCGGCAACGTCTATAAAAAAGGAATTACAACGACATACATCGATTGATGAAGTTATTTTCGGTTTGATGCAAGGGTTCAATCGGAGATGGAATTCCATTCAATATCAACTTTGGGATGAAATGAACAGGGAGTACCTAAACGCATTGTATCGGTTTCGTCAACCCCACCTTTATTTAATAGATGGCAAACAAGTTGTTGGAGAAATCGTCAATGTATTGGAAAACGGCAAATTAAACCTTAAAATTGAAGAAGAATTTCAAGAATTCGACATCAAAGAAATCGCGTTTATTTGACCTCGTAATGTTTCTTCAGTTGAACAGACATGTAATTAAATAAAGCCGACAATGGTTTTTCAACCATCATTTTTAAAAATAGATTTACTTCACCATTGAATTCAATATACCCTTCGGTGGTTCCATCTTGAATTTGATTTAAGTGTACTATTAATTTAAAGGGAAATGGTGATTTTTCACCTGATTTCAAATACAATTCGTTAGATCCATTATGACCATCTTGAATTAAAGAGATGGTAATTCCCCCTTGTACTTTAAAGGAACATTTAGCTTCATCTGCTTGCCAATCTGAAATTTTATCTTGAGGCAAGATGTGAAAGAGATTATTTGCATCTGATAAAAATGCAATAATATCCTGAGCATTCGTTTGAACACTTACTGTTTCGCTTTTCATTTCCATCATATGCTATTCCATTTTGAAGGATTTTCTTTCCAATCGGTTAATGATGCTAAATCACTTTCGACAATATAATTGTTTTTAATAGCCGTTTCAATTAAAAAGTCATAATTTGAAAGCACTACAAAAGGGCAATTGTGTTTTTTAAAGTTTTCTTCTGCTTCTTTAAATCCATAGGTAAACGCGGCAACTAAACCTTTAACTTCTAAACCTGCTGCTCTTAAATCTTCAACTGCTTTTAAACTGCTTCCACCAGTTGAAATTAAATCCTCAATAACAACTACTTTTTGACCTTTTTCATAATAGCCCTCAATCATGTTTTCCATTCCATGACCTTTGGCAGAACTTCTCACATAAATGAACGGCAAACCTAATTCTTCTGCGACTAAGGCTCCTTGTGCAATTCCACCTGTTGCTACACCTGCAATGACATCGGGTTTTCCATAACACTCAAGAATGGATTGCGAATAGCCTTGTCTGATAAAAGTTCTAATTTTTGGGAAGGATAAAGTGATACGGTTATCACAGTAAATCGGAGATTTCCATCCAGAGGCCCATGTGAAAGGAGATTGCGGTTGTAATTTTACCGCTTTGATTTGTAACAAAAATTCTGCTACCTTTAGCGCTCTATCATTATTGATTATCATGGTGCAAATTTATGAAGTTTTTATTGAAAATACACTACTTGTTTTTACTGAAAACGAAAAAAAACAAAATTTAGTAAATTCGGTATCCGCAGGAGATTGGGATACTATTGATATTCAAGGGTTAAATTACTTGAAAAAACATGAACAGGAAGTTCTTTTTGTGATTTCAGAAAAAAACATGCTTCAATCTGATTTCGATCGATTGTTTCGCAACTTTAAAAAGGTTATAGCAGCAGGGGGAGTAGTACGAAAAAAAGATGAATTTTTGTTTATTCATCGAAATGGTTATTGGGACTTACCCAAGGGCAAAATGGAAGCGGGTGAAGTACCTGAAGAAACTGCCCTTCGTGAAGTTGAAGAGGAATGTGGAATTCATCATCTTGAATTGGGTTCATTGATTGTGTTGACCTATCATTGTTATTTCTTTAAAGAAAAATGGCATTTTAAAACCAATTATTGGTATACAATGACTTATCATGGAGATGAGCCATTGATTCCCCAATTGGAGGAAGGAATAGATCAAGTGGAATGGCTGAATAAAGAGCAATTGGATCGTGTTTATGCTTGCACCTTTCCATCCATCATTAAGGTCTTGGATTCCTACTTTAAAAAGTAATCTTTATTTTTTTGTTAAATTTTAATTGAATTGAAGATTAATTTGTATTCTTGCTTTATAAACTAAAGATTATGAAAAATATCATTACCCTATTTGTCTTAATGATGAGTGTTGGTTTTTTTGCCCAAGAGAAAGCGCAAGAAACTAAAACAGTAAAAAAAGAAACCAAAGCTAAAAAATCAAGTAAAGGATTGGTTTTCACAAAAATGGAAATTGTCAGAGAAAATATTCCATATGGAACAGATGATTTGTTTGAATTTGAGTTTAAAAACAATTCAAAAACTCCTGCGATTATTCAAGGAGTTCAAACGAGTTGTGGGTGCACCACAGCGAACAAACCTGAAGAACCAATTAAACCAGGTAAAAAATCTAAAATTTCTGTAAAATACGATACGAAGCGTGTAGGAAGTTTCAAGAAAACCATAACCATCACTTCCAACGTTGGCGAACCTATTATTTTAACCATCAGTGGTTCAGTTCTACCAGAAAAAGAAAGTTAAAAAATATCAATTCAACCATGAAAAGCCTTCCTTTTTGGAGGGCTTTATTTTTTGTGAAAAATCGTTCCTGTTGCTTGCGCCGTTGGCATAATGGTTAAGTCATTGATGTTGACATGAGCAGGGAGTCCTAATACATATTCAATGGTTTGGGCGATGTCTTCTGGGAGCAAAGGATGGAACCCTTCATAGACACTTTTGGCGGTCGCTTCATTTCCTTTAAAGCGAACAATGGAAAATTCTGTTTCAATAGCTCCTGGTGCAATATTGGTTACTTTAATTTGGTACGGTAATAAATCTATTCTCATGGCTTTGGATAGTGAGTCTACCGCAGCTTTTGATGCGCAATAGACATTTCCGGAGGGGTAAACCTCCTTACCTGCAATACTTGCAATGTTGATTATATGACCATCAAGATTGGCTTTCATATAAGGAATAATCAATTTTGAAACATGCAGTAAACCCTTTACGTTGGTGTCAATCATCCGATTCCAATCCTCCAATTCACCCACGTCAATGGTGTCTCTGCCAACAGCTAATCCTGCGTTATTGATCAAGCCATAAATGTTATACAGTATTTGTTCATCTAAGGAAGAAAATGCATGTTGACAAGCTTCGAAATCCCTTACGTCAAAAGCAAGTGTAATGACTTTAATGGGGAACTTTTCTAAATCTAGTTTAATTTGATCTAAGCGTTCCTTTCGTCTTCCAGTTAAGATTAAATGATATCCCTTTTCAGCTAATTGAATGGCGGTGGCTTTTCCAATTCCAGAGGTTGCTCCTGTGATGATGATATACTTATCCATTGATTTTTTTCAATAAAGGTATAAAAAAAGCGACATTTCTGTCGCTTGATGAATGCTTATTGTTTAATGAATTTTCCGGTTAATTTTTCTTTGGAGTTCGTCAGTGAGATCAAGTAAACTCCATTTTCTAAATGTTTTACATCGATTTCTTTTTGAAATTCAGCGGTATGGTAAACCAACTTGCCATTTAGGGTGTAAATTTCAATTTGATAATCCTCTAATGATGCTTCTTCAAATAAAATCATGATGTTATCGACCGCAGGATTAGGATAAATGATTAAATCTTTGGTTGAGTTCACGGAGCAATGCTCTAGACGAATGGTTTCGAAAATGGTTTGTTTTCCGTCAAAATCAAATTGGCTCAACTGTAAATAGGGGGTGCTTGCTACAATTTCAGGATTTAAAAGTAATTCATATTCCAATAAACTAGTCGAATTTCCAGCTCCTTTAACGAAGTGATAGGGCATAAATGTATTACCATCTTCACTTAATGAAATCAAGAAATAATCATTGTTTCGTTCACTTGCAGTGGCAAAATTCACTCGAGTTTGATTGGAAACGCAATTTGAATGAATGGCGATCAATTCAACGGGTAAAGGGGTTGTGCCATTGATGTTCACATTAATCGTTGCAGAAACCGTGCAGTTGGTGGTAGGATCAAAAGTTGAAACCGTATAGGTTTGTGTTTGTGATGGCGTACCTATTGGAACAACAACGGTTATTGAATTTGTGTTGTAAGGGCCACTTGCAAAGGTAGTGTTGTAATTCCAGTTTAGGACTCCTGGACTACTTGCGGTCAGTACGGTTGAAGATCCATCCGTAATGCTAACATCAGCAGAGGCTATAGGATAGGCAATCGGCGTGAAAAGTAATCGACCGAAACTATTTCCGGTCAATTCGATCCATTTAAAATCTATTTTGGAATTAGGTCCCAAAAATCCTTGCCAAACATTATTAAGCGGTGTTGTAGGACTTGACCAAACCGTCACCCCATCAATTTTTAGAGTTGCCGTATTGTCATAACCGATATTGTTTCCGGAGCCAATTACACCAATTTGATAATATCCACATGGAAAACCTTGTCTTCGATAGATTACACTATGATTGTTGGCTGAAACATTGCATCCTTGATATCCTGGAGCGTTACTTGGAGTAGTATTAATAGCCCAACTGTCTTCAGAATCAAAGGAAAGAGAATTTACGGTGTAAAACCCTTTGTATACATCCTGATTTAAGTCAGGATTAGTTCCATTATAAGCATATACATTCCAAAGATTATTTCCATATTGTGAAGTATCACCCACAGCGGACGGCACGGTAATGGTTACTGTTTTACTGACGCTAGAACAACCATTTGATCCTGTAACCGTGTAAATGGTGGTGGTTGATGGATCTAACGTAACACTATTTCCAAGACTTGTATTAAGAGTAACACCTGTCATTGGGCTCCAAGTGTAGCTAGATGCTCCTGATGCTGTTGCGTTCACAAATCCATTGGTGCAAGTGTTGCCGGTTGCTGGCGAAACAGTCATGGTAAAAGTAGGATTAATTCTCACAGTGATTCGCGTAGAATCAGAACAGCCTGTTACCGGATCAGTCGCTTTGACATAGTAATATTGCGTTGAATTTGGTGCTCCAATTGGAGGTGAAACCAATAAGGTATTCGTATTGTATGGACCTGTTGTGTAATTGAAATTATTTACCCATTGATAGTTAATCCCATTAAAAGCTTCGAGGGTTGCGGATGCACCTTGACAAATGGAAATGTTATTCGATACCACAGAAGGGTAATTAATATTGGTTAGGGTAAGTCGCGCTCTACTGTTCCCGGTTGTTTCTCTCCAAATTAAAGTAATTTCAGAATTCGGTCCTAAAAAACCACTGTATACATTTCCTCCTGCATTAGGGCTTGCCCAAATAGTGGTTCCATCTAAAATAAGTTTCGCTGCATTGTCAATTAATGAAACATTGAAGGTGTAATATCCACAAGGGAATCCTTTTCGTTTATACATGACGGTGTGGTAATCTTGGTTCACTGGACAGCCTTGGTAGCTAGCAGCATTGCTGGGAGTTTCTGCCATTGGCCAACTGTTGTTTGAATAAAAAGACAAATTGTTATCGGTGTAATAACCTTGATAACTGGTGTTTGCCGTATTTAAATCTGATCCATTGAAACAATAGGCATTCCAGGTGTTTACACCAAATTGAGAAGTGTCTCCTATTGGGGTTGTTACATTTACAGAAATCAAAGCTGATGATGTAGTTCCGCATGAACTTCCGGTTACGGTATATACTGTGCTTACTAAAGGAGAAAGGGTAACAGATGCCGCATTTGGATCACTTACTCCTGTTGAAGGAGACCACGAATAAGTGGTTGCCCCTGTTGCAATAGCGGTTGTACTAGAGCCTAAACAAACATTTACATCGCTTGGAGTAACGCTGGTATTTGGTGCATCTGTAAAATTAACCGTAATTGAGTTGGAAGCACTACATCCTGAAGTATCTGAGGTTGCAACAGTGTAAATTTGTGAAGTTCCTGAAGCAGTTGAAGGCGCGTTAATTGAAAGAGCAGCATTGGTTGTAGAACCAATAGCGTATAGACTAGGTGTCCAACTGTAGTTATTGGCCCCACTTGCAGTGATGTCAGTATTCACATTGACACAAGCGTCCAGACTTGTATTAAGTATTGGAAAAGGAGTAGTGTTCAGCGAAAATATCGCCCTAGAATTTCCTGTTGATTCTCTATAAATCAATTCCACCTCTGAATTTGATCCTAAAAATCCTGACCAAACATTACCAAGTGCTGTTGGACTTGCCCAAACCTGAGTTCCGTTGATGATTAGTTTTCCGGAATTATTATCTAATGCACTGATATTTAAGGTGTAATATCCACAGGGGAATCCATGACGTTTGAATTGTAACGTATGATTGTCGTAAGGCACATCACAACCGGAATAATTTGCAGCAGAACTTGGTGATTCATTGACTGGCCAAAAGGTGCTCGTGTTCACATTCAAATTATTGTCGACGTAATACCCAAGATACGGTAGTGAAGCGATACTCAAATTGTAGCCGCTATAGCAAAATACTTTCCATTCATTGATTCCAATATCATTGGGTGAAGTTTGGGTTCCTAAAAGCGTTACTCCAGGGCCATTATCTGTACCAATAATTATAGGCATCGAAGAAATAACTCGAAATCGATAGTTGGTTGAACCTGTGATTCCATTTGGAATCGTTCCTGTAATTACACCACTCGTGGTTTCATATAAGATACCGATATCAGTAGGGGTGGTAAAATCTCCAAATTCATCAGACATTTGCAACACAAAAGAGTTACCTGCAGAAAAAACACCCGTGACGGTATAAGAAACATCAATCGAATTTGCTTGACAATATGACCCTGAAATCGGATCGGTGCTAATGGTTTGATTAAAACCTAACAAACTAATGAAAAGGGTGGATAATAAAATTAAAAATCTCATTTTATTTTTTTTACGCAAAAGTACTTAATCTTTTGTACGTATAAAAATATAAATAAGAAAAAACTACACTGACTCAAGACTATTTTGACGGTCGAATTTGTCTTAAAAAAACAACGAATTTGGGATAGTTAAATAGTGTAGTCATGATGAAAAAATAACCCAGGTAAACAGGGATTCGATACCGTACAATAGCGCCAATTACTGGGGTCGTAAATCCAATGAGCAGCGAAAGTAACAGACAAAAAATAAAAATGGATACTATGAGATTGATTTTCTGAGGAGTTAATTCTGTTCGAAAGAAAAGGGTAAGGGTGAATCCAATGACGAGCAGGATGACTTCAAAAAATGCCGAATATTTGATGTTTTTACCCGGGTCGTTGATGAATGGTCTAAACGTGCTATTTATAAAGGCTTCTGGGATGTTTTTGAGGAGTTGAAGGAAGGAATTATTGATATAAGTAGTTTCTATGTATGAATTTCCCTTAACCCCATTGTAGATAATTTTCCAGTGTTTATTTTTTTGAGGAACTAATTCGGTGTAAATGGGATTGGTACTGCTTCCAAATTCAATAATGTATGCAGGACTTTTTCTAATCAAAACTACAGTATTAGAGTCCGAAATCTTTAGATTAGTTAATTGTTCAGGCATGAAATAATAAATACACGTGTCGGCTACAGCATGTATTCCTCCTTTACCTACGTTGATGAAGTCAAATTGCTTTCTGGATAAATGTTGCACAATGTAATCCCGAGATTTCGGAATGCCGAATAGCAAACTGGCTAAAGCGAATAGTATCAAAATTGATTTTTTAAATTCATGTTTTCGTTTGGAAAGCCCATAAAACAAAAGAGCAGGCAAAATACAAAGTAAAACATACGGTTTAAAACTAAGTAGTAAAAGGATACCTGAACTAAAAAATAGAATTTTTTTGAATTTTGAATCCTTGAACAGTAATGCACGAACGAAAAAACTCAGACCTAGTAATAAAAAAGGTTCCTTCAGAATTCCAGCGGTCCAGAACAATGTGCTTGGAATAAGAACGAGCAACCAAAAAAATAATCGCTGAGGAATTTTGGTTTCTTGGTAAAAACTGATGAAGAGGTTGTAAATACTGAAGGTAGAAAAAAAGGCAATGACCACAATGTGCACGTATTCATTTCCATTTGATAGAAAATAAATCAAACTATTGATACGTAACACATTTTTAGAGTCGTTGATTAATGTTAAGTTGCCCGCATCCCAATGGTGTGTAGAGCTAAGGTATTTCATGACCAATTCTTGATTTTCACCAATTCCAGTTAGGAGTTTCAAATAATCCACTGGAGATTGAAAAAAGACATCATGAAGGGTTTTACTTTGATTCAAAAAAGCAATGGAATCTGCACATAATGATTCTTTTCCGTAATAATCAAAATAAACGTAAATGAACACGACACCGGCAAGGCATTTTACCAAAAAAGCAAAGGGTAAATCAAATTTACTTAATCCTAAATGGTGAACATTCCTTTTGAAATAAAGAATAGCAAAGAAGCATAGGATTAGGAAATAGACCATGAATTTTTATTGTTCCAACAAATGTATAAAATAATTTCACTTGTGTGAGGTTTTTTTATGTCATTATGTCATATTCTAAGCAAGTGGCATAAGGTTTGTCAATAATTTACTGTAACTAAAATAAAATTCAAATAAGATATGAAAACAGGTCAAATTAATGTACAAACGGAGAATATCTTTCCAATTATTAAAAAGTTTCTATATTCCGATCATGAGATCTTTCTTAGGGAATTAGTTTCAAATGCTGTGGACGCATCTCAAAAATTAAAAGTACTTTCTTCAAATGGGGAGTACAAAGGAGAATTAGGTGATTTAAAAGTCGAAGTAATTCTTAATAAGGAGGCAAAAACCATTACCATTCGCGATCGAGGAATTGGTATGAATGCCGATGAAATCGATAAATACATTAATCAAATTGCCTTTTCAGGAGCAGAAGAATTCGTAAAACAATACGAGGGAAAAGAAGGCGCTGAGCAAATTATTGGACATTTCGGTTTAGGATTTTATTCTGCATTCATGGTTGCGGAAAAAGTACAAATTCAGTCGTTGTCAAGACACGAGGGATCGACAGCTGTGCAATGGGAAAGTAACGGATCACCTGAGTACACCCTTTCTGAAATTGATAAAGCAGAGCGTGGTACGGACATTATTTTATATGTATCTGAGGAAAATGCTGAGTTTTTAGAAAAAGGACGTTTACAAGGTATTTTAGATAAATATTGTAAATTCCTTCCTGTACCGGTAATCTTTGGAACAAAAACTGAATACATTGATTCTCCTGAAGGAGAGAAAGATGATAAAGGTAATGTAAAACGTGTTGCCGTTGAAGTGGAGAATCAGGTGAATAACCCACATCCAGCTTGGACAAAAGCTCCTGTAGATTTAAAGCAAGAG
>JALRIV010000037.1 GCA_023255275.1 Crocinitomicaceae bacterium | reverse complement strand
CCTTTGGAGACAAATATTCAAGCTAGAACAAAATTGCCAAATCTATTTTTAACAGGACAAAACACCGTTTTTCATGGGATATTGGGTGCAACCATAAGTGGTTTTGTTACCGCTTTTCATTTTATAGATAGAGAAGAAGTGATTAATGAAATAAATGACATGCCGTGAAAGCAACGTATGACGTAATTATTATTGGTGCTGGCCCTGCAGGATCTGTTGCGGCTGCATATTTACAGAAGCAAGGTAAAACTGTGTTAGTATTGGAGAAAATGAAGTTTCCACGTTTCGTCATCGGAGAAAGTTTGTTGCCACATTGCATGGATTATTTAGAAAAGGTTGATTTAGTAGAGACCGTTCACGAGCAAAAGTTTCAATTAAAAACAGGTGTAACCTTCTATCACCAAAATGAAGTATGTGCATTTTTATTTGAAGATCGCTATACAGAAGGGTGGGATTATACCTACCAAGTAAAAAGAGCAGATTTTGATAAAGCATTGATTGATGAAGTTGCTAAGAGGGAAGGGGTTGATGTGTTTTTTGAGGCGGAGGTAAAAGCCGTAAAAAATAGCAGTGCTGTTCAAGAGGTCACTTTTCAATACCAAAATCAAACGCATTGCATCGCTGCAAAATTCATTATGGATGCATCTGGATATGGACGAGTTTTACCAAGACTATTTCATTTGGATAAGCCCGTAAATACTCCGCCAAGAAGTGCCATTTTTTGCCATATTGAAGATCAAAATCGTAGCAATAAGGCAGCGCAAAATATTTTTGTTCACGCCTTTAACGATAATAAAGCTTGGATTTGGTCAATTCCTTTCTCAGATCAAACAGCATCTGTTGGTGTTGTTGGTGATACAGAATTGATTGAAGAATTTGAAAAAAACGACGGTGAAAAATTTAGAGAAATGGTTTATCAATTTCCTGGATTAGCAGATCGATTTAAGTCATCAAAATTCATTTTTGAAAACAGAACAATTACCAATTATGCCGTTTCTGTAGATCAATTGTATGGAGATGGTTTTGTGTTATGTGGAAATAGCACTGAATTTTTAGATCCAATCTTCAGTTCAGGGGTCACCTTGGCCATTTCATCTGGTTATAAGGCGGCAGAATTGGTTGATCAACAATTGAATGGTCAAATCGTGGATTGGGAAAAGCAATATGCGGAAGTGTTAAAATCTGGAATTAATGTATTCCGATCTTATGTCCATGCTTGGTATGATGGCACTTTAGGTACCATTTTCTTCTCGAAAGATAGTAACCCTGAATTTAAGAAACAAATATGTTCCGTTTTAGCAGGTTATGTTTGGGATGAAACCAATCCCTTTGTGAAAAGACATCAAACTATTTTGGAAAAATTAGCTCGTGTGATAAAAATACAAGAAGGGGCACCCCTGAATTAAATTAAATTAAAATGATGAAGTGGATAGGCAATAGAATCAGTTTCAAAGATGAAAAATCGCGTTTAACGATTGTGATTTTACCTGAAAAATTAAATTGGTTTAAACCACTCATGTTGGCTTGGTTGATGATGTGGTATGTGGTTGGTGCTGCAGTGGTATGGAGTTATTTTTCAATGAAATTGACCCAACAAGAATTGATCATTATCATGATTTTCGCTGCATTTTGGATATACTACGCTCAACGCGTAACTCGTAGCTATTTATGGATGGTTTGGGGAAAAGAACTTATCAAAATCGATGAGGCTTCTCTTTCTGTTAAGCGATCCATCAAGGGGTATGGAAAAGCAAAACAATTTTTAGTTGAAAACATCAAAAATATAAAGTTGGATGTTCCAGAGTCTCATTCGTTCATGTCGGCATGGGAGGCTGCCCCTTGGATGAAAGGGAATGAACGAATTTCATTTGAATATTTAGGGAAGGTTATCCGCTTTGGAGCTAAATTGAATGAAAAAGACGCGAAGTTATTGTTTAATTTAGTGACTAAAAAAATTGAAGATCGTTTGAAGAAAACAAAAAATTAAAGATTTTTTTCCATCAAATAGTGTTGCAGCACATCGAATAGCTTATAGGATGCACCTAAATTTTGATAGCCTTGTTTGATGTAAAATTCCACTGCGTAATCCCTCGCATGCAAAATCATTTTTTGAATACCCATTTCTTTTGCTTTTACTTCAGTAGCCTGCATGATTTTTAACCCAAAACCTTTACCTTGACATTCTTGGTCTACAGCTACGAATCTTACTTGAGCTATTTGTTGATCTTGAAGATCTAATCTTGCAATTGCTTTTAATATGTCATCTTCGTAAAGGGCAAAATGTATACCCGTTGCATCCCCTTCGTTGCGTTCACTGCCAAGTGGTTGTCCAAGTGGTGCTCGTAAAACCTCATACCTTAGGGAATAATAGGCATTCCATTCGTGTTCATTGATGGGCCTTCTAATTTCTAATGCCATTGAAATGCAATTGAGCTAACGCGTTTTGTAAGTTCATGTTCGATAATTTCCTCCTCAATGAGCCTTTGTGCCTGTTCATCTCTGAATACTTCATCAAGTGCTTTCACTTTTCCAGCTGGTATAAAATTTGAAATACACGTTTCGATAAGGTCATCGCTTTTCCATTGTTTCACTTTTTCTTGAATCAATTCAAATAAAACTTTTCTATTTTTTACGCGATGGGTATTATCCGCATAATCTGGATTATCGACTAACGCTTCTAATTGGAGAACAGTGCATAGTTTTTCAAAGTGGGTATTGCTACCAATCGCAAAAGTGATGTGTTTTTGATCAATAGTTTCGAATAATTCACCATATGGAGCAATGTTTGGATGCAAACTCCCTTGTCGCTTTGGGACGTGATTACTCATCAAATAATTAGAAGCTTGATTGGACAAACTGCAAACAGCAGCATCATATAAAGATACGCTGACGTTACTTCCTTTGTTCGATTTTAACCGTTGTATATAGGCCAAAAGTATGGCTTCTTTTAATTGGTGTCCGGCTAAAATATCAATAAAAGCAAGTGGCATTTTTGTCGGTAAACCATTTGGTTCGCCATTCATGCTCATAAATCCAGTTTCAGCTTGAAGGATTAAATCATAGGCAATACGATCGGAATGTTCACCAAAGCCGTTGATTTTTGCATGAATAATTTTTGGATTAATTTCAGCAAGAAGTTCATCCGTAACACCAAGTTTCTGTTCATCTTTCGCTTTGAAATTTGAAATCACCACATCAGCATTTCTCACTAGGTCATACAGTTCTTTTCGATCGGTTTCAATCTTTAAATTTAAAGAAATGTATTTTTTCTTGTAATTCACACTCGAAAAATAGGCGGAAATTTCCCCTTTTTCTCCAGGGATTTTCCATGTCCTCGTGACATCAGGTGCCAATTTGTTTTCAATCTTTATAACATCAGCACCGAGTTCTGCGAAAAAAGTTGCTACCGAAGGACCTGCTAAAACCGTTGATAAATCAATTATTTTTAAGTCTTTAAAAATCGAATACAGCATCCCCAAATTAATTTTGGGTTTGCCATGTTACATAAGCCAATATTTTAGCTTCTTTTTCGCTATCAATTTTTGCTTTTTTCGCCATCGGAGGAACAATTTTCGCCCATTGTTCCGTCGTGTAATTTTTTATCGGCTTTAACTTGTGACAAGAACCACAATTTTCAATGTATAACGTACTTCCTTCAGCAACAGTAGCGTTTGGAAATTCCACTGCAGCTTCTGTCACCTCTTTTTTATCTTCTTTAACCGCTTCAACTGTTGTAGGTTTACAAGCAACTAATAATAATCCGGTTACTCCTGTAAAAATTATTTTTTTCATCTGTAAAAATTATTTTGTTATTTCTTCGATTTGTACTTTTGTCATCCCCTGTCGCACAAAATTTAATTGTTTTGCCCCCCTCAGGGAAACGTCTATGATAAACTTTGATTTTTTACTGAGTCGATCATTCACGGTGACAAATATAGTAGAATCATTTTTTAAATTGACTACTTTAAGTACAGATCCAAATTTCAAATGTTTGTGCGCGCAAGTCAAGCTATCTTGTCTGAAAACAATACCTGAAGCTGTTCTTTTTCCTTCAAATTTAGAAGAGTAATAGCTTGCTAATCCAACTTCGCTATATGGCATTTCGTTGGTTAAGGAAAACAACATCAACAAAAAAATACTAAAAAGAATCGTTTTGGATTTTTGCATAAACTAAAGTAGTTAAATCCATTCAAATTGACAAAATTTCTTGCTATTCTTGCATAAATTTTAACATCCATGGAAATTCATGATTACATCAAGAAAGGAACTTCTTTCTCGGAAAAACAAATTTTAAATACCCTAAACCTATTGAATGAAGGCGCTACGATTCCATTCATTGCACGCTATCGTAAAGAAATGACTGGAGCCTTAGATGAGGTTGAAATTGCACTTATACGAGACCTTCAGAGGAAATATCATGAAATCATTCAGCGACAAAACACGATCCTTAACGCAATACAAGAGCAAGCAAAATTGACAGATGAACTTGCTGAAAAAATAAAGCTCACCTTTGATTTGACCCTTCTCGAGGACATCTATTTACCCTATAAACAAAAGAGACTTACGCGAGGAGAAAAGGCAAAGAAATTAGGATTAGAACCTTTAGCGAAAATTATCATGTCACAACGAAATGTTGACGTCTATCGATCGGCTAGTAGTTTTGTGAAAGGCGAAGTTGAAGATGAGGAAATGGCACTTCAGGGAGCAAAGGATATCATTTCCGAATGGGTAAATGAAAATGCATCCATGCGCGCTCGTCTAAGAACACAGTTTCAGCGACAAGGAATTTTAAAAACAAAATTGGTGAAAGGGAAGGGAGAAGAAGGTGAAAAATATAAAGATTATTTCGACTTTAATGAACCCCTGTACCGTTGCGCTTCTCATCGTTTTTTAGCCATTCATCGTGGACATCGAGAGGGAATTTTGCAGTTAAAGATGGTTCCTGATGAGGAACAATCCTTAGAAATTTTAAATCGTTATTTTGTGAAAACGAATGGCGCAGATGGTCAATTAGTTGCTGAGGCAGTGAAAGATGGTTACAAAAGATTAATGGTTCCTTCTTTAGAAAATGAAGTTTTAAATGAAGCCAAAGAAAAGGCAGATCTTGAAGCGGTTAAAATATTTGCGAAAAATTTAAGTCAATTACTCTTGGCTTCGCCTTTAGGTGCCAAGCGAATACTAGCGATTGATCCTGGATTCCGAACAGGGTGTAAGGTGGTATGCTTGGATGAATTTGGGAATTTACTCACTAATACTACTATTTATCCGCATCCTCCGCAAAAAGAAGAAAAGCAAGCCTTGTCAAAAATTGCGCAATTAGTCGAAGCGTATAAAATTGATGCTATTGCCATTGGGGATGGAACTGCTGGCCGTGAAACCGAACGATTCATCAAACATGTTCGATTTTCCAAAGAAATTGAGGTGTACATCGTTCGTGAGGATGGTGCATCTATCTACTCCGCTTCTTCAGTGGCACGAAAAGAGTTTCCCGATTACGATGTGACTGTTCGAGGTGCTGTTTCTATTGGTCGAAGATTAATGGATCCCCTTGCTGAATTGGTGAAAATTGACCCGAAATCTGTGGGTGTAGGACAATATCAACACGAGGTCAATCAAACCTTACTCAAAGAAACGCTCGATGATGTGGTGGTGTCTTGTGTGAATAAAGTAGGCGTTAATCTAAATACAGCGAGTCCTTATTTGCTAGCTTATGTTTCTGGTTTGTCGATGTCAATCGCGGAAAATATCGTACAATATCGTGATGAAATTGGACGCTTCAATCAGCGTGAAGAGTTAAAACAAGTAAAAAGATTGGGTGCAAAAGCCTTTGAACAGGCAGCGGGATTTTTAAGAATTTCTGATGGAATTCAACCTTTAGATAATTCTGCAGTGCATCCAGAGAGTTATCCTTTTGTAGAGCGTGTGGCGAAAAAAATGAAGGTTACAACCATGGAGTTGATTGGCAACCAAAAGGTTTTGGAACAAGTAAATGCAACCGATTTTCCTGAGGTTGATCTTTATACCTTTCAAGATGTGCTTTCGGAATTAAAAAAACCAACACGCGACCCTCGTAAACATGCCAAGTTGTTCGAATTTGATGAGCGACTTAAACAAATCGAAGATTTAAAAGTGGGCATGGTTTTGCCCGGTATCATCACGAATATTACTGCATTTGGCGTATTCGTAAATCTGGGCATCAAGGAAAATGGATTAATTCACAAATCCAATCTAGCAGAAACGTATGTGGAAGATCCCTCAACGGTAGTAAGTTTACATCAACATCTTGAGGTTCAAGTTTTAGAGGTCGACATCCCAAGAAAAAGAATAGGTTTAAAACGATTGAAATAAGTGGAAGCAACCAATTAAGATTGAAAATCGTTATAAATAAGTAAATTAGCATTATTAAACTTAAAAACAATGAAAAAATTACTATTACTTGCTACGCTTTTAATGAGTTTTGCTTATCAAGCACAACAAATTTTAATCACCCAAAATACTTCCTCCCCTAATACTTGTGATGGAAGCGCTTATGTTTCAGATTCATTGATTGTAAATTCAGTGAATAATTGGCAGTACAATGGAGCGATTTTACAAACCGGAGGCTATTTTATTGATAACCTTTGTCCCGGAACTTACATTTTATCGTATGTAAGTAACGGTCAAACGCTGTTATACACCTTTATCATTTCTACTGGAACTTCGAATCCATGTTCAGGTTTTACGATTACCGGATCAAGTGCTGATCCAACCGCTGTAAATTTATGCGATGGCGCAGCGATAATTACGGCTACTGGTGGAACCTCTCCATATACCTATACCTGGGACAATGGAGCAACCACCCAACAAGTGAATAATCTTTGTCCTGGATATTACATCTGTACTGTAAGTGATGCAAATGGATGTAATGGTTCTTACACCATTTTAATTGATCAAGCAAATCCTGGTGGAAATGGAGATACTACAGTGATTTTTAACAACATCGACTCCACAGTATTTATCATTGACTCACTCGGTAACAATTGGGTAGAAAACTGTGTGTTAGACTTTTTCGATATCGATTCTGTTTATGTGAATGGATACGGTTTTAATTCTCCCGATACGATTTTTGTAAATTACGTTTTTGTAGATTCGAATGGAGTTGTAGTGCTTCAATTGACGTCAAATTATGGTGTTTCAAACAACAATATCAATGGGTTTTATACTACTTATTTAACTTTATTCTGTCCTCAAAAATCTTCTCAATTGAAGTACGTTAAGGTAGCGCAGAGTCTTGAATTGATTTTTAATTTAGGCCTGAATGAAGGAACCATTAAACCTTATACGGTAGTTAATCCTATTCATGATGAATTGAATCTCCATTTAAACACCTACAAAAAGGTAACGCTTCAATTATATGATGCACAAGGTAAAGAAGTCGCTTCAAAATTAAATGTACAAGGACAGGTGGTTTCTTTGGATTTAAAGCATTTAATTGACGGAGTATATTATTTGCAAATCCAAATGGATGGTCAAATGTATCATGAGAAACTCATTAAATAGTAAATCAATTTAGATCAAAGAAAGGGCATTTTTTAGTGCCCTTTTTTTGTGTCCTAATTTCTCCATGATTAAATAAAAAACATAAAGTCATCTTTTTAGCGTATCTTTGTCATTCATTGAAAGAAAAGTGTAACGTCATTTTTCGAATTATTAAATAAGAATGCATTTTAGCGAATTAAACATTATTGCTCCAATATTAAAGGCAATAGAAGAAGAAGGGTACACGAACCCTACACAAATACAAGAAGAAGCCATCCCACATATTTTAAAAGGAAATGATGTTCTTGGTTGTGCTCAAACAGGAACAGGAAAAACAGCAGCGTTTTCAATACCGATCTTACAATTATTACACAATCAAACACCTGAAAAAGGAAAACGAAAAATCAAATCGTTGATTGTAACACCAACCAGAGAATTAGCCATTCAAATTGGCGAATCTTTAAAAAATTATGGAAGGTATACCAACCTAAGAAGCCATGTGATTTTTGGAGGGGTTAATCAGAATAAACAAACCGGTTTTTTACAACAAGGAGTGGATATTTTAGTGGCAACACCTGGTCGACTACTAGATTTGATGATGCAAGGTTTTATTTCCATACGAGATGTGGAGTTGTTTGTTTTAGATGAAGCAGATCGTATGTTAGATATGGGCTTCATTCACGATGTACACAAAATTATACGTGCATTGCCGGAGGAAAGACAAAACTTGTTTTTTTCTGCCACTATGGCTCCAGAAATTTTAAAATTAGCGGGTACTATTTTACAAGATCCAATTCGAGTGGAAGTAACTCCTGTTTCATCCACGGCAGAAATGATTTCACAGTCACTTTATTTTATCGACCGTGTCAACAAAAATGCTTTACTAGTTGATATTTTAAAAGAGCAAAAAGCAACTTCTGTTTTGGTGTTCACCAAGACCAAACATGGTGCAGACAAGGTGGTTAAGCATTTAGAGAAAAATGGAATTAAGGCCGATGCTATTCATGGAAACAAAAGTCAGAATAACAGACAAAGAGCCTTGTCGAATTTTAAGGATAAGTCTATTCGTGTTTTAGTAGCTACTGACATTGCAGCTCGAGGAATCGATGTGGAAGGAATGGAGTTAGTGATCAATTATGAAATTCCTAATATAGCGGAAACCTATGTTCACCGAATTGGGAGAACAGGAAGAGCAGGGAATTCAGGAGCTGCAATTTCTTTTTGTGATTATGAAGAAAAAGCCTACTTAAAGGATATTGAGAAACTTATTCAACTTTCCATTCCAAAAATTGAAAACCATCCTTATCCAATGGCTGTTTTTGAAATCCCTAAAAAGGAGCCAAGACCACCTAGAAGCCCTAGGAATGAGCAAGGAAGAAAACCAAAACCCACAGCAGAACAAAAACAACACGCTGCAAAAAGTAAAGGTAAAAAAACATGGTACGGTAAAGGAGATCGATATTAATCACCACATCAAAAAAATACATGCAAGGGCTTTGATTTCAAAGCCCTTATTTTTTGCAGTAGATATAACCCTGTTCTACAATTAAATCAAGCGGAATATTATTAGAATATAGCGAACCAGTCCCCAATCCTTGAGGAAGTGAATTCGGATATTCAGCAGTTAATTGACAAATGGCATTGAGTCCGATGTTTGATTCCAGCGCAGAAGTCATCCACCAAGGAATTCGTTTTGCTTCCGCTAGATCAATCCATTCTTGCGTCCCCGAAATTCCGCCATGCAAACTGGGTTTTAAAATGATGTAATCCGGTTGTATCGTTTCTAATAAGTTGATTTTTTGTTTACGATCATTTACGCCAATCAATTCTTCATCAAGGGCGATGGGAACCTTGCTGTTTTTACACAATTTTGCCATCGCTTCCCACTGACCTGCCTTAATGGGTTGTTCAATGGAGTGAATATCAAATTGAGCTAATTTTTCAAGCTTTTCCCAAGCTTCCTCAGGTGAAAATGCTCCGTTCGCATCAACTCGTAAGGTGATTTCTTTGTCTGAAAATTTTTCCCGAATGGATTGAAGCAAGTTTAGCTCCGTTTCAAAATCAATGGCTCCGATTTTCATTTTAATCGTGGTATATCCATCTGCTATTTTTTCTCGAATTTGTTCTTGCATAAATTCGGGAGATCCCATCCAAATCAAACCGTTAATTGGAATTTTTAATTCGCCTTGATGGAAGGCATTGTTGAACATAATTCCTTTTCCACCATTTTTCAAATCCAACAGTGCTGTTTCAAATCCAAATTGGATGGAAGGGTAGTTTGAAAGAAAATCAACATTAGACGTAAAACCGAGTGTTTTCCATTTCTGAAAAGCTTCTAGAATTGCTGCTTCATATTGTTCAATTGAGATATAATCGGGCGATAACCCTTCAATCACACTGCATTCACCAGTGCCTTTTATCTCTGGGGTTTCATCACGCCAAATTTGAATGATCCAAGAGTTTTTTACTTGCATGATGCCCCTGCTCGTCCCACTTGGTCTTTTAAAATGTAAGGGGTAATGTTTTACTTGTAGGTTCATCTTAAAAATTCAGATTTAGTCCCAAACTGGTTAATAAAGCGATAGCAAAAGTGATGAGCGCTACTTTTTTAAGTTCGGGATCAAATGCTTTTGGATCTTTCGTTGCTAATACTTTACGGAGGTGAATGAACAAAACCAAGAAAGGTATTAAACCGATGTAGCCCCATAGTTGATTGGACAAATGTATATATATTCCCAAACAAAGTATGGCAGAAAGAATTAGAAAAACGTGATAAAACTTTGCTAAGTCACTACCCAACAAAACGACTAATGTTTTCTTCTGTGAAGCTTTATCATTTTTGATGTCGCGCATATTGTTGAGATTCAGTACTGCAGCACTTAAAAGTCCTATGGCAGAGGCGGGCAAGAATAAAAGGACGTCCATGGACTTCGTAAATAATGGATAAACTCCCATCACACTTACCCAACCAAAAAATAGAAAAACCATCAAATCACCTAAGCCTTGATAGCCGTATGCTTTTTTTCCAATGGTATAAGTAATGGCTGCTATTACACAAATCAATGCCAATGCGAAATAAAACCAAACCATCTTGACATCAAGTGTTTGAGTCCCGAAGTAAATGAGTAAAGAAGCTGAAATGAAACTAAGAATTGCACTGAAGATAACAGCAATCTTCATTTCTTGAACCGTAATTAGTCCGGATTGAACAGCTCTCGTCGGGCCTATTCGCTGGTCGTTATCGGTGCCTTTAAGGCTATCCCCCAAATCATTTGCTAAATTTGAAACAATTTGAAACAAAACAGTGGTAAGAATGGCCAACATAAAAACGGTGGTATCCCAAAATCCTTTTGATTTCGCAATAAAGGATCCCAATATAATTCCAGAAAGGGAAAGCGGTAAGGTTCGCAAACGAAGCGCTTTGACCCAAGCTTGTTTTTTTGTCATAACACAAAGATATAATCATTCACTGAATTTTAAGGAAACTAATTTCGTTTAACCAATAAAGATTCCTATTTTTAGATTTTACAATGATAAGAATGTTTCAGAAAGAATCTAACCCCATTTGCACGCTACTAGGAATTGATTTTCCAATTATCATAGCGCCCATGTTTCTCGTGTCTAATGAAGAAATGATCATCGAAGGCATAAAAGCCGGGATTACCGGAGCGATTCCAGCGTTGAATTATCGCACTATCGAAGAGCTTAGATCAGCCATTCAGAAAATCAAGAAGGAAGTTAAAGGTCCATTCGGTATTAATTTAATTGTAAATAAATCCAATTTTTTATACAAAGATCAATTGGCGGTTTGCTGTGAAGAGCAGGTGGATTTCATCATTACTTCGTTGGGATCACCTGAAGAAACGATTAAGAAGGCTCATCAATCTGGGGTTAAGGTTTTTTGTGATGTCACCGATTTGAGTTATGCATTAAAGGTTGAAGCATTAGGTGCAGATGCCTTAATTGCCGTGAACAAAGAAGCAGGAGGGCACGCAGGAAATTTAAGCTACGAAACATTTATTCCTTTGTTAAAGCGCGAATGTAAGATTCCGATCATTTCAGCCGGAGGTATAGGAAATGGAAGTCAATTTCACCATTTTTTTGAACTCGGCGCAGATGGATTTTCAATGGGTAGTATTTTTATTGCTTCCACAGAGGCTCCCGTTTCTGAAGATTACAAAAAAGCAATCGTTGATTATGAAGCAAAGGATATTGTGATGACCACCAAGCTATCAGGTACTCCTTGCACTGTGATCAATACGCCTTATGTTCAAAAAGTAGGCACCACACAAAGTGGTTTTGAAAAGTTTTTGAATAAAAATAAACGTTTGAAAAAATGGTTTAAAGCCTTGACCTTTTTTAAAGGGATGAAAAAACTACGAGAAGCAGCTTTCAACACCACCTATAAAACAGTTTGGTGCGCTGGACCTTCCATTGAATATGTTTCAGAGGTGCTCCCTGTTCAACAGAGAGTAAAGCAATTAATTGCTGATTATCATAACTATGGAAAATAAAACTTTGCTCCGAAAGATTAAATGGAAACTATGGCTCTTAGGGAAATTTAAAATCCCGATGATTGGATTTGTTTCTCCTCGTTTGATAGAAATCAATGAACAAGAACTGCGTTTGGCTATTCCTTTAAAAAGAAGGACTAAAAACCATTTGAATTCCATGTATTTTGGATCCTTGATGGTGGGAGTAGATTTGGCTGCAGGTTTGCATGCCGTTTATTTTGCGCAACAAGAAAAGGTAACCATTTCATTGGCTTTTAAAAGTGTAAAATGTCAGTTTTTAAAAAGAGCAGAAGGGGAGGTTGTTTTTGTCATGCAGGAAGGAGAAAAGGTGAAATCGATGCTGCAATTATCAGAACGAACGAAAGAAAGGGTTAATCAAAATTTACATATTGCTATGTTTTGTGAGCGTGAATTAGTCGCAGAAGCTGAAATGGAACTTTCGATTAAAGTAAAATAAGCCTGGGTAGGATAATTTGCTGTGAAAACTTATCTTTGTTTCAAATTTGAGTAAAATGAAATTAATACAACCTATAGATATACATCAAAATGCTGATGTTTATTTTATCGTAGATATTAGAGAACCATACGAATACGAAGAAGCGAATATTGGTTCTTTGCACATTCCAATGGCTGAAGTAGCTGAGCGTGCAAACGAATTAAAAACGACTAAAACGATTGCCGTCTTATGCCGTTCAGGGAAGAGAGCTGAAGCCGTTGCAAACTTGTTGACTTGTGATTTGGGATTCGAAAATGTTTGCATTGTAGAAGGAGGGATCTTGGCTTGGAAAGAACAAGTTGATCCAAATTTACCTTTATAAATTCGCATAAATGGAAACCATCAAAGCGCTTTTAGACTTTATTCTTCATTTAGATAACTACTTGTTCCAAATGATTCAAGACTATGGGAATTGGGTTTATGGAATTCTCTTTTTAATTATTTTCGTAGAAACTGGATTGGTGGTCATGCCGCTATTACCCGGAGACTCCCTTCTTTTTGCAGCCGGTACTTTTTGTGCAGGTGTGACTAATGAGGCAGGGGAGATCGCTCAGTTAAATCTTGTTTTAGTTTTAGCACTTTTAATTATAGCAGCTATTGTAGGTGACGGATTAAATTATTATCTTGGAAAGAAAATAGGTTTAAAAGTTTTAACTTGGAAGATTAAAGGCAGACCTCTTGTAAAACAAAAATTCATCGATCAAACGCATGAGTTTTATGAAAAACATGGGTCAAAAACAATTATCATTGCTCGATTTGTTCCAATTGTCAGAACTTTTGCCCCTTTTGTTGCTGGAATTGGGACAATGCCGTACTCTAAATTTCTCCGTTTTAATGTGATCGGAGGATTGGCTTGGGTGATTGGTTTGACTTTGACAGGTTATTTCTTTGGGAATTTACCTTTCGTCAAAGAAAATTTCGAGACCGTCATTTTTGGAATAATTGGATTATCCCTTTTACCTATTATAATTGAATTCATTCGTGTAAAAATGAAAAAATGAAAAAATTTGGTCTGATTGGTAAAAAACTAGGACATTCTTATTCCAAAAGTTTTTTTGAGCACTACTTTGTAGAAAAAGGAATAGATGCAACTTACGATAATTTAGAAATCGCTGAAATTGATGAAGTGGAAGCTATTTTAAATGGAGATTATCATGGAATTAATGTTACTTTACCCTATAAAGAGCAAATCATTCCTTATCTCGATGAATTAGATAAAGTAGCAGAAGAGATTGGGTCGGTCAATGTCGTTAAAATCGATCACGGCAAATGTACGGGATATAATTCTGACGCTTATGGTTTTCAGCAAATGATCAAGCCCTTTTTAACAAATAAACATGAAAAAGCTATTGTTTTTGGTACAGGTGGAGCATCCAAATCGATCAATTATGTCTTAGAACATTTAGGAATTGAAGTGTTGTCTGTATCGAGAACCCCAAAAGCAGGTCAGTTTTCCTATGATCAGTTGAATGATTTGATGATCCAAAGTTGTAAGCTAATCGTGAATACAACTCCTGTAGGTATGTTTCCAAGAATGGACGAAGAGTTGCCTGTCGATTTATCGGCCCTTACTCCCGATCATTTAGTGGTCGATTTAATTTATAATCCAAGAGAGACCAAGTTATTACAGAAAGCGAATCTAGCTGGTGCAATTACCTTAAATGGAGAATCAATGCTCAGAGAGCAAGCGCTTAAAGCATGGGAAATATGGGATCACCTTTAATTGAAAAGCAAGGTATAGATCTAATCGCTATAGATTCAAAAACTGCATTATCTTTAATAGCTTCTCATGTTTCTGCTTTAGCGAACAGCCAAGGAGGAACGTTAATTTTTGGGTTAAAGCCTAATGGCAAGATTATAGGTGTATTTTTAGATGAGGTAAAAGAAATTTGGAATCGTTTACTTCAAGAATTTACTTCACAACCGTTTGATCATAGTACTTCCTCCTTTATCGAAAAAAATAGTTATTTATTTCGAGTAGATATTCATTCCTCACAAAAAAGAATTCAGGCTAAAAGTGATTCGGGTGAATGGAAAACTTATATACGATTAAATAACCAAACCCTACTCTCCAATAAAATCACTGAAAAAGCACATCAATATTCTTTAAGAAGCGAATCCCTGGCTTTTGATCTTGATAAAATCGAACAAGTTAAAGGAATGTTTGTGAACATGGAACAAGGATTATCACTCAGTCAATGTTATAAAAAATGTCAAAACATCGTAAAGCCAAAAGAATTAGACAAGTTATTAGCTTACATGGTGTCAGAAAAGTCAATTTACCCAATAAGTGTGGGGCAACAGATCTATTTTAAATTATCATAAAAAATCTTAATTTTTTGTAAACGAATGAAATTAGCTCTATATTTAGAAAAAAATTAAAATTAACATGGGTAGACCAGCAACCAAACCAGCTCGATTGAGAGATGGTTTTTACATAGAGGTTAAATCACAAGGATCAAGTGCCATAATCGTTAGAAGAGATACAAAAGAACAAATGATAACTGCAGCCGAAGATTATTCAAGAACGAAAATTGTAACTATTCTGGGCGAAATGAAGAACGATAAGTGGCAAAACGATTAAGTTTTAATCTGTAAAATATTTAAAAAAGCGAGATTTCTCGCTTTTTTTGTTTTCAGAAATACTGAAATTCAGCCACTTGCAAAACAAGTATGAAATTAATTCAAAAAAAATGTTTAAAAACGCTTGTGGATTAAAAAAGAGT
>JALRIV010000036.1:15029-15274 GCA_023255275.1 Crocinitomicaceae bacterium | reverse complement strand
AGTACGGGTTGGTTGTGTGGCTATTTTTGAAGACGAATTTATGGTTTTGAACAAAAATAGATACGTAGGTAGAGCTTTGGATAATCGAATGGGCGGTTTTATGATTGCTGAAGTGGCCCGTTTGTTACACGAAAATAAAAACAAATTACCTTTCGGTTTATACATCGTTAATTCCGTGCAGGAAGAAATTGGTTTGAGAGGAGCTGAGATGATTGCTAAACGAATTAAACCTGATTTAGCCATTA
>JALRIV010000036.1:4569-15019 GCA_023255275.1 Crocinitomicaceae bacterium | reverse complement strand
CATTATTACGGATGTCTGTCATGACACCCACACGCCGATGGTCGATAAAATTGAACATGGCGATTTAAAATCAGGCGATGGTCCGGTGTTGACTTTTGGTCCTGCTGTTCAGAATAATGTATTGAAATTCTTGTTTGAGGTGGCTGAAAAGAAAAAAATCCAAGTTCAACGTGCTGCAGTTTCGCGATCCACAGGAACAGATACTGATGCATTTGCATATTCCAATGAGGGTGTGCCAAGTGCTTTGATTTCACTTCCTTTAAGATATATGCACACTACAGTTGAAATGGTTCGTAAGGAAGATGTTGAGTCGACAATCATGTTGATTTATCAAGCTTTGATTGCATTACAGAAAAATCAAGATTTCTCCTACTTTAAGAAGTAATCTGCTTACTTTAAGATTTGGTAGCTGAAATTATTACTTAAAACAAAATAAATTAATTAACTTTATTGGTTGACTACAATTTGAAACGTAACTTATGAAAAAAAATTACCTTTTTATCGCTTTTGCTCTTTTGAGTTCAGTGACGATATCCCAAACGTTTACGGATAATTTTGACTCCTATACAGCAGGACAGTATCTTGGTCCGCAAAGTGCGGGAGCATGGACAACATGGAGCAATCAACCTGGAACTGCAGAAGATGTCATGGTGTCGAATGCGGATGCTTCTTCAGCTCCAAATTCATTACACTTTACCTCTACGACACAGGCTGGAGGTCCAACGGATTTAGTGCGTAATTTCGGCGTTTTAAATACGGGGCAGTTTGAAATGAGTTTTAAAATGAAAGTGGGTTCTGGTAAAGCAGGTTATTTTAATTTACAGAGAAATGCGACCATCGGACAAGTATGGGCTATGGATGCTGCTTTTAATGATGACGGAACGTTATCTGTTTATAATCAGAATGGTTTAAGTGAGTCAGCAACTTATCCACAAGGGGTTTGGTTCGATTTTAAACTTCAGATAAATTTTAACACCAATACCTGGGAAATTTTCATCAACAATACATCCGTGATGAATTTCGCAAATCCTATTAATCAAATTGCGTCGATTGATATCTATCCAGTAGATCAAAATACGCCTTACAATGCAGATTATTTTATCGACGATTTTTCTACAACTATCACCCCTTATACGCTGACGGGTTTGAATGCTGCGGTAACGTTGGCTTCATTTAACGGAGGTGCAATTGCTACAAATAGTGTAAGTCCTAAATTTAAAATAAGAAATTTGGGAACGACAAACATCACCAGTTTTGATATTACAGTGAATTACAATGGGAATAACATCAATCAATCTTACACAGGATTAAACATGGCTTCATTGGCTGAGCAAACCTTTACCGTTTCTACTCCAATTGTTTTAGCTGCTGGCAATTTACCACTAACTTTTACGGTGAGTAATGTAAATACTTTAGGACAAGACAACGATGCGCAAGATGACGCTAAAATTTTAATGGTCAACCCAGTTGTTCCTGCGAATGGAAAAATGGTGGTTGGTGAAGAAGGTACAGGTACCTGGTGTGGATGGTGTCCAAGAGGTACAGTAGCTATGGATCATATGGAAAATCTTTACGGAAATTATTGGGCTGGTATTGCGGTGCATAATGGCGATCCAATGACGGTAACCAGTTACGACACTCCGATTGGCGCATTTTTTAGTGGTTATCCAAGTGCTATGGTAGATCGTGGAAATGTGGTAGACCCGTCTGAGATGGAACCGGATTTTTTATCAAGATTACAAGTAGCACCAAAAGCATTTATAACTAATGGAGCAACATGGAATGCAACTACTAGAGAATTAAAAGTTTCTGTGAGTGCAAATTTCCAATCTGCAGCAAATAACACCTATCGTCTTGCTTGTGTATTGACAGAGGACAGTGTCAAAGGAACGGCGTCGGGTTACAATCAAGCCAATTATTATTCTTCAAGCTCACAAAACTTGGATTTAATTGATGATGCGGGATTGAATTGGAAAAATTTACCTAACCCAGTTTCAGCGGCTCAGATGCGTTACGATCATGTTGCTAGAGCAATTAACCCTTCTTTTGACGGTTTAGCAAATAGTTTTCCAGTAGCGGTAGCATCAGGAGAGACACATACGGTTAACTTTGTGTTTACTTTACCTGCGACATGGAATGAAAATAAAATGTATATAATTGGTTTATTGATAGATCCTCAAGGAGATATTGATAATGCTGGAAAAGCAACTATTAGTGAAGCAGTTTCAAATGGTTTTGTTCCAGCAGCAACAGCGAGTATTGACGATTTAACTCTAAATCAGTTGGATGATGTTGTGAAATTATACCCTAATCCAGCTCAACATTTTACAAACATTGAAATTAATGTGAAAGAGGCAACTCAATTGGGCGTTTCTTTGTTGGATATGTCAGGAAAACTACTAGCTCAAAAAGAAAACATTACAATTGATCAATCCTCGATCATTACTTTACCTTTAGAAGGATTGAATAGTGGTGTCTATTTGGTAAAAATAAGTTTAAATGGGAATCAAATTATGAAAAGAATTATTGTTGATTAACAAATAATTGTAAAATCAAATAACTTTTATAAATTTGTGAACAACAATTGAAATAAAAAGCAATTAAATTATGAAAAAAGCACTTTCATTTCTAGCAATTAGCATCTTTTTAGGAGGTTCTGTATCTGCGCAAGAAAACTTTAAATGTGGGTTGAATCAAAAACTTGCAAAAATGTATGCTGAAAATCCTCAGTTAGAAAAAGATCACGAGAAGTTATTTTTGAATGGTCTTCATACAGAGGTCAAAAATGGAGAGAAAATTACGGTTTTTACTATTCCGATTGTTTTCCATATCATTCATACTTATGGATCTGAAAACATTACTGATGCACAGGTATTGGATCAAGTGGCTATCTTAAACAGAGATTTCCGCCTAATGAATGCAGATACTGCTGATGTAGTACCTTCTTTCAAGCAAATTTACGGTGATGTAGGTATTGAGTTTAAATTAGCTTCTATCGATCCATACGGAAATTGTACCAACGGGATAGAGCATATTTATTCCCATGAAGCATATGTTGGGGATGATTATTCAAAATTAAATCAATGGTATAGAGACCGCTACTTAAATGTTTGGGTGGTAGCTTCCATGCAAAATGGAGTTGCTGGGTATGCTTTTTATCCAACAGATACAGAAGGTTCGAACTTTTTTAGAGACGGTATTATTATTCTAGATAATTATATTGGTTCTATTGGCACAGGTTCACCATACAACTCAAGAGCATTAACACACGAGATTGGTCATTATTTAGGATTGTCTCATCCTTGGGGTTCAACAAATGAACCTGGTGTAGCTTGTGGAGATGACTACATCAATGACACGCCTATTACAAAAGGTTCAAATTTAAATTGTAATCTTTCTATGGCAGTTTGTGATCCTGCAATTATTGAGAACGTTCAAAACTATATGGATTATTCATACTGTTCAAGAATGTTTACTTTAGATCAAGTTTCGGCTATGCGTAACATCATTCAAGGTGATGCTGGAAAAAGAAATAAATTAATCACTCCTGAGAACCATACATTAACGGGTGTTGATTTAACCTCTACGCCTGTATGTAAGCCAATTGCTGATTTCAATGCTGCAAAACGTTTTACTTGCATTGGATCTACAGTTGCGTTTAAAGACGCATCTTATAATGCACCTGCAAGTGGATTTACTTACAATTGGTCTTTCCAAGATGCTACACCAGCAACAAGTACTTCAGCAACGCCTTCTGTAACCTTTAATTCTCCAGGATATAAAACAGTTACGTTAATCGTATCTAACGCTTCAGGTGCTGATACTTTGGAAATGGAAAACTATATTTATGTTAGTGAAGATTGGGCGAACATTGATGGTCCAAGAATGATTGACATGGAAGATGATGTTGTGTATTGGTTTAGATCAGATAATGTAGAAAACAACTATGCTAAATTCCAAATTAGTCCGAATAAAGGGTATAACAACTCAAGATGTTATGTATTAAATAATTACAAAAACACAGATAATGCATTAGCATTTAGTGATGATTTTTTCTACTACAATCGTCTAGGAGGAAGTGTAGATAATTTAATTACGCCTTCATTTAATTTAGCAAATACTTCAAATGCATCATTAACGTTTAAATATGCTTATGCATCGAACGGAACTACAGTAACAGAAATTAAAGAAACATTGAAAATTTATTCATCAAAAGATTGTGGTCAAACTTGGACATTAAGAAAAACAATGACTGGTTCTGAGTTATTAAGTGCAGGATATGCTTCTAACAGTGATTTTATTCCAGTAAATAACAATGCTTGGAAAACTGCTACGATCAATTATACTACTTCTTCAACGGATGTTAAAACGCGTTTTAAATTTGAATTTACCGCAACAGATTTATCCAGTAACTTATACATCGATGATATTAACGTAGGAGGTACTTTAGGGTTAACGACAAATAGTGCAGATGCATTAGAGGTGGTTGCATTCCCTAACCCATCTAAAGTTGGTCAAGCGATTACAATTCAATATTTTGCTCAAGATGAGCCTGTAACATTTACGTTAAGAGATATTCAAGGTAAAGTATTGTCTCAAGTGGTTAGAAATGAAATGAACCAAGAGGTGACTTTTGAATTGGAAACCAATCAACAATTATCATCCGCATGTTACTTCTTAGAAGTTCAAACGGGTAACTTCAAATCAACGAAGAAAATTATTGTCATGTAATTAAAAGTTGTTCATAAACTTCGAAAGCCGACTATCACTAGTCGGCTTTTTTTTGGTTTGTACCTCGGGATAACACTTAAGTGAAATACGTATAAATTCTTAATTATTTATTTTGCGTAGATCATTTTTTTCAAAATAGATGGCTTTGTGGTAATTTAGAGCAACACTTACTAACTAACACACACTACCATGAAACTACAAAAAATTATATCTTGTTCACTACAAACAGGATCCTACGAAGAAATCGAAAATTATCATTTTAATGAAAATTTGGTTTGGAAATATTATAAATCGGATCAAAATGTTTCTATTTATTACATGAATACATTAGGAACAGATTCAGAACCTTTCATTGTATTTAAAATCATCAATTTCAATGATGCTAGAAGAAAGGTTTTTATTGATTTAAACGAATTTCAAAACGATGAAATGGAAATTGTAAAGGAATCGATAGAAATCATCATTCCAGGCGCCCATGAAGGAAAATTTGCGAAAACTTTCGTGCGTTTGTTCCGTTCTATTTCAAAGAATGTTTCCTTGTATCAAAAGATGAACGACTTAATTCATCACATACACATTAAAGCTTAATTAGATTCTTTTTCAATCAAGATTAAACTCTGGCGCTGATTAAGCGTGTTGAAAATTAAATAATGAGATGTTTTGGTTTGTTTTTGCAAGGTTTGAAAGGCTTCATAGACTGCAAATCCTGTAGCTGTTTTGTATTCGGCACATTTGCTTTTAAAATGATTCAACGCTGCATTTGGAAATAATGCTTCTACTTGATCGTAAATGGATTGATACCGTTCATCTCCGTTTCTACCTGTGGAGATAAACTGAATGTCGTTAACCGAAAGCTGATGTTTTAAAAGTAATTCTTTAACGTTCTCTGAAATTTCATGTTCATCCAATAAGAGTCCAACGGAAATAGCTTTAATTTTAATGGTTGAAGTATTATTCGAATGTTTGGTCAAATAAAACATGGTGGCACCCTCACCAGCAATAGCCCCTTTGTAGTTTTCTAGCACCCAATTTTTCGCTACTTGGTCTTTTTTTATAAAAATCCCTGTCAAACAATCAATGGTAAAATTGTAAGTTGAAATTTCATCAACAGCACCAACGATGGCATTTTGAATATTTTCATGGTCTTCAAATTGAAGTTTTAAATCGATCAAGGCATTTTCAAACGAGAGTGCATTATTGGTATGTGTGTTGTTGTAACAATGGTTTTGGGTCAATATCGCAAGTTGTCCGGCTAAGGCATTAGGGGTACTTTGTACAAAGTTAGTCGGAGTTAAAACACCTTCTTCAAATTCTACAATTTGATTTAAAAATTTAATACAATCTTCTAATCCTCCATTGGCGGTTCCCATTATGATTGCATCAACAGGGTATTTTTGAATAATAGGTAAAGCAACCCCCATTCCTAAACGAACGGCTTTCCCCATTCTTCTTAGTATATTGGATGGAATTATCCCCGTATAATCTGGTTCTTGAACTAAAAAACATTTGTTTTCAAGGAAGATATTTCCTAAATCATCCGAATCAGGAACATGAATACCGATATGATTTGCTTCTTGGATATACATTATACAACCTTTGAAAAGATTAAACTGCTGCAATTTCCTCCAAAACCAAATGAATTACTCATGACATGATGTATTTCTTTTTGTAGATTGTCCTTTTCTTGTGCTTTGAAATGCTCAATAGGTGTTGGATTATTCAATGCCTTCCATGTTTCATTATGACGCAATGCCAATAAGCTATATATCGCCTCTATCGCTCCAGCAGCCGCTAATGTATGCCCGGTGTATGATTTAGTAGAACTATACGGGGGAATACCATCAAAGACTTGGGAGAAAGCAAATAACTCTGTACGATCATTGTTTGGTGTCCCTGTTCCATGCGCATTGATGTAATCAATTTGATTAGGGACTAATTCTGCTTTTACTAATGCTTTTTGCATCGCTAATATAGGTCCATGCGCCTCTTCGGAAGTTGCAGAAGGATGAAAGGCATCGTTTTGATTGGCATAGCCATTCACATATAGGGTATTCTTTTCTAGGATTGCAGATTTTTTCAGTACTAGATATCCTGCACCTTCTCCTAAATTTAAACCTTCCCTTGATTCATCAAAAGGTTTACACCATGCTGGATCGAGAATACGAAGGGAATTAAATCCATTTACAGTATATTTTGCCAAGGAATCTACGCCACCAACAATAACACAATCAAGTTGGTTGGAAAGAAGTAATTGGGTACCTAACATAATCGCATTCGCAGAAGATGAACATGCCGTGTTGATAACATCCATAAAACCCTTGATTTTAAACTTTTTAGCTAATTCCAACGCATGGTTCGCATTATCATAAGTATGAATGAATTGAGATGGATCTTGAAATTCGTTGGCATCTGCATATAAATCATCCGTATTGCACATTCCCCCTACGGTACTGGAAGAAATGATACCTGTACGAAAACTGGATAATTCAGAAGTGCTCAGTCCTGCTGATTGAATAGCTTCTTCAAAGGCAAGCTGCGCGAGAATATTGGTTCGAGAACAATTTTCAGGTGGTCCAAACGACAAATGACGAATTAAATCCTCGTCTGAAAAAGGGACTTCACCAAAATGGTAGTTTTCGGCATATTTTGAATGGAAATATTTAGGTTTACGGATTCCTGAAACACCCTTTTTAAGGTGTTTTAAATTGCTTTCAGCACCAATTCCTAATGCAGAAACAATTCCGAAACCCGCAACGTAAACTTGACTCACTTAATTTTCTGATTGAATTTTATCCAAGATAGAATCTACTGAATTTAAAATAGTACGTCCTTCAGTCGGGTTTTTTATTTTAATGCCGTATTCTCGGTCCAACATGACGATTAACTCTACCGAATCGATAGAATCTAATCCCAGATCACCACCAAATAAAGGCTCATCATTTTTAATTTCTTCTGGTTTAATATCCAATAAATTCAGATAAGTGACAATATGTTGCTTCAACTCTAATGCAATTTCTTCCCTTGATTTACTCATGTTAAATTAATTTTTGTTTTTTTATTTTGATATAAACGAATACTAAGCATATTGCAGAAAAACTAGCTAGAACACTAATTCCTTCCGCTAATTCCATCCAACTTCCGGATCTTAAAAATAGGGTATAAAATAATTCAAGACACCAATGAAGAGGAGATACCATGCTCACTTTTTGGAGAAATTCTGGCATAACAAAGGTAGGCACCCATATTCCTCCAAGTGCTGCGAAAATAATAATGGAAACGGCTCCAAAACCATTCGCTTGATCTTGAGTGCTGAAATAAATTCCAATTAATAAGGCATAACTGATCGCCGCTAAAGCACATACAAAGGCAACTAGGACCAATTGTAAAAGAGAATCAGGCATACTCAATTGAGGTAATCCAATATGAGGGAAAATGGCGTATCCGATTGAAAATATCACCACCATTTGTAAAAGTGAAACTATTAAATAGATGATCATTTTGCTCATCAATAGCAAACTGAAACTGGTTGGAATTGTTTTTAATCGAATAAAACTTCCATTGGATTTTTCTTTCACAATATTTCCTCCAAGTGATACGACCATGAAGAACATTGCGAAAATAGACCAAGCTGGAACGTTGTGTTGTGAAGCATTTGGAATCATTTTTTTATCACTTGCATTTGCAGGCGTTTGAACGATTTTGGTATTGTTTTTCATCATGAGTTTCATCAAATCAACAGGTACTTGATCGTAACCCATTTCTTGATACAACTGCGTAATCATGGTTTGATTTTCCAAAGCACCTAGGTATGAAGAAATCAAGTTACTCATCGAAAGACGATAATTTTCCTGTAATACGGGGTCGTAGATAATTTCTAAGTTATTGATGGCAAGATGTTTCGATGATTTATTTTTTTCTACCACTCCAAATTCTTGTAGCATTTTTTGAGATATTTCACTCGTTTTTTGAGTCAAGTCCCTAGAGAAATGTTGCGGTAAAACAATCACTAACAATTTTTTTTCCTTGGAAATTAATGCTTCACAGGCCTTATTGGATAATGCTTTGTAGGTTGTTATTTCGAAAGCACCTGCTGCCGTTAACGATTTGACTAAAGAATCTCCCAAATTCCCTTCGTCAAGATTGTTGATTGCAATGTCAATTTTATTTTCTGAAACTAATTTGAAGGTGCTATCTTGAACAATAGTAATGATAAATACCAAGAAAATGGGCATCAAGAACATGATTAATAAACCTACCTTATCGTTCAATAGGACGAGTCCCTCTTTTTTTAATGTGGCAATTAACTTTCTCATTAATCTCTATATGCTAGTCCTGTTAATTTAATGAAAAAAGATTCTAAATCCTCTACTTCATATTTTGTTTTAATTCCTTCTAAATGATCTAAAGCAATTAATTTACCGTGGTCGATTAAGGCAATTCGATCACAAAATTCTTCTGCTTCTTTCATATGGTGCGAGGTGTAAATAATCGTCATTCCTTGTTCATTAAGATAATCTAAATATTTAATGATCGCCATTTTACTTTGCACATCTACACCTACTGTGGGTTCATCTAAAAATAACACTTGAGGATTATTGATGATTCCAATAGCTAAGTTGACTCTTCTTTTCATTCCTCCAGAAAACGTAGCTACTTTTTTATCGGCTACATGGACTAATCCAAGTGTTTCTAATAAAAAATTGATCCGCGAATTCAATTCATTTTTTGGGATTTCATAAAGAGAACCAAAATAACTTAAATTTTGCCTTGCACTTAATTCCGGATATAGCGCGAAATCTTGAGGTACAAATCCGATTTTTGTCAGCACTTTAGCGATAGGTTGTTCTGTGCCTTCTAAAAAGTAATGCACTTCACCACTGGTTTGCTCAATAATACCACACATCATCGAAATTAATGTGGTTTTTCCTGCGCCGTTCGGTCCAAATAAACCAAATTTTTCTCCTTTTATAATTTCAAAAGAAACTTGATCAACACTGAATTCAGCGCTGTTTCTATATTTCTTTTGAATAGCATCTACGATGATGATGGGTTGATTTTTCAAAGCTTTACTTTTCCTAGTTTAGTGAAAATCGATTTTTCAAATTCAGCAATTTGATGCAAAATTTCTGCAGCATGCATAAAGTCTGCCTGGGTATTCAATCTTCCTTTATAGATTCCAGCCATTTGAACGGCACTGTTGCGCCATAGATCTCCAGCTTGTGTCATTTCTTCGGAAATTAATTTTAATTCATCTACCCGAAGAATTTGACTGGCTTCCTCTAAAAAGGCCGCGTAAATGAATCTAAATCCACCACCACCTGTTCCAATTTCCTCTTGCATTCGAACAATCTGTCCTAAGTTTAAGGCGGCTTGTCGTTCCCCAAGTTTAGTTCTCCAGGTTTCCACTTTTCGAGCCGTATAATGAATACCCTTTACACCTGCAATATTTCCTGGAATACGCAACATATCCCGAACATTTCGTTTGATGGCCTTTTTGATTGCTTTCTTGAGTGTTTCTTCAGTGACTTGAGCTTGCTGTTTGGTGAAATATAATTGTCCTTTTGGAGCTAAAGCTCCTTTGGCAAATCGTACTTTTTTAAGTTCATCGTAAGAAAGAGAGGTCACGTTTTCCATGACAGGATCACTCACTAAATAACGATCTTCTTCTTTACCGTAGATTAAAATGTTATGCGCATTAAAATGAAAACGGTATTCTTTT
>JALRIV010000036.1:0-4559 GCA_023255275.1 Crocinitomicaceae bacterium | reverse complement strand
AAAAACACCAACTTGACTACCAACCAATTGGTTTTCAACTAGTAATTGATCTAGGTAACGCATGGCTTTTTCTTCGTCTGAAAATTTAATGCGATTCACCTTGATACCCAATCCTTTTGCAGTTCGATTAAAGATTGCTCCAGGCATTGTTCGAAATGAGATGGCAGGTCCATTATTCACTTTCATGAATGGAATATGGATGTAGAACAATCCAGATCCCAAACCAAAAGCTAATGGTTCGGTCATAAAATCGACCCCTGCATTTTTAAGCAGATTTACGGTAACCCCATTTTCACAATGAGCAGTTTGTATATGGTTGAAGTTATGCACGTAGGGTATAGTTTTTTAGTTCATCAAGGGAAAGTTCAAATGCGTCAGCATATTTTTGAAGTTTTCTATCCGAAAGTTTTTCAAAATGTTTAGGATGAAAGTGTTTTTTTATTTGAAATCCAAAAAAACCTGTATATCCTTTTAAAACACTGATGTCCATTAAATTCAATTCCATTAAGTAGTAAAGGATCGATTTTTCTTGATTCAATACTTTTAATTTTGCCTCCTCAATGCGTTGATGTATATCCTCCCAAGCGTTATCAAGGGCTACTTTTTTTGCTTCCCATCCTGAACTTAATTCCGTCTCATAAGTTCCATCTTCATTTTTAACATAGCAAACTTCACGTGTAAAATCACGTAAAGCACTATCGTCTTGAGGAACTTCGTTTTTTTTCATTTAGCAAACCGTTAACAAGGCAAAAACATATGAGAATCGAGCACTTTCAGGTACTGCTAGCAATAAAGTGTCTCCTTTTTTCAATTGACCACTATTGAACAGTTGATCTACCATTAAATAGATGGATCCTGCACCTACATTTCCATGGGTGTCAAGGTTTGTAAACCACTTATCCTTGGTAATGGTATAGCCATATTGATCCAATTCTTGATAAATTTTATCTTCAAAGAAGAAGGAAGACATATGCGGTAAAAAGTAGGAAATATCATCAGATTTTAATCCTTTTTTATCCAAAATTTCTTTTAGCCTTTTGAACCCTAATTTCACAATGTTTTCACTGAGTAATTTAGTATCTTGCTTAATGCTCAAGAGTGATTTGTTTTTCACTTCTTCCGGACTAAAATCCATATAGCTTAACAACTGTTGATTTTGATCTACATCTGCGGCCATGTACATGCATACATCTCGTTCGTTAGCATAGGAAACACCTTCCATCCAATCGATACGAAGAGAAATCCCCTCTTTATTTGGTTCGGTTTCTAATAAACAAACGCCTGCACCATCAGACAACATCCATCTTAAAAAGTCTTTTTCGAAAGCAATGAACGGATTTTGTTCTAATTCAATTAATTTTTTTACTTCATCCTCAAATTGATCCGATCGAAGTACGCGAGATAAACGCTCAGACCCAGAACAAATCGCCTTGGTAGCTTCTCCTAATTTTAAGGACATGTAAGCATATTTCATGGCGTGCATGCCAGAACAACAAACACCTGAAGGGGAAACCACTTCAATGTTTTTTGTATTGGGTAACCAACCGTGAACCATAACACCATGTGATGGCATCATTTGATCGGGCGATGAAGTACCACAAGAGATAAGGTTCACTTCTTCTAATTCAGCTGGGTTTTTGGCGAACAATTTTTCAATGGCCAGAGCGACCATTTGTGCATTCGTATGTGTTGCGGTTCCATTCTTGTCGATGGCGTAAAAACGATTTTTAATACCGTTATTACGCAAAACGATTCTTTTGGATTTTGAAGACTGATCATTGATATATCCCAAGTAATCCTCCATTTCGTCATTCGAGATGGGTTCATTTGGTAAAAAATGCGCAGTTCTGTTAATATATACGTTTTTAATCATTGATTGTTGTAAGTTATTCCACAAAAATAGGTCTTTTTTTGTTTAATTTTTGATGACGAAAAAGGTCTTATGAACAAATTATAAACGAATAAGACAATTGGCGCCACGATAAACAAGGCAAAAACTAGATAATATTTAAAAAATCTCACCCAAAAAATTCTCTTTCTCCCTTGCTCTTCTTTTTTTACGATCAATTTAGCCCAAAGTTTGAAGATGATTTTTGCGCGTTGTTCAATAAACAAGATGTTGGTTGGTACTTTTACTCCTTGATTCAAGAGTATCAATGGTTGAAGTTGATCCCATTTTTCAGATTGTAAAATTTTCGCAATGATGAGCCCAAATTTACTTGCCCCAAGAATATGTTCGTCAGATACACCTGGTTTAGGGAAAATTCCCCATTTCTTTTCTTTTTTTCCTTTGAGCATCCAATGTAAAATGGATACAGCACTGGCCAAATTATTATTTTCGTCAATAAACGCGAGGTTACCGACCAACTGGCCTTGGTTTGCTAAAATCATCTTTTTGACGCTTTCTTGAGCATTCAGCCACATATTTCGAGCACCAATTACCGTAACCACAGGCGTGTTTTCCATGACCTTTTGAATCATTGGATTTTGGAGTATGCTAGATGCAGGAAGTGAGGGAGAAAGAAACCAAGGTTGGTAGCCAAAAAGAATTAAATCGTACTTGGCATGTTTCAATTGAAATGTGTCTAGTGCTTCTCCTTTCTCTAATACAGTTTCTGGCATTTCATTGAAGAACGTATCCGCATTCCAAGGAAAAGGAAATTTTCGCTTCATAGAGAGCGAGACAAAATCCAAGTCATTTTCTAGCAAAGGTTCTGTTAAATGATTTAAAATTTCAGTGAGCTGACCAGTTTGCGAGAAGTGAAGAACTAAAATCTTTTTCATTCCGTAAAATTAACAAATTGTGGTTATAATTTTAACGATTTTGAAGTTTTTGAATAATTTCGAATGACTTCTTTTAATGGATTTTCCAAGTTGTTGAAATTACTTTTGATGAACGATGCATCTGTCTTGATTTGCTCGTTGTACTTCAGGATTTTTGGAGCATTCTCTTGAATGATGAGTCTTAGAAATCTAAATTCTGCAAGATTATTTTTAGCAATAACTTCTTCTAGTAATAACCTTCCTTTTTTGAAGATCGATAATTTGTCTTTGGGTGTTTTTTCGAATTGAGCTGACTGCATGTAAAGACTTCCTAAATAGGCATCCCGATAATCCGATTTTTTTTGTTGTTCATATTTTTCAATTCCTTTTTGAATAGGCTCTTGTTTTCCAGAGGCTAAGATCTGATACACGCTATAGTCAGGTTGGTTGAAGCTACTGGTTAAAAGTAATGTTAGAAATAAAAAAAGGTGTGTTTTCATGCTTACTCAACAATGTTTACTTAAATTTGTTTGATGCCTATTCATTAATTTAATTGACAATAATACGAAAATTGTGCCATTAACAGAAAATCTCGTTGCTCGTTCCATTTGTGTTTTGGTTCCTACCTATAATAACCGGCTAACTTTAAAGCGAGTTATCGATGGAATTTTGGTGCATTGTCCGGCACATCATTTGATTGTGGTTAATGATGGATGCACTGATGGTTCAGAAGAAATTTTAAAATCTTATTCTGCTATACATGTGGTAAGTCATCCAATAAATCAAGGAAAAGGTAAAAGTTTACAAGATGGTTTTAAGAAAGCTATTGAACTTGGATTTCGTTATGTGGTGACTATCGATTCGGATGGTCAGCATTACCCTGATGATATGGAAAAACTAATCACAGCGATAGATTTTGAGGTGCCAACAGTGGTGATGGGATCTAGAAATATGACTCAAGAGGGAGTTCCTGGTAAAAGCAGTTTTGGGAATAAATTTTCTAACTTTTGGTTCAAAATTGAAACGGGTATCACCTTGCCAGATACGCAAACAGGATTTAGAGTTTATCCGCTTGAACCGATGCGAAAGCTATTTTTCTTTACGTCCAAATTTGAATTTGAAATTGAAGTTATTGTCCGTTTAGCATGGAAAAATGTAAAATTTGTTCCGGTTCCGATTCGGGTGAAATATGATCCAGACGAACGTGTTTCTCATTTTAGACCAGGAAGAGATTTTTTCCGAATCAGCGTCTTGAACTCCTTATTAGTGCTCATTGCTTTCATCTACTATTACCCTAAAAAATTCTTTACGAGAAACACCTTTCAGGCCATTTGGATGGAAGCAGTGAAACCTCAAGAATCGAATTTGCGCAAAGCCTTATCGATTAGTTTTGGATTTTTTATGGGTATTTTTCCGATATGGGGTTTTCAATTGTTAGTCGGGATTCCTTTGGCGATCTTATTCCGTTTGAATAAAGTACTGTTCATCGCAGCAGCAAATATTTCGATACCTCCCATGATTCCTTTCATCTTGTTAGGAAGTACCTTTTGTGGTCAAATTCTATTGAATGGTGAAATAGCTCCTGAAAAGCTAACCGATCTGAGCATCGAGGGTATTCAATCAAATGCTTACGAATATTTTGTAGGAGCAACTGTATTTGCCTTAATAGTTGCTATAGTTGGTTTTTTGAGTAGTTATCTTTTATTAAAAATTTTCAGAAAATCTTAATGCATAAGATATAAACTCGCTATTTTGGTGAAGATCACTTCGTTCGCTTGAAATGTCGCTTGTACTTT
>JALRIV010000035.1 GCA_023255275.1 Crocinitomicaceae bacterium | reverse complement strand
AGAACAGAGCAATTTACTTCGTTCGTATCTAGTGGATTCATGGCAATCATGGCGTTGTAACCAGGATGGACTTCTTGATTATTGTGGTGACCAAAATTTTTCAAAAATCCTCTAGTGATTAAGGGATTACCAAGATCGTACATACTGGCATTGAAGGTGAGGCTCATCTGAAACGTATCTGCCCATTCTTTTGCAGTTAAAGGTGTTCCGTGTTCGGTTGCCGTTAATAAATGAAAGTCGAACAAATTGGGGTCAATTCGAACAATACTGATTTTAGAATCTCCAATAATTGATTTTTTGGGAGCCATACGCTCCATAAACGACAAACCTTTCGTTAAACTCACCCATTCATTCAGTGGAAATTGTTCTTCAACAACCGAATCGGTTTTTATTTCTTGAGCGCAGGCTCCAAAAATTAAAATTAAAAAAAAGAAAAGCGCAATTCTAGTCGTTTTCATCCCAATCAAAATGTTTTGGTTTAAATGGAAAGAGGTCTGCCATTTCTCCTGAAAAGTAAAATTCATAAGCAACTGAACCAAAGGTATATTCGGTTTCGTTAATTTTAAATACCGATCCGCCAACTCCAGGGTATTTTTTAGGTACCGATTTCTGATAACCGAGGTTAAAAATGGAGGCTAATATTTCAGGTCGATCATCAATGGGGTAGCCCGCTTTTTCCCATTGTGTTTTAATTTGTTTTACAAAAAGGGCTGCATATAGATAGGAGTAGTAATGATTTGAATATTGCACTAAACGCTGTAGTCTGACATTCATCGTATCGTTATGCGCATTATTTCGGTAGTTCATGGTCGAATCAAAATCTAACAAATGAGCATATTTTTTACCCAAATAAAACACACTAGTTGAATCTTTTAAGTATTTCTCAATTTTGAGAGCTGTATTTTCCTTGATACCAGTCACTCCATAGGAAAGATTGGTTTCTAAGGCTAAGGTTTTAAGTGGTGCGATGTATTCTTTAAATCGTTCTCTTCTGGAATTGAATAAACGGACTTGCTCGCCTACTAAACAGGCAACAATAATTCTCGGCTCTACACCTGAAACTTGTGCTGCTGAATCAATCCATTTTTTATCCTTAGAAACTGCTTCCTTGAAATATTTCCATTCCGCCACATTCATCCATTCAAAAAGGGATAAACCTGTTGTTTTTGATGCCGTCTTCTGATTCAGCTTTTGCATCGCTTTTTGAAAATACTTGTTTTTTTGAAGTTTTAAAGCCGCAGCATCGAGCATTTGAAGCACTAAACGTTCATCCCTTGTTTCTTGGTAAACGTGTAAAATTTGCTGGGCATTGGTCGGGTAAAAGTCGTTTAATATGATGATGCGATTCAATACTTCATATTTATGTTTTACCATAGAAATGGAATCCACTTTAAAGTTTTGATTGTACTTGTCGTGCATACTTTGAAAGTAGCGATTGTTTACATCCACTCTTCCGTTGTCCCTGGTCCAATTAAATTTCATGGCCAAATAGGTCAATGTAAGAAATCCACCATATAGCGCGAAAGAATACAATACCGTGTAATAGGGCACTTTAAACCATCTACTTTTAAACAACTTTTTCATACCAAATTAAAGGGCGAAATTAGTTAAAAGATTTTGATAATTTTTCTATTTCAATGGAATTCCTCTGGAGGAAAGTGGGGTATTGGATTTGGCTTTTTCCAGCGTAAATGAAAAGGTACTTCCAACCCCTACCGTACTGCGTACTTTTATGGTTTGTTGATGGGCTTCAATAATGTGTTTTACAATGGAAAGACCTAATCCAGAGCCTCCTTCAAAACGATTTCTACTCTTTTCTACCCGATAAAAACGCTCGAATAATCTTGGGATTTCTTTATCATCTATTCCGGGTCCATTATCCGAAATTTCGGTCGTAATGATTTCGTCTAAATCATAAAAACGAACGATAATTTCTCCCTTTTCATTTCCATATCGAATGGCATTTGAAATTAAGTTCATGAGTACTTGTCCAATTTTTAATTTATCGGCAAGTACTAATTTAGGTTTGTAATTTTTGGCAAATTTGATGGTCATTCCTTTCGTTATCGCTATTTCCTCTAAGGAGTCTATAATTTCTTGGGTATAGGCCACGATATTGAAGGGTCTTTTATCGATTTTTAATCGATCGACTTCTAATTTGGTGATTTCATCTAAATCTTCAATCAAAGACACCATTCGATCGGTAGCTTTTGAAGCTTTTTCAAGAAAAAGACGATTGACGTTCTCGTCCTCTAAACCTCCATCTAAAAGGGTTAAAATATAGCCTTGAATCGAGAATACCGGTGTTTTTAACTCGTGAGCAAGATTTCCAAGGAAATCTCTACGAAAAACTTCCTGTTCTTTCAGTTTGTTGATCTCTTCAGTTCGTTTGATGATAAATAATTCAGCCTCTTCTTGTGCATTCTTTACAATGTTTTGATGGATATTAAAAGCATCCTTTTTATCGGTTTTAAATTTATCGCTGCGAATTGATTTATAGAGTATTTTGAGTGGTTCAGAAATGAAATATTTAATCAAATAAAAGAAAATGAGAAAACTTATTCCACTGATGATTAAACTGATTAATAGGTAATTGTAAAAATTATTGAACGGAAAATAAGCGTAAAAAGCATATAAAATCAAAAAAGTACTGCATAAAATGACAGCACTTCCTATGAGTAAAATTTGAACGGGTTTTAAATTTTTCATAACTCTTTGAATGTATATCCAACACCTTTTATGGTACGAATATAATCATCTCCAAGCTTTTCTCGTAATTTTCGGATATGAACATCAATCGTTCTCTCACCAACAACGGTTTCATTTCCCCAAACCATCGACATGATTTGCTCACGATTGAATACTTTTCCGGGCTTATTCGCGAGTAATTCTAACAATTCAAATTCTTTTTTGGGGAGGAAAAAAGGTTTGTTTTCAATTTCTACAATAAACTTTTCGCGGTTTATTTTTATTTTGTCTTGATTTATATTGCTTTCAACACCATTTTTTAGACTTTCTAATCGTCTAATTAACGATTCAATTTTTGTGATCAATAACCTTGGTCGAATGGGTTTCGTGATATAATCATCTGCCCCTGCTTCCAGTCCAGCAATTTGTGAATAATCTTCCGATCTTGACGTTAAAAATAAAATCAATGGATTGTTGGTGATTTTAGGGTCTTTTCGAATGTTTTGACATGTTTCAATACCATCCATGACCGGCATCATAATATCTAAAAAAATTAAATCAGGTTGAATTTTTCTTGCTAACTCTAGTCCTTTCTCTCCATTTTCTGCACTGTAAACTAGGTATCCTTCCTTTTTAATGTTATAACTTAAAAATTCAATGATATCTGGTTCATCATCTACTAATAGTATACTGTATTTTCTGTCTGACATAATGGTAATTAAAAAAAAGGGAGTCATACAACCCCCTTTTATTTAAACTTAATTTATTTTTGAACGATAAAACGTAAAGTTTTAACCGTATTGTCTTTTTCAATTATAGCTTGGTACATTCCGTTTGCTAAATGATTGACATCTAGTGTTTGAATGCCATTCATTTCAAATTGATCAAACGCTTGTCCTTGCATGTTTACGATGCTTACGCGAACAGTTGTGTTTTCGTTTAAATCAATGGTAAGGTTACCATTACTTGGATTAGGGTAAACTACTGCACGATTAAACATTTCTACTTCATTCACTGCTAAGAAATCAGTAAATACATCAGCAGGGAAACTTGCTCCTGTTTTTACAGTAGAGTTAGCTGATAAACGTGCATCTGGTGTTGTTCCTAATGCAGGGAATAAATTCACCCAACCAATTTGTGCGATTGTTGTAGTTGAGTCATTCATTTGAGCACCAAACATCGTATTGTAAAATGAATTTGCAGATGCAGTAATGGCCACCGTTCCTGAGGTGAAATTGGCAAATACATTTGAATGCGCGAACTTGGTGGTTGAATCAGCACCTGCTGCTAAATAATTGTCTTCGTTTCCTTCTAATGACAATCCTTTTTCCCATCCTGTGATTAAAGAATTATAGACTGAAATCGATGAATTTCTTCGAATTCTGAATGCTTTTTCGAATTTTTCACCAACAGGTAATGCGATTGATCCGTCTCCTTTAGGTCCTACCGTGGTGATGTTAGAGAAAATAGCTCTTGTTCTTGGCAATGCGCTAGATCCATTGGCATCGTTGTCGGATTCAAAAGAGTTGGAATCTCCTGCTGCATCTGATAAATCTTTGTCGCGAATAATTAAACCAAATTGAACTCTTCCACTGTAACCAAAATCGGTATCGAAATCATCATCTAATCCTCTATATGCAATCAAGTGTTTGCAGTCAACTGTGCCACCGAACCACTCATACGAATCATCCCCTGAAAATGAAACTTGTACATAATCCACTGTAGTACCGCTTCCAACAGAACCAAAAGTTAAACCATTGATTTCTTTGTTAGGTTGTAAGGCAATACCTGCAAATTCAATTCTAACGTATTTTAATACTCCAGAATTATCTGTATCGTCATTCCCTCCAAATTGCGTATCATTGGTAGCTACAATTCCCTCAATGTTCGCCACTCCTCCGGGTTGATTGTTTCTCGCATTACCCAATAATACTAGGCCTCCCCAATCACCTTCAGCTCTGTTTCCTACTTGTTCGTTAGATGTAAAAACAATCGGTTGACTTTGTGTTCCTTCCGCCATGATTTTCGAACCTCTTGTGACGATCAAAGACCCTTGAGAAGTTTTATCGCCACGAATAATAGTTCCCGGTTGAATGGTTAATGTTGCCCCTTGTTTAACGTAAATTTTATTTTGCAACTTAATGATACCACTCCATGTAGTATTTGTAGTAATGTCTGTTGAAACGGTTGTTGTAGTTGCGCCATAATTGGTGTTTTCCGGATCAAAGTTAGCCCATCCACTTGTCCAATCTGTTGCTGCTGTTCCATCGGTTACAGGAAATGCTCCTTTGTAAGCAGTTTGTTCCCAAAATCCTTGAGCACTTGCCGTTGCAAATACTGCCATGGCGAATAATGATGTGTAAATCTTTTTCATGTTTTTCTATTTTTATTTAATACAAATTAACTACTGTAATATGAATTGAATCTTTAGTTAAGTTTAAACTTTGATGTTGTTTGTTTTAAGTATATGTTAAGGATCTGAATGATATTTAATTAAAATTTATATCCTAGGGTCAGACCAAATGTTTGTCCGTAAGAAACTTCTTGCCAACGATTATCGGTTCCCTTATCGTATTTTTTGTTACCATTTAAGTCTTGATAGAATAATTGTTTTTGCGCTAAAATGTCTCTGACGTTAAAGGTGATTTCCAAATTATTTTTGAACGATTTTCGGATCTGGAAATCAAAACGATGTCTTTCTTTTTCCCAAACATCTGGTTCCTGTGAATTTCCTACTAAATAAATTCTTCTACCTACTACATTGTATGATAAACTGATATTCCATCCTTTTTCTTCTGAATTGTAAATGATTCCGGTATTGATGATGTAAGGCGATTGTCCTTGTAAGGGTCTTTCATCGTAATTCGATCCAACTACTTCCGAAACATCGACTTTTGATTTGATGATGGCGGCATTTGCATACAAGGTCGTGTTAGATAAAAACTTATTTGGAATTGAGTCTTTTGAGAAAACATCTAATTTGATGCGGTATTCTAACTCTAGACCATTCGAAGTCACATGCGGAACGTTCGTGTAGTATAATTCTGGAGCTCCTGATGTTCCTGGTCTCATGATCATTTCGATTGGGTTTTGGAAGTTTTTGTAGAAACCAGTAATGGTAAACATTTGCCCGCTTCCTGGATATACTTCGTATCTTAAATCGAAATTATCGATCGTTGCTCGTTTTAAATTTGGATTTCCTGAAATGATATTATCCATAGCGAAATTGTAGAACGCAAAGGGTGCTAATTCTCTAAATTCAGGTCTTGACAATGTTTTCGCATAACTAGCACGTACATTCATTTTTTTTGTAATCGAATAGATGACACTTGCTGAAGGTAAAATATCAACAACTGTGGTGTCAATATTTTGCTCTAAGTTGCTTCCAAAATCAATGTAGTTGAATTTTTGATTGTACGATTCTATTCTAGCTCCTAAGTTCACTTTGATGGATTTCATAATTTTAGCATCGAACATTAAATCCTGCATTTAACAAAGAGTTTGCTTGGTAACTATCATTCACTTTAGATGCTTCTTCTAATTTGAATCCGCCTAAACCGTTTGACATTAAACCTAAATGCTCTGAGGAGAAAATTTGATCTTCTGGCAAAGTCAATAGGCTATTGTCGAATGAAAAACCTGACCCTTTGTATCTAGAAAATCCAAAATTTCTTGCCGTAAAATCACGATTTCTAAATTGATGCATACCACCAACTTTTGCTTCTAGTTTGAATCTTTTTTTATGATCTTCTTCATCATTTTCTTTTTCTTCATCTTTCTTTTTTTGTGTCTTCTTGGTGACATCGAAAGTGACATCGTACTTAAATGAATAGATATTTTCTTTTGTATTTAACCAAGTCATATTTCCTGCTGCAGTTGGAATGGTTCCGTTATTTTGAACTATTGCAGTATATTCGGATGAAGGGTCATCTTCAGTCATACCTGTTTTTTGATACACCATTCTTCTCATATTTGGAACTTCTCGTTGAATATTTGAGAACCCACCTACCCAGTTTAATTTGAATTTTTTATGAAAAAAATCGTGGTCACCAACCAATTGTCCTGCGTACAAATTGTTTTGAGTATACCAACGGTTACTTGCTTTTTCATAAATATGCGGGTCATTATCCATTTCTCGAATTCCTTTTCGGATGGTTGTTCGATCACTAGAGTTTACACTGTAAATATTATATAAATGAAACTTGTGGTGCTTATTCCATTTAAACTCGAAATTTAACATTCCAGAATTCAAAACGTTTGAGGTATAATTGGTATCGGTTAACTCAGATCGAAGTACGACACCATTGGTAGATTCTTCAAATTCTCTTCTGATGGATTGTTGGGTAGAATAATCATTTCTGTAATTATAGGCTCCATAAAATCCAAACGATCTTTTTTTGAACTCATAATGACGATTAACACCCAATTGAAGGTTTAATGCGGGAAGCGCTGTTCTAGAATTAATAGCCCAAGAAGGGGTCATTGTTTTTGCTAAGTCTGCTTTTTCTGAGTTTAATAATTTTGAAAAATCAAAAGAATTAGGAATCGTAGAGGGTAATTTTCTTGCTTGGTTATCGAAACCTAACCAATCCGTATTACTTCCTGAATAGTCTTTGAAGTTTTGAAAGGTTGTCAACGTATTGATCGATGTTCCAACACTGATGGTTTGGTAATTCGTATCTTTTGGTGCTTTCGTGGCTACATTAATAATTCCTCCAGCAAATTCACCCGGTTGGTCAGCAGCAGAGGATTTATAGATCACTAAGCTACTTAACATATTTGAAGGAAAAATATCGAAAGTAAACGCCTTTTTATCGCTTTCAGAGGAGGGTAGTGGTGCTCCGTTTAAATATGGGGCATTGTAACGATCGTTTAACCCTCTTACAATGACGAATTTATTATCCTGAATACTTGCTCCACTTACTTTTCCTAAGGCATCACTTGCTCTGGTGGTTGGTTGTGACTTCATGGATGCTTCTGAAATACCATCACTCACCTTTACGTTATCTTTTTGTTCTTTGGCAAGATCTTCCTGACTTCCTTTTTTCAACCCTTTGGCTGTTGCGTGCATGGTGCCAATCTGTTGAACTACAGACCCGAGCGCTGCATTAATTTCTACAGTTTGACCTTGATCTACAGTAAATCGTTCTTCGTAATTGGTATAACCACTGTATTTGATGGTAATAACGTAAGTTCCTTTAGGTACTTTGTTAAATATAAAATCACCATCAAATGAAGTGTACATTTTAAAATTTGTACCTTCTATGATTACCGCTGCACCGGGTATCGTTTCGTTGGTAATTGAATCTTTCACAATTCCTTTAACGGTATTGTTTTGTGCAAATACTTGAAAGTTGATTATGAGGATTAGGCCGTAAAATAAATGCGTCAATTTCATCGTTTTTTCTTTGAATTTTTAATTAATGCAAAGTAACGACGGTGGGTTGATTAAAAAATTAAGTTAACATTAATACATTATTAATTCGACTTAACATTAAGTTAACATCAGGTTTAGTCGACATATTTATATCCAATTCCTTTTACGGTAACTATTTTTTCAGCTCCAAATTTTTCGCGAAGTTTTCGAATATGTACATCGATAGTACGATCACCAACCACAATTTCAGTTCCCCAAACTTTGTTTAAAATGACATCACGTTCAAATACGGAATTGGGTTTAGATACCAATAACGATAGTAATTCGAATTCTTTCCTTGGAAGGTTAATAATGTCTTCTTTGAAAACAACATTGTATTTATCGCGATCAATGATAATGGATGCTTGTGGTATTGAATCGTCCTCAGACGTTTTACCTCTTCTTAGAAAAGCATTGATTTTACTAGTTAGCACCTTCGGTTTAATCGGTTTTGAAATGTAATCATCTGCGCCTGCCTCTAAGCCCGCGATTTGCGAATAATCCTCATTTCTGGCGGTCAAGAAACAGATGTAGGTGTTTTTAAATTGTTGATTTGACCTGAGGTTTTCACAAACTTCAATCCCGTCCATTTCAGGCATCATGACGTCTAGAAGAATTAAATCAGGATGAAAAGTTAGTGCCTTTTTAATCCCTTCTAATCCATTTTGGGCAGTTTCAATCAGAAATCCTTCCTTTTCGAGATTATAACTTAATAAATCCCTAATATCTTCGTCGTCGTCAATGATTAAAATTTTGGCCATTCTATTTTTTTGTAAAATTAACGAAAAAAAATGCTAGAAAAAAATGCTTTTTTATTCACAATTTTGATAAATATTAAAAAAAATAATATATTTGTGATAGTAGTAGTAGGTTAGGTTGATTAGTGTAGCAATAGCCTTGGATTCCCGTCCGAGGCTATTGTTTTTTAAAAGATTCATATTAACTTTATAATCAAATAATTATCAACTCACATGAAGGTTTTACTAGCAGAAGACGATGTCAATTTGGGGTATTTAATCTATGACCATTTGAAATTAGAGGGATACCAAATTACACACTGTATGAACGGTGCTGAAGCCTACAAAGAATTCAATGAAAAACCTTTTGATCTCTGTATTTTTGATGTCATGATGCCCAAAAAAGATGGATTCTCCTTGGCAAAAGACATTCGTAAAATCAATGCAGAAATACCAATCCTTTTTCTGACCGCAAAAACCATGGATGAAGATAAAATTGAAGGATTTAAATCTGGTGGTGACGATTACTTGACTAAACCGTTCAATATTGAAGAGTTGCTTTTACGCATGAAATCCTTGTTAAAAAGGGTGGGAAAAACAACCAGTGAAAATAAAGAAATACATCAAATTGGTTCGTATCAGTACGATGAAGCGTCGTATGTGTTGAAGCATTCAAATTTCTCCAAATCGCTGACCAAAAAAGAAGCGAAGATTTTGTTGATTCTATTGAAACACCTGAATACAGTTGTACCGAGAGAAGTGGTGCTCAATGGGGTTTGGGGTCAAGATGATTACTTTGTGGGAAGAAGTTTGGATGTGTTTATCACGAAGTTGAGAAAATATTTTTCAGAAGACGCTACAATTCAAATACAAAATATTCACGGGGTTGGTTTTAAATTAGAATGGAACAAGTGATTTACATATTACATCTAGAAACATCTACAAAAGTGTGTAGTGTTGCTTTGTCAAAAAATGGGGAATTCGTTGCGCTCAAAGAATCTATGGATGAGCAATATGCGCATGGAGAGAAATTAATGGGGTACATTCAAGATACGCTTGATCAAGGGGGTATTAAAGTGACCGATTTACATGCGATTTCAGTGGCTTCAGGACCAGGTTCTTATACTGGATTACGCATTGGTGTATCTACCGCTAAAGGAATTTGTTATGGTTTAAATATCCCATTAATCGCTGTCGATTCCTTAACTTCGATGGCCATCATAGCCCGAGAAAAATATCCTTCAGCAAAATTACTGCCTTTGATTGATGCTCGAAGAATGGAAGTCTACAGTGCTCTTTTTTCTGAACATAATTACCTGATCAAACCCATTTCAGCTGATGTTATTGAAGCATCCAGTTACCAAGAATTTGAGCCTTTTGTGGCCTTTGGTGATGGTGCTGAAAAATTGGTTTCCATATGGGGTCATCGTCAATTAACATGGGATTTAGAACTTCATCCATCTGCGAAAGGTCAAATTGCTTTGGCTTTTGAAAAATACCAGCAGTCGCTTTTCGAAAATCTAGCATATTTTGAACCTTATTATTTGAAGGACTTTGTCACTACAATTCCAAAAAAATGAATTTACAATCCCTCATAAAAAACACCGAACGACCCTTTGTAATTGCTGGTCCTTGCAGTGCAGAATCGGAGGCGCAAGTCTTGGCCATCAGCGAATCCCTAAGTGATTTTTCGGCATTAAAAATGACAAGAGCTGGAGTGTGGAAACCGCGCACAAGGCCGGGTTCTTTTGAGGGAAAAGGGGAGGAAGCGCTGCCTTGGTTAGCGAAAAGCAGAGCACAAACTCAACTTCCTTTTTGCGTTGAAGTAGCCAATGTGGAGCAAGTAGAAATTGCACTTAAATACCAGGCGGATGCATTATGGATTGGAGCCCGAACCACGGTAAATCCCTTTTTAGTGCAAGAAATTGCCAGTTCTTTGGAAGGAGTGAAGATTCCGATTTTGATCAAAAACCCAATCAATCCTGATTTGGAACTATGGATTGGTGCCATTGAACGTTTTCAAAAAATTGGGTTGGACGATCTTACAGCCATTCATCGCGGTTTTTCAGTTTATAAACACCCCATTTATCGAAATGTGCCGATGTGGGAAATACCTCTGGCGCTTCGAGAACGAATGCCTGAAATTCCTTTGATTTGTGATCCGAGTCACATCACTGGAAAACGCGATTTGGTTTTTGATGTAGCGCAAACGGCTATGGATTTGAATTTTGATGGATTGATGATTGAAACGCATAACGATCCGGATAATGCCTTATCGGACGCAGCACAACAAATTAAGCCTTCAGATTTGAAGAATTTATTGAGTTCATTAGTCATGAGAACCAACACTAATTTAAATGCAAAAGAAGCATTGAATCAAATTCGAGTGGAAATAAATGCATTGGACGATTTGATCTTTGAGCACCTTAAACAACGTTTGTTACTGAGTGAAAAAGTAGGTGAAATTAAAAAGGAACACCATATTACGATTTTTCAACAGGAACATTGGACTAAACTCATTGCTGAACGTTTAAAAATGACATCAGACTACGGTTTGTCGCAAGATTTTGTGCGCAAAGTTTTGGATGCCATACATCAGGAGTCGATTCAACATCAACTTCGCATCATGAACCGAAAATAAGACGAATTGATGAGGTCTTTTTAACTAAGAGAGAAAATGAACTTAACGATTTTCTAACTCAACGCTTAAAATTTCTGCCCAAAAGTCAGTGATATTTCCACCATCTGCTTTGATCATTTGAGGAACAATACTTGCAGCTGAAAAGCCAGGAGTTGTATTGACTTCGATGACATGTGGAATTCGGTCTACAATCATGAAATCAATTCGTGCGATGGACTTTAAACCTAATATTTCGTAAATTTTGATGGCTGTTCGTTGTACTTCGTCACGTAATTCATCTTCTATTTGTGCAGGGGTGATTTCTCTTGATTTTCCAAGATACTTAGCATCGTAATTGAAGAAATCTTCTTCTGTTTGAATTTCAGTTAATGGTAGTGCTTTGATACCATTTCGTGTCCGGTAAACTCCACAAGTAACTTCAGTGCCCTTTAAAAAGGATTCCAAAACAATCGTTTCTCCCTCTTGAAAAGCAGCTTGAATGGCTTGGTTTAATTCGCTTGCTACTTTGACTTTACTTATTCCGTAGCTAGAACCTGAATCACTTGGTTTTACAAATAATGGAAGTCCTAAATAGTTGATGATCTCTGCTTCCGATTGTAGATTATTAGGGTTGAAAAAAAGTGATTTCGCAACTGGGATTTTGAAATTATTCAAATATTGGTTGCAATAATATTTATCGAACGATAGTGCAGAGGCAAGTACACCCGAATTGACATAGGGAATTTGCTTCATATCCAACAAAGCTTGAATTTTACCATTTTCTCCAGGATTTCCATGAATGTAAACGATTGCTGCATCCATTTTTAATCCAGGTCCATAGGTCATCGTGTTGAGGTCAAAGGGCATATTACCATTTGCTGTTTTTGCTACCCAAGCCTCCTTGTTCACTTCAATAAGTATGGGATCATAGTTTTTAGGGAAGTGTTCTAATATAACCAGAGCACTTTTAATTGAAATTTCAAATTCTGAGGAAAAACCTCCGCAAATGATCCCTATTTTTTTCATGATAACTTTTTTGGTAAAAGTACATTTTATTTAAATTGTTGTTTTAGCCGCTTGCATTTCTTTTTAAATTCAAATTGTTAAATACTATTTTCTTTTTGTGAATTAGTTCTTTCGTTTGGGTAAGAAAAGAGCAGTATATTTTTCTATCTTTGGCTGTTTTACAAGCGAAATTTCACAATACTATGCGATATTACTTACTGTCAACGCTACTGTTGCTTTACTTTACAGGCTCCATTGCACAAACGACTACCCTTTATCAAAACGATTTTGAGTTAAATGCGAATGAATGGTTGAGACAAGGTACCTTGAGTCCAAATACATGGATTTATAAAACGTGTGCAGGAAACGGTCCTTCTGCTGCTGGGAATGGTGCAATGTATGTTTCAAATCCGGGTGCATCTGCAGGTTGTGGTGTTACGGGAAACATTCGTTATGGTTATACAAATGCCTCGCTTCCTTCAGAGTCTAACATCGTTTATGTCCAGGTTGATGCTACTTGTGCCAATAATTTGAATGCCGTTTTTGATTACAAAATTGAAGGAAATTCAGGAGAGGATTTTGCAGAATTAGTTTATTCTACGGATAATGGGGTGAGTTGGGTTGTGCTTGGCGGTGAATATGTCAATCAAGTGATGTTTACAAACACCAGTGTTGCTCTCCCTTCCACGTTAGATAATTCAAACTTTTTAATTGGTTTTCGCTTTACTTATTCTGATGCTACAATTCATGGAGACCCTTTTGCATTTGATAATTTTAAAATTACAGGTACTGATTTGACGAATCCGATCATTTCATGCGTAACCACTAATGTTCCAGCTTATTCCAGTTCGAATTGCGACGTGGTTTTAGCTGATTATACAGATCAATACTTAAGCTTAAGTGATAATTGTTCTGTATTGGCATCAATTGATGTTACCCAGGATTTAATCATTGGCTCCACACAAAGTTGGGCTGTTGGCAGCACTCATACGTTGCAATTAACGGCTACCGACGAAGCGGGAAATTTTGCAACCTGTAATGTAACGCTTGAAGTTATCGATACCGTTAAGCCACAAATTGCATGTCCTGGTAATCAACAGGTTTATGCAGATGTAAATTGTTTTTACGCTTTGCCAGATTATACCGGATTGTTAACGTATTCTGATAATTGTACGGCAACTCCAAGTTTATTGCTCAGCGCGAATGCAACGCCAGGAACTACGCTTTCAGGAAACCATACCTTAATTTTTACCGTGGAAGATGCATCTTCCAATACCAAAACATGTAGTTTTAGTGTCCTTGCCTTAGATACGATCAAACCCCTGATCACTTGTCCGCAAACGGACACCTTAACTGCTGATGCCAATTGTCAATATGCGTTGGGAGACTATCGCAGCATTCCGAATTTAGCCTCTGATAATTGTACGAGCGATATCAATTTAATTTTCTCACAAGATCCAATACCTAATTCTATTCTTGATGCAGGATTGCATACCGTGTTATTACAAGTAATGGACGAGTCTTCAAACAGTAAAACATGTGCTTTTTCTGTATTGGTAAAGGATAAAACCATTCCAAACATTACATGTCCTTCGCCACAAGATGTATATAGTGATGCAAATTGTAACGGAATTTTGGGCGATTATCGATCGGTTGCAGTAGTGAGTGATAATTGTTCCTCTACTTCTGACTTGGTTGTGACTCAAAATCCTCCTTTTGGAACGGCCATTTCAGCTACCGAAATCATTACGTTGATGGTGACAGACACTTCAGGTAATTTTACCGGATGTACCTTTCTTGCAAACCTAGTGGATACCTTAGCTCCGACGTTAACATGTCCAAATGCTGCAACGGTTGCCATTAATAGTCAATGTGAATATACCGTTCCTGATTTAGGAGGACAAATTAGCATGAGCGATAATTGTACTGCTTTTGGAAATTTGGTTTATCAGCAAATACCATCGTCAGGTTCTTTATCCTCAGGGACGACCATTATAATTCATTCAGTGACTGATCAGGCGGGTAATGATAAGGTTTGTTTAACGACGTTAACTCCAATTGATACGGATATTCCAACAGTGACTTGTCCTTCCAATCAAATCATAAATGCAGGAACTAATTGCACTGAATTGATGACTGACTTCACGGCTTTAGTTACGGTGATTGATAATTGTCCGGGGTCGACAATCGTACAAACACCCAATACTGGGGTTTCCCTTCCGACAGGAAATCATCCCGTGATTATGATGGTGCTTGATGATGGTGGGAATACTGCTTCTTGTACGTTCCAAGTTCAAATCATTGAAAATGAATTACCGCAGATTACATGTCCATCGGATATTTCACAATGTGATCCAACAGTCAATTATACAGCGCCAATATTTAGTGATAATTGCCTTGTTTCCTTGCAACAAACCGATGCGTCAGGATTGACCAATGGAAGTCTTTTCCCAGTTGGTATTACAGCACTTAATTATCAAGCAATTGATTCTTCCGGAAATACAGCTACTTGTAGTTTTCAAGTTGAGATTTTACCTTATCCATCTGACGCAGTAATTGCAGAAGACACCCTATATTTATGCGATGTGAATACCCACCTTTTGAATGCAGATCCAATTGTTTCTGGGACGGGCACTTGGTCATTATCTATAGGGCAGGGGTCAATCAATAATCCTACTGCAAACAATACAGGTGTCAATAATTTAGGTCAAGGAATGAACGTGTTTTATTGGACAGTTACGACCCCTACTTGTGGAACAAAACGAGACTCTATCTATATAAATGTTAACGCACAACCTTTGCCAGCAAGTACTCAAGATAGCTTAATTTCTTGTGATGTTACTTATATCAATTTGTTGTCTAATTCTCCATCGAATGGATTAGGGACATGGACCACCAATTTAAACGCTCAAATCATTAATGTTAATTCTCCAAATACTGCAGCAATCGTTACCACGGGTGGCTGGAATGATTTTATTTGGACAATTTCCGCTTTGGGTTGTCCTTCCACGTCGGATACTTTTCATGTTTACGTAACTCCAAGAGCCGTCATCAATGAAAAAGACACGACAGTATGCCTTGAAAATACGAATTTAATTTTCACAGGAAATGATCCTGGTCAAAATGCCGCTTCTTGGCATTTGATTTCTGGAACAGCACAATTGAGTGCAACGAACAATGATACCACGATCCTCTATAACTTACAGCAAGGAATAATCATGTTGGTGTATCAAATGGATAATCCGCATTGCATTGCATCTAAAGATACGGTCACCATTACCGCAAAAATTTGTGAAGAAGTAGGACATGAATTGCCTAATTTGATTACTCCTAATCTAGATGGTAAAAATGATGTCTTCAACATCAATCACCTAGAGCTATTGCATCCCAATTTAGAGGTGGTTATCTTCAACCGATGGGGTTCAGTTGTGTTTGAGTCGATTGGTTATGATGAGCCATGGGATGGTACACAAAATGGACAGAAATTACCTATGGGTACTTATTTCTACCGCATCAATTTAAACGATGCAGACCAACGCGTATTGAAAGGTTCAATCACCTTAATTCCTTAATATTTAAGAACATGAAAGCACTATATATTACCTTGATTTTTGGAATTACTTTCATTCAAAATTTGTTTGCACAGCAAGAATTTCAAATGGCAAATACGCCAAATAATCCCTATTTATTGAACCCCGCAGCAGGTGGTTTGACGGATATTTTACATTTGGAATTAAATACGCGTTTGCAATGGCTTGGTTATGATGGAGGACCAAAAACGGTTCTTTTAGCCGGAAATACACAAATAGGAGGGGACCAAGCAATTGGTGATTTCAACACCGAAGATGAGTTGATGTTTA
>JALRIV010000034.1 GCA_023255275.1 Crocinitomicaceae bacterium | reverse complement strand
AAAGGGTTTCTTTATTAAAATACAATTCGATTTGTTGAATGTATTTTGACATTTTACCTTCGGGTAATAAGAGCAGTTTATACATTGAATTGGATTCGTAATATGCGATTTTATAACTTTTATCTTTGATAAATGCCCCAGAAAGTAAACCGTTCATCATGGATTGTATTTTTGATGCAATGCGATTGGATTGATTGTTTTTGATTTCCTTCCCTTTTTCTTGCAATTTAATTACCTTACCATTCATGATCATGATTTTAGAAATCGGTGAAATATGCTCCCATCTGATCTGGTCTTTAGATTTGTAAAAAAGTTTTCCCGATGCTTTGGCAATTTCCTTTAAAACACTTGAATGAATCGATTCGCTAAAATCAGCTTGTAGGGTTTTGATCGTCTTTCCTTTGTTCTCGATTTTTGACTCTAGTGACGAGGTTTGGGTCATTTTTTTATATTCTTGAGTCCAATGGTAGCTGCTCATTAACAAGGAGAACAAAATAAGGAGAACAATTTTCATAATGGAATATTTTCTTTGGATTGAACAAAAGTAATGCCCTTTTTTTTAGCTTCGGTAATAAATGCCGCTAAACATGATTGGGTTACTTCTAGATTGTCGTGTAAGAGAATGATTTGTCCGGGCTTGACTCTTTTAATTAATCGAGAAGTGAGTTTCACGGGGTCACGAAATACGGAATCATAAGATCGTAAGGTCCAACCGATAACTGTAAGTTTTAATTCTTTTATTGATTTGGCAATAATCGGATTGGTGTATCCGATAGGTGGTCGGAAAAAAACAGGCTTCTGACCTGTTAATGCGCGGATAGTCTGATTTGCTTTTTCGATTTCTGCATTCACTTTCGAGTGTCTAGAAAGAGCGAAAAGAGGAGGGTGGGTCATAGTGTGATTTCCAATGATATGTCCAGCATCGACAATTGCTTGGATAAGTTCGGGATTTTTTTCAGCTTTTGAGCCAATGATGAAAAATATTGCCTTACAGGATTCAGTTTCTAAAATTTCTAAAATTTTAGGGGTGTATTCTGGATGGGGTCCATCATCAAAAGTTAATAAAACGGATTTGTTTTTAAGTTTATGTTTGCCTCGAATAAAATAGCCAAATCGCATTTGCGTTACTCCAATAGAAATCACCATAAAGTAAATCATTAAAAGAAAACTAAGTGCAAGGAAATGTTCGATCCAAACGAAGTAAACAAGAAGGACTAAAAAGATGAACTGGTTAACGCGGTGTATCATTTCCTTTCGATGACTAAAATACTTTGATGATTTTGGGAAAGATTATTCCAAATGATGACCTTGTTCGCAAGTGGATTGTTTTTCAAATAATCATAACCAACATGCATGGCAAACGCGCTGTTTGATAGATAAAAACCAGTGAACTGTGATATGTTAACTTGATTTTTCACATGGATGGACTCATCTTTTGCGCCATTGTAAATTAATAGATCGGCATGTGTATCATGGATTACTTTTCTTATTTCCTCTGGATTTTTAAAATTGAAAAATTGTATTGATGTTATTCCAATCTGAGCAGGCGTTTTAGAAATATTGAAAAATGAAACACCTTGACTAAGAGGATAATCATGCGGTATAACGACGTCGGAAAGTCGATCTAAAAATGGAATATATTCTTCCGCTGCACCGAGTAAAACTTGATTCATTCCATCGTCAACGGCTTGCATGGCATCCATTAATGCTACCTCAAATGAAAAGGTATGCTGGGTATGCGTCATGTTATACCCATGGTTGTTTAAAGCCAAAGAAATTTGTCCAGCGATTGTGTTGTGTGTCGATTGAATGAATGCAGTAGGGGAAAGGGTTTCCGTTTGGGAAATATGTATGGTTTTTAGGAATTTTTCGGTATCTTGAAGACAACCCAAACCTGTTCCGACTATGATGGCATCAAAATCTTGTTCTGTTTTAAGTTGGTGAGCAGCGCACAAACTATTTTTGAGGATGGTACTCATTCTTCTCAGGGCAGCAGGCGGTATTAAGGATTTATAATCTACTTCCTCTAACATAAGGTAATCTTCAGGTGTAATTAAATCCCGAAAAATATTGTCGTGTTGATATGCTTTTTGACAATTGATGGAAGAAGCCTTGTGAATGAAATACATACTAATATTTGCTGATGATGATGGATGAGTTGTTTCCTCCAAATCCAAATGAGTTGGAAAGAACGTGCTTAATATTTTGCTCGTAAACTAATTTTTGTACGGGCATCAATCCAGTTTCTTCAATAGGATTTTGAAAGTTCAAGTTCGGTAAAAGACATTGGTGTTCGATAGCCAATAATGAAAATACAGCTTCGATGCCTCCTGATGCAGCAAGGGTGTGTCCTGTGTATGCTTTCGTACTGCTAAAAGGTGGAATTTCTTTAAAGATTTGTTTCAAAGCATGAGATTCCGACAAATCATTATTAGGCGTTGCCGTACCATGTGCATTGACATAATCGATTTGCTCTGGTTTTAAATTTGCTCTCTTTAAAGCACCTTGCATTGAAAGAACTGCTCCTTGGCCATCGGGTGACGATGCGGTTTGATGGAATGCATCTGAAGCATTGCACCATCCGGATAGTAATCCAAGAACTTTGGATTGGGTAATCTTTTGTGATTTTTCAGATTCTAAAACGATAAAACCTGCTCCTTCGCCTAAATTTAGTCCTTTTCTTCGTTCATCAAAAGGAGCACACCATTCTGAATCATAAATCATTAAAGATCTGAATCCAGAAATGGTAAATAGCGACAAAGCATCGGTTGCTCCGACGATAACTCGATCGAGTTGGTTGTTTTCAATAAGTCTCGCCCCCAGCATGATTGCATTAGCTGCTGATGAACAGGCTGTCGAGATGGTATTTATAAAATCGGTTGCGCCTAATAATTGCGCAATTTGATATGCCGCAATTCCGCTTGAATGTTGTTTATATGTTTCTAATCGATCCGTTTCGTTTTCTGTTAGATAGTTTTTGTATTCTCCTTCAGTTAGGTCCATTCCACCAACCGAAGTTCCAGAAATAAAACCCGTTCTAATTTCAGGATGAATTTCATGGGATGCAAAGGATTCTCTTGCTGCAATCATCCCAAGCAAGGCTGTTCTGGAATAATCACCGTCAACTTGAGCCAATTGTTTCAGTTCCTCATTGGATAGTTCTATTTGTCCCACTAAATAAGGTGATGAAAAGGATTGAATTCCTTTCTTAATGGCACTTTTCTCCTGTTGTAAATGCGCCCAATTTTCGTTCACATTTACACCTAAGGCGCTGATGACTCCCTGTCCGGTAATTAGAATCATTATTTTTTATTTTTTTCAATAAATTCCGCAAGGCTATTGACACTGCTAAAAACGGCTTTCCCTTCACTTGGATCAGCCAGTTTAATCCCATAAAATTGTTCGAGCAGTACGATGAACTCTAAGGCATCAATGGAATCTAATCCTAAACCTTCTCCAAAAAGAGGCATATCATCTTGGATGTCAGCTGGAGTAAGGTCTTCTAAATTTAATTGCTCAATGATTTGGGCTTTTAATGTTTCTTTTAATTCACTCATTTTTCTAAATTATTATAAAGTTCTATAATTTCCAATTCACTTACAGGGTTTTTTACAAAAAACATCAAGGCCTCGTGCTTGTTTCCAATGGATTCCACCCAACCACATAAAACGCCTTTTGCCCCTTTCTGAAATGCAAATGCAATTTGATCCGCGAATAATATGGGATCGAAAGATTCACAAACGTAAAAACAATTTTCGCCATACCATTTTTTGAAAATAGCTAATTCTCCAGTAAGAATATTGGGTAGGGTATACACAAACAAGGAGGGACTCGGACTTTTTTGAAGTGAATAACTTTCCGAAAACAATTGATCTACAAAGGTACTGGCAGAAGTGTTCCCAAAAATCATATGAATTTCATCATCTTCAAATTGGTCAAATTCAATCTCTTGAGTAAGATGGTTCAGGGCGATAAAGGCCATTTTGGATAATCGATCCATCTTGTAAAACTTTGGATATTCTATCTCTAAAGCCTTATAATGAGTTTTGAAATCGCTTTCCTCTTCTTGAAGTTGAAAGGTGTATCCCGAAGAGGATTTGATCGTATATGGGTTGATATAACAAAAAGGAATATGCATTATGATTTGATTTCCATTAATAATGCGGCATTTCCTCCTCCAAAACCGGAAGCCGTTTTTAAGGCAAATTTGGAGGTCGTTTTGGTGTTTTCTCGACAAATATGCATGGCACAAGTTGTTCCTTCTTCTTCAAACCCAAGTGATTTGTAAGCTATTCCATCTTGAAGACAAAATAGTGAGGCAATGGTTTCTATTACACCAGCAGCTCCTAAGGTATGTCCGAAGTATCCTTTCAGACTGAAGGTTGGGGTGTTTGTCAATTCGGAACGATGAAAAGCCTGACTTTCCATATCGTCGTTATATAAAGTGGCAGTGCCGTGAGCAGATATAAATGCAATGTCTGAAGCTTTGACTCCTGTTACTTCAAATAATTTGCGAATAGATCTATATAAGCCTTCACCCGTTCTCGAGGGACCTGAAATGTGATTGGCATCGTTTGAGGTGATTGCCTGATGAAAAACAATATTGGATTGATTGGCATCTTTGGTTAAAAGCACAGCGCCGAAAGCTTCACCTAGATTAATTCCCTTGCGATTGTGATCGTATGGTTTACAAGGTTCATCCGATAATGCAAACAAGGATTGAAAGCCATACGTTACAAAGTCAGAGAGTACATCGATACCCAGAACAATAACTTGATGAAATTTTTGAAATCGCAGATAGTCAGCTGCTTTCTGAATGGCTACCACTCCTGAAATACAAGCGTTTGAAATTAAAATAGGTTGATGTTTTAAATTCCATTTAGTTTTGACCATCTCAAAAATTCCATCAAAAGGATTCAAAGGAAGCAAGTCTAGATTTCCTTTGGTAGATGAAATGATCACCAAAGTTGATTCATGTTCTAGAAGGGATGATTCAAACTTTTCAGCAATTTTATCTAACCCTATATTTAATAAATGATCAAATCGATTTTTTTCGGGTAAGGTGTTGATTTTGGCTTGAGGCCAATTTTCATCCCCAAAACCTACTTTTGGTTGGGTAGCAATTCCAGATAAGTTTTTCGCAAGAGCAATTTTATGATCCTCTAAATCATTTCCTAAAGGACTTATTAGGGCAATTGGCGCTATGTAGATGGGGATTATTGCCATGCTTGTTTTGATTCCCATTGTTCGTAAAATTCTGGTTTTGCCAGTTCCATTTCACGAGAATTCACATCTAAAAAAACTTGCATGGTAGAACCAACTGCTGCTAATTCATTTAAAGTGGTGTTCCAAACCTCATAATTAAAAATGATTTTGGCGGAATCGTGTTTTTCCAAGTTGATTTTTACCAATACATCCTGACCATAGTAGATCGAAGCTTTATGTTGAAGTTCTGATTTAACGATTGGAGTGAAGTAGCCATTATCATAAAAATCAAGATAGGCCATACCATAATGTAGACCAAAAAACTCCCTTGCATCCTCAAAGAATTTCAAGTAATTGCCGTGCCATACCACTCCCATGGCATCCGTTTCAGAGAATCGAACTTTTAAGGCTACGTCAAAGAATAGTTTTTTCATGCCAAAACGATTTTCATTTGACATGCTAACAATTTCTCATTTTCGTGAAACACCTCTCCTTGAACCAAATGAATTTGTTCAAAACTTTGAATGATGCTAATTTTTGTAGTCAATTGATAACCCAAAAAAGCAGGGCTTATCGCATGGCATTTCGTTATAGCACCGATAAATCCTATGCGAGGTTCTTTGTCACCTTGTTGACTTCCTAGGTAGCCGAAGCCTGCGGCACAAGATTGCGCCACATTTTCAATAAGGGCTGATTCTGAAAGTTTTCCATCTTGCAAAAAGAGATTACCTTGCGTAACTTCAAAGGTAGTAACAAATCCATGTTCATCGGAATGCATCAACTGATCGATCATGATAAAAGGATCTCTTTGCGGAATAATGGAAGTTATATTTTCTTTGGAAATGATCATCATTTTAGTTTACAAAATAGGGATAAAAATTGAACCATTGGTTAGGATTAGAAGTCGCCATTTTTTCTAATTCTTTAGCGTATGCTTGTGCTAAATCCGCTACCGAATCAAAATGCATCACGGGTGTCGCTGAAAGTTGATAGGTATAAGATGCCGATTTTATCGCGTAAACAAACGTAACCGGTGCTTTAAATTTAATAGCCATCGTAAAAGGTCCTAAAGGAAATTCAGCAAACGACTTCATGAAAGGTAATTTGACTTTTTTTGCTCCTTCAAAAAGACGATCGGCATGCATGGCTACCAATTCATTCCTCTGCAAAGCAGCGTGAATGGCAATCAGATGCGAAAAGTCGTCCTTAATTGCAATGAGTTGGTAGTCTGATTCCCCCACTTCTTTTTGCAAATAGTTTTTTATTTTTTGTACCTCTTCATCCAACATGACTACATTTATTTTTGAAGTGATACGCTCTTTAATTAAATTCCCCGCATTTTCCCAATTCCCAAGATGTGCCGAGAATAAAAAACCACCTTTTCCACTTTTAGCCATTTCAATTAAGATTTCTTCTAAGTTAAAGTGGTAGTTGAATTTAGTTTTATGTTTTGTTTTAAAAGCAACTCGATCAATCAAAGTTGTCCCGAATTGGTAAAAGTTTTTTCGGGCATTCCAAAAAGCTGACCAACTAGAGTAACCAAGTCCTTTTTGGTAAAACTGCATCACACCCTTTCTTGCTTTTGAATTAAAAAATAAATACCATAAGGATATCCAAAAACAAAAAAAGTAGGCTATGTTTAACCCCAAATAGTGAATCAGAAAGATGAAGAACCGATAGCCCCATAGAGAACCTTTCGTTTTTCCATCCCACTTTTTTTCTGCCATGCCTTTAGGCTATTTCTAATTTTCGTTCAACCAATTCAAAAAAATGTTCGAAAGTTTCTACGCCTTTCAAATCATCTGCTGTAGGTTTGAATCCAAAATTTTCATCGATCACAACCACTAAATCTACATAATCCAAAGAGTCCAAATCAAGGGTGTCTCTAAGGTTATTAGCAGATTCAATTACATCTGGATTTACTTCAAATTCTTCAGATAAAAATCGTTTTGTTGTTTCAATGATTTCTGTCCTGTTCATATTATTTTACTTAAATTTTTTAATCACTAAAGATGAGTTGGTTCCTCCGAATCCAAAAGAATTTGACAAGAAACAATCTATATTTTTTTCTGTGTAGGTAGGAATGATATTAATTTTTTGCGATGCTTCATCCGGATTCTCGAAATTAATATTTGGCGCAATAAAATCATTTTGCATCATCAACATCGAATACACCACCTCACTTGCTCCAGCCATCCAACATTCGTGTCCAGTCATACTTTTAGTAGAACTAACGGGCACTTTTCCACCGATCACTTTATGAATTGCTTCTGCTTCCATCAAATCTCCAATAGGGGTAGAAGTAGCGTGTGCATTCACGTAATCGATTTCGTCAGAATGAATTCCAGCTTGTTTTATGGCCATACTTAGCGACCTGAATTGTCCGTCTAAATTTGGATTTGATATATGATCCCCATTGGAGGAAAAACCATAACCAATGATCTCGCCTAAAATGGGAGCTCCTCTTTTCATAGCTGATGCTAGCGATTCAATGATGACCGTAGCCGCACCACCAGAAGGAACCAATCCGTCTCGATCTCGATCAAATGGTCTCGATGCTTGATGAGGTTTGTCTTCTCGAATTGAGAAGGCGCCTAACCCATCAAAACTTCCCATGGCATATTGATTAATTTCTTGAGCTCCTCCACAAATTATTCGATCTTGTAAACCTTGTTTGATCATCAAATAGGCCATTCCGATGGAATGGGAACCCGATGCACAAGCGGCACTTAAGGTTAAATTAATTCCTTTTAGTTTATAAATCGTGGAGAGATTCATGTTTACCGTACAGTTCATGTTTTGAAAAATATCACCACTTCCAATCAAGGTGTTATCTTTTCTTGCTCTTGCTTTATCAATAGTTTCGATAACTGCACCTGCTGTACTGTCATTACCGTAGATGATACCCGTTTCATGATGCTCTAAAAAGTCGATATCCAATTTTGCTTGTTCTAACGCTTCTTTGGTGGCCATATAGGCAAACATGGCTGGTTGATGCATTCCAATCCGCTCTCTTCTAGAAAGAAAAGGTTTTAAATCAGGGTCTTTTACGAAACCAGTAAGTGCGGATCGGTATCCAAATTCTTTTCTTGGGGCATCGTAAATAATACCAGATTTCCCATTTTGTAAGGATTCCAAAACAGCTGCTTTATCCTCTCCGATACAAGAATAAATGCCTAAACCCGTAATTACTACTCGATGTTCCATGACCTAACCGTATATGCCCCCATTAATATTAATAACTTCTCCTGTAATGTAGGCTGCTTTTTCAGATGCTAAAAAGCTAACCAAATGCGCCACTTCCTCCGGTTGTCCGAATCGATTTGCAGGAACCATTTTCTTTAATTCGCTTTCGTCAAGTTCACTGGTCATGTCTGAAGCGATAAACCCAGGTGCGACAGCGTTAACTGTAATATTTCTTTTGGCTACTTCTTGAGAAAGTGCTTTCGTAGCGGCAATCATACCTCCTTTTGCGGCGGAGTAATTGGTTTGACCTGGAACTCCCTTTAAACCTGATAAGGAAGCCATGTTGATGATACGTCCCTTTCGGCTACGCAACATTTTTTGAATGACCGCTTGGGTCACGTTGTACATACCTTTCAAGGAAATGCCAATCACTTGATCCCAATCACTTTCGGTCACCCAAGGAAATAAATTGTCTTTGGTGATGCCTGCATTGTTCACCAATACTTCAATTTGATGGTCGGGATGGGTGTTGATCCATTCTCCTAAAACATTTTTGACTTCCTCAGCATTTTCTACTTTGAATTTAAGCAATTCTGCTGTTCCGCCATTGGCTTCAATCAATGATTTGGTTTCTAGGGCTGCGGCATCGTTAGAAGCATAATTGATTAAGATATGAAGCTGTAAATCTTTCACCAATTGGATAGCCACCGCTCTTCCTATTCCTCTAGAGGCACCCGTAACTAATGCACATTTCATACCGCCTTATTCTTTAAAATTTGAATGACCTTTTGAATTGATTCAAAGGGTGGGACATCCTCAGTAACCATGGCTACTTCAGATCGTATTAAGTTATAAATTTCTTTTGATTTTTTGGATATCAAATTCTTTTTTTCGTTGGGCAATAAATCAATGGTTTGACAAACCGCAATTAAATGAATAGCCATTACTTGAAATGCGTTATCAATTACTCTTTTCGTGATTAAGGCACTGTTCGTTCCCATACTCACAATGTCTTGATTGTCATTGTTGTTGGAGATGGAGTGTACATACATCGAATTGGATAACATTTGATTCTCAGCCGTTGTTGAAGTGGCTGTAAATTGCATCCCTTGAATACCAAAATTAAAACCTAAAGTTCCAGCATTTAAAAATGGAGGAAATAAGCCATTGATACGATTGTTTAATAAAAAGTTCAATTGTCGTTCTGCCAACATCGTCAATCGAGTAATCACAAGTTTTAGTTTATCCATTTCCAATGAAATGTAGTCGCCGTGGAAGTTACCTCCATGAAAAACATTTTGTTCTTCAACACTAACTACGGGATTATCATTGGTCGAATTTAATTCATTTTCAACGACTTCCTTAGCTTGATTAATCGTGTCCAAAACAGGACCAATAATTTGAGGAACACAACGAATTGAATAGTATTCTTGAACTTTCTTTTTTAATTCAGTTTCATCTTCGTCTTGATGATTTTTAAACAGTTCTTCCCTTTTTTTAATCAAATTGGAGTCTTTCAAAAAGTCACGCATAAATTGGGCAACTTCTGTTTGTCCTTTATGTCTTTTTACTTGATTTAATCCATTGGAGAAAGAGTCATCGTAAGATTCAACCACTTCATTAATCATGCAAGAGCTGGCAAGAGACCAAAACAATAAACGTTCTGCATAAACTAAATTTACGGCACCAATTCCTGTCATACAAGAAGTTCCGTTCATTAATCCTAAACCATCGCGTAATTTGACTTCCAAAGGTTTGATGTTTAATTGCTTCAATACGTCATGCGTTGGTCTTCTTTCACCTTGATAATAAACGTAACCTTCACCAATTAAACACAAGGCAAGATGCGCTAATTGAACTAGATCACCCGAAGCACCTACACCTCCATGCTCAAAAATTTCTGGTGTGATACGCGCATTCAAAAATTCAGCAATTTTTTCCACTACACCGAAGCTAATCCCTGAATTACCTTGAGCAAAGTTGTTCATTCGAGCTTGCATAACAGCACGAGCATGGATTTCATCTAAAGCCAAGCCAGTTCCTGAAGAATGACTGCGTATTAGATTGTATTGTAATTGATTTAATTTTTCGGGAGCAATTTTGAACTGCGCCATTGGACCAAATCCTGTATTAATCCCGTATATAATTTTGTCTTTGGAAAAATCCTCTAAAAATTGAAAAGATTCTTGAAGGTGATCGCGATCCTCTGAACGGGTATGCACCTTTTCAAAATTCAAAGCAACGTTTTCAATATCTTTTAGATTTAGTATACTCATTTTAATTCGTTTCTATGATTTTATTTTACATTCCAAAATGGTGTGAAATGAATTTTCATGCAATTGGTGGGATTTCACAATTTCAAACCCTGCTTTTGCTAAGATGTATTTAAAAACGGAAGAAGCATACATTTTACTATTTCCGTTTGCCATCACCGTAAAATAAAGTGATGTCGCCACCAAACTGTACTTAGCAGCAGGGAATCGTTGGTCATCGATGAAAGTTTCCATGATGAATACCGTTGCATCCGTTGAAGCATGTTTTTTTATTTTCAATAAGATGGCTTCAATTTCTTCTTCGCTGAAACAATCCAAAAATTGACTCATCCAATACACATCAGCACCTCCTGGAATTTCAGAGGAAGGATCCAATAAATTTACAGGTTGGTAATTTACCCTTGAAGCTAAATTAGGATGGTTGTCCTCAATGTTCGCTTTGGCGATTTTAATTTGCTGAGGCAAATCAAAAATGGTAACCTTTACATTTTCATCGTGAGAAGTGCTAGCAATCGTCCATTTTCCTGTATTTCCACCTATGTCAAAAATTTGTTTCGGATGCTGTCTAAAAATAATTTTAAGGGCTTCCCCAAACGAATTGTCAGAATAATGATGATCAAATTCAAACCAAGCTTTTTTGTCTTCTTCTTTGAGAGAGGAAAGTCCTTCATAGATGGTTTTCCATTCCCCCAATTCTTTTAATCCAGCTGGTTTTTCATCTCGAATTGCTTCGGTAAGGTGAAATAATCCTTTATAATTGATTTTATTGGTAAAATGAAAGTTTGCAAGGGTCATAGGATTTCGCACTAAGAAAAACCCCACCTTTGTTAAGGTGTATCGATCTTGTTCATCGCGTTCAATGATTTCTGCACATTCTGCCATTTCAAAAAGCACCGTAACTCCGTATTTGGAAATACTTGTCTTATCTGCAATTTGTCCAATAGTTTGTCCTTCTTTAGTTTCGAAAAGTAGGTCCATCATGCCCAATTCCATCATGGTATTTACTGTTTGAAACACAAAGGGTGAAAAAGCAATTTTATTTGCTTCGAATAAGGCATCTAAGGCTTTCATTACTTATTTTTTCAATTGAACGAACAAAAATAGAATTTTCTAGTGAATTATAGCAATTTCCCTTTCTATATTTGCCGTCAAACAATTTAAAATGCAAAATGTTTTATTTTTACTACTTTTGAAACTGTTATATGGAGGCAATCAATCAACAGCATTTTGATGTGATAATTATTGGAGGAGGTGTCAGTGGTTTGACTGCTGCTGCACTTTTGTCAAAGGCTGGTTTATCTGTTTGTCTGTTGGAAAAGCAATATATGCTTGGTGGCTATCTGCAAGGATTCCAGCGTAAAGAATACAACTTTGATACGGCCATCCATTGGTTAAATCAATACGGAAAAAATGGAACGGTTACCAAATTGTTTCGGTTCATTGGAAATGATTTTCCAGTTCCTCAAGAAATGCAAAAAATTCAAAGGCATAAAACAGCACATCACGATTACACCTTAACCAATCACCCGGATACTTTAAAAGCTCAATTGCAAACCGATTTTCCTCATGAAAAGGAAGGTATTGAACAGTTTTTTCTAGCAGCCAAAAAGATCGCCAATGTTTCCCTAAAATTTGACAAACTTTTTCGATCGAAAGAAACTTTTAATGGTTTGCAGAAGTTATTTTACGGTTTGAAACAATTGCGTATCATCGCTCCCATCATACCCTATGCACTAACGGGTAGTGGCGAAAAGGGAGTTAAAAAGGGATTGACTAAATTTTTTAAAGATGAAAACCTCCATAAATTATTTTGCACTGAAAATGATTTGTTATCCTGTTTGTTTCCAATCGCTTGGGCTTACAATAACGATTACCAAAATCCACCGATTGGAGGGAGTCAAGTTATTCCTAAATGGTTGGAAGAGAATATTGTGAAATTTAAACAAAGTAAGGTTTTAACCAGTACTACAGTAACTAAAATTCATGTTGAACATCATCGCTTTGTTGGGGTTGATTTTACTAATCGAGCCAAATCGTATCATGTTACGGGTGATTTTCTGATTGCTGCTTGCGACATTTCGAAGCTCTATAACGACTTATTGCCAAAGTCTTATTTGCCAAAACGATTTAATGAAAAATTAGCTAAAGCTGATATGTACTCTTCATCTGTGACCATATCTTTAATTCTTGATGTTCCTGTAGAATCCTTAGGTTTTGGTACAGAGTTGATTATGCTATGCGACGATAGCTTGCCGCGTGAAGAGCATATGTCAGGCAATCCGGAAACATCGCATATTTCTGTATTAGCGCCAACATCCAGAGACCATACCATGACCCCAGTTGGACAAGGAATGATCACCCTTTATGTGCCTGCATGGATGGAATATGAAAATTATTGGCAAACTGAACGCAAACCTAATGGAGAATTTATCAAGACAGAGGCTTATAAAGCCCTGAAAGAAAAATTTGCAGATATTGTAATTGGCCGTATCGAAAAACAGCTTTGTCCGACCATTAGAGAACATATCATTCACCAAGAAATTGCAACACCCATCACGTATTATCGATACACGCACAATTTGAATGGTACGATTATGGGAACAAGACCTGGAAAAGAAAACATGCAGAATAAAGTGGCAAGGTATCAAACTACTGTGCCCAATATTTTTATCGGTGGACATTGGGCTGAGCTAGGTGGTGGAGTTCCTATTGCGGTGAAAGCTGCTTTTAATAGTTCCTTACTTGTTTTAAAATCAAAGAACAAAAAGGCATTTCAAGAATTAGTTAATCACATGGATACGTAATGGGTCAGTTTTTTTATCGATTAAATTCCTACTTTATAAGACAGAAATGGGCCTTTTTTGCTTTATTTTTAGGTATTATCTTGGTCCTTGTTCAGGGAATTAAAAGGCTTCAAATTAATGAAGATATATTCGCAATTTTTCCCAAAAAAGAGGCTTTTACAGATTATCAAAATTTACTAAAGGAAAGTAAGCTAAATTCGAAAGTAATCTTTTCAATTACAAATCATGATTCAATCACAGAGGACCATTTAATCGCACTAAAAAACAATATTCAACATGAGGGTTTACTGACGAATTTTGTACTGTTTCCAGAAGATAAAGCCTTGTTGTTTATTGAACAAACGAATCGAAATTTACCCTACTTATTTACGGATGAAGATTATCAAAATTTATCCAAAAGAATAAACAAAGATGCTGTCAATGCCACCATTTTAAACATTAAGCGTCAAATCATCAATGGCCAAGGTTTTTTTTACCAATCCTTTTTGATGAAAGACCCTTTGAGTCTTACCGCACCTTTTTTGAATGTTATACAGAAAGATAATGAAAATGGTATCATAGCTCAAGACGGTTTCTTCACAGATCAGAATCAAGAACGTCTTTATTTTTTTGCAGATTTAAACTATTCCATCACCGATGCTCAAAAAAATGCGCAATTGACGAACCATTTAAATCAACTTGCACAAAAATATCCATTTGATTTTTTCGGGACTTTTTTAATTTCTAATGAAAATGCACAACAAATCAGGAAAGATAATTGGCTGGTGAGTAGTCTTGCGGTGGCATCCATTTTATTGTTGCTTATTTTTTATTTCAGAAGTTTAATTTTACCCGTCATATTTGTTGTTCCTGCACTCTTTGGGGCTTTCGGTGGACTTGGTATCATGGGATATTTGCATCCTCAGATTTCCGCAATTTCGTTGGCTACGGCGTCTGTTTTATTGGGGATAATCTTGGATTATTCTTTTCATTTTTTTACCCATCTGAAAGAACATAAATCCGTTTTGGAGACGGTTAAGCAAATCGCAAATCCACTCATCATAGGTAGCTTCACGACAATTGGTGCTTTTTATGCATTAACCTTTACCGATTCTCAAATTCTAAAAGATTTTGGTAGAATTGCTATTGTTACCTTAGGATCAGCTGCGCTCACAACTTTGTTTTTTCTACCCGTCTTTTTAGAAATTTTTAAATTCAAATTCAAAGTAACAAAAAAAAATACACCAAAGGAATTTCCGTTAAAAAAAATAGCGATTCGAATCGGTTTGTTTGCTACCTTATTGTTTACCATTTACACATTCATATTTCCCCCAGAATTGCACTTTGATGCAGATATCCAACATTTAGGATTTCATTCTGAGGAATTAATTCAAAAAGAAAAAGATTTTACAGGTATCGATCCGATTTCAGATAAAAAAATATACCTTTTCGCTTCTAGTGCATCCCATGATCTAGCCCTTCGCGCAAATTTGAATTTGTTTCAATTCCTCAAGCAAAGAAAGGAATCGTTAGGGATTTCTGAGATCGTTTCGACTGCCACGGTGTATCCGTATCAAAATGAATTTTCAGAGAAAAGGCTACGTTGGCAGCAATTTTGGAATGAAAAGGCTCCTTTACTCCAGTCCTATATGAGTGAATCGGCAGATGCTCAAGGTCTAAATTCAAATGCCTTTGATGACTTTTATAACACCTTAACAGCAAATTATCAAGAAAACACAATCAGCTTGCAAGCGTTACAAATGGGGGCTTTTACACATCAAGGAGAAAATGGAACGCACCACATCATCACTTCTGTTTTAATATCTAAAAAATTTGTGTCACAATTGAAAGAAGAAATAAAGTCCTTGGAGCACATAGAGGTTTACGATGTGTCGGATTTAGCTTCTTCCTTGTTGGTCAGTGTTCGTGAGGATTTGAATTTCTTGTTGTACTTCTCAGCGGCCTTAGTTTTCTTTTCGTTTTTACTGATTTATGGTCGAATCGAGTTGGCCATTTTTGCTTTTATTCCCATGTTGTTGAGTTGGCTTTGGATTCTTGCTTTTGCAGAGCTCTTTGGTATGGAATTTAACTTTGTAAATATCATCTTAGCGACATTCATCTTCGGTCTAGGAGATGATTTTAGTATTTTCGTAATGGATGGAATGCTTCAAAAGTTAAAGTATGGAACAACCCCATTAAAAAGTTACCGAACAGCCATTTGGTTGTCAGCAATTACAACCATTTTGGGAACCGGTGCTTTGATTTTTGCAAAACACCCCTCAATTCATTCCATAGCTGGCATCAGTGTACTTGGGATTTCATGCGTGTTGTGGGCTACCTTATTCCTGCAACCTTTTCTGTTTGACCGCATGGTTTTTCGTCGTATTCAAAAAAATAAATATCCAATTTCGGCATTTCATCTGGTCATCACCTTATTTCTTTATTCCTATTTCTTTATTGGAGCCTTGTTCTTAAATCTGATTTTAATTTTAATTCAATTTATCCCAATCTCGAAATTCAAGAAGCAACGGTTTTTTAATTACCTGATCAGTAAATTATTGAAATCAACCCTTTTTATGGGTGGGCATGTCAAGAAGAACGTCATACAATTTGATCTCATTGATCCTCATAAACCGTGTGTTTTTGTGGCCAATCACACGTCATTTCTCGATATTTTATTAACAGCTTCATTGCATCCGAAATCTGTTCTTATGGTCAAAAAATGGGTGTATAATTCACCTTTTTTCGGATTATTTATTCGTTATGCAGGTTACATTTTTGCTGAAGAGGGAAGTGAAGAAGGTTTGGTGACGGTTGCTGAAAGAATAAAGCAAGGTTATAGTATCGTTATCTTTCCGGAAGGAACAAGAAGTGCTGATGGAGCGATGCATCGTTTTCACAAAGGGGCATTCTTTCTTGCTCAGAAATTAAAGATAGATATTCAGCCCTTACTTTTACACGGAGTGTATGATGTTATTCCAAAAAATGACTTTTTAATCAAGCGGGGACAATTGACCGTTAAGGTTCTTCCAAGAATTCAATATGACAGTAATGAATACGGATTGACCTATCAAGAGCGATCGAAAAAAATCCGTGCATACATGCAGGACGAAATGATCAAACTGAAGTCCGAATTGGAAACTCCTGATTATTTATTCCCTAGAGTTCATAAAAACTATTGGTATAAAGGTCCAGTGTTGGAATGGTATGTACGCATAAAATATCATCTAGAGAAGAAAAATT
>JALRIV010000033.1 GCA_023255275.1 Crocinitomicaceae bacterium | reverse complement strand
TGTTTTTACAAAAAATTCAACCCAAAGCAGTTTTCTTCATCAAATATGAATTCTGGAAAAATTACATTCAAGAGGCAAAAAATCGACACATTCCAATTTATTCCATTTGTTCCATTTTTAGAGAAAAGCAAGCCTATTTTCAATTTTACGGATCATTTTTTCGCAAAATTTTAAATAATTTTTCGTTTTTTTATCTTCAAGATCAATCTTCAGGCAATTTGCTGCAACAAATTGGACTGAAAAACTGGAAGGTTGTAGGTGATAATCGTTTTGACGCGGTGATTGCAAATCGAGAACGCGCGAAATCTTTTCCAGCCATTGAACAGTTTTTAAATCATCAAAAGGCAATTATTTTAGGAAGTTCATGGGAAATTGATGAGCAATTATTCCAAGAGGTGTTAGCGGAAAATTCAACTGAAAAATTCATTCTAGCACCACATGAAATTGGAGAGCACCATCTACAATCGATTGAAAAAAGATGGCCTAAAAAAACAATACGTTACTCTCAATTAAGTACCACCAATGCCGATCTACCGATTTTAATTTTAGATTCGATTGGGATGTTGAATTCTGTTTATCAATATGGAAAATTGGCGTATGTAGGGGGTGGATTTACAGGGAAATTACACAACATCCTAGAGCCAGCAGTTTTTGGTTTGCCCGTAATTTTTGGACCTAAGCATAGTCGTTTTCCTGAAGCACAAGGATTTATTGATCAAGGTTTTGGATTTTCCGTTTCCTCGTCTGATGAATTAGTTAAGGTCTTATTGTGGATTGAAGAAAATAAGGGTGAAATCCAACAGGAATTATTGCAGTTTATGCAGACCCAACAGGGTGTTTCTGCAAAAATCATTGCGCATCTATCTTCATCCCTTTCTCCAGATGTTGAATCTTAAAGGTAGATTGAATATCTTGTAAAATCGTATCGATGTATTTTTTCTTTGGGCTATTTGCAGCGTAAACCCCAATCACTTCGCGCATGGGATATTTGTTACTTTGGTCTTCTACAATTTGAAAGGTATGGTCATTACCCTCTTCGAACTTTGCAAAATAATAAGGTAATAAAGTATATCCTCCATATAATTTACACATTTTCATCAATACATGAATATCGTTCCCTTCATATTGCCAAGTTTCCGATGGGGTGTTTTCTTCTAACTGACAGAAATAGGTCATTTGTGTTCTTAAACAATTCCCTTTAGTAAGGATCCATGGTTGTAGTTTTTTTAATGCTGAAATACTTTGAATCGAGTCTTTTGGTACCTCTTTGGAATATCCTAAAATGGGCTCGTTGTAAAGGGATGTGGTCGTCAATCCAGGAGCTTGAAAGGGCGCTGCAAAAATCACCAAATCTAGTTCTCGCATTTTGATTTTCTCGATGAGTTCGTGGGTTTTAAATTCAAAAAAATGCAGAAGTAAGTAATCGTATTTAGTTTTCCACTTTCCATAAAGGTGCGGGGTAATGTAGTTCGATATCGTTGGAATGATGCCAATTTCAATTTTTTCTTTGAAAACTCCTGACATTTTTTTTCGCTTGATGTCAAATGCATCAAAATTTCGCTTTAACTCCATGAGTTCAGGAAGTAATTCTTTACCTTTTTGACTGATTTTGATGGGTTGCGTGGTTCGGTCGAATAATAAAATGCCTAACTCTTCTTCGGCCTTTTTAATTTGCATCGAAAGGGTAGGTTGGGTGACAAAGCATTGTTCACTAGCTTTACTAAAACTTCCCGTTTCGTATACGGCAATGATGTATTGGATTTGTTGAATTGAAATCATTTAGTCTGGATAACCTTTGATTAAAGATAAGCAATAATCGTGAAAAGATTTTATTTTCTACCGATACTTCTCCCTTAGTAGTTCAGCGACCGTTTGATCGATGGGAAAGGTACAAGTTGTTTTGTTTAATGCTTGAATAGGAACCCAACGGAACGATTCTTCTTGGTGTTGGTTGATGATCATGGAATCTGGACCACTGTAAGAAACAAGGTAATAAATACTGATCAGTTGATCTGATTTTTGAAATGCTGAAACTTGAAGAAAAGGATTGACGTAAAATAATTGTTCCAACCTAATTGTGATACCTAATTCTTCTTGGAATTCTCTAATCAGAGCATCCTCTATACCTTCTCCTAACTCTAGTCCGCCCCCCGGGAATTTCGTGAAATGCTGTTGGTATCGAAATTCATCCGACAGTAAAACTTCCTTTTGTTGGTTTACTTCTCGTGTTAAGATCCCATACACGCGAATATTAAATCGTTCCATTATTTTTCTAAAATGGCAGCAATATTGGGCTTAAAGTATAAATTTGACTTCATGACCTTTCCGTCCTCTCGATAAATGGGTTTACCATTTTCATCCAATTTACTCATGTTGGATCGTTGGATTTCTTGAAAAACTTCAACAATTTTATCCTGTAGACCGTGTTTTAAAATGGTACCACATAATATATACAATTGGTCACCTAAAGCATCTGCGATTTCCACGAGATCGCCATTTTGCGCAGCCTCTAAATATTCTTCATTTTCTTCGCGCATTAGTTTGTAGCGAAGAAGAATGTCAGATTCATTTAATTCAGCCGTGGGTTGATACTGATTTTGGATGCCAAATGCTTCGTGAAATTTTTCAACTGCTTCGATTGTTTCTTTTAATGTCATAAAACAAAAATAAGAAAAATGTAGATCAATTAAGGATGAAAGTTATTTTTTTGGAAGGGCTGTATAGACCATTCTGAAACCTGTTTTTGGATTGGCTTTCTCATATTTTTCAACACTCTCCAGTCGAATGTCGTACCCTGAATTTCGCCAAGAACCTCCTGCTGCGATTCCTTTTACATCGGTCATTTCTGCAGCATTTCCGCTCAAGTTGTAAATGCCATTCAAATTGGGGTAATACGATTTACACGGGGCTAAAACATCCTCCGAATAAGAGCTAGCATGGGCAGAGTTAGGTTTAATTTCAATCTTTTTTGTACTGTCATTCGTGTGGATTTCTTCATTTCGAATACGCACAAAATTAGCCAATACATCACCTTTGGAATTGGAAAGTGAGTTGCCGCAAGCATATGGTAAATTGGTATCCATTCTACCTGCGCGAATAATTTCCTCTCGTTTTGGCAAACGAATTATAATTTTTTCATGAGGGTATTCTTTTTCCCATTTTTTGGTTAACCATTTGCAGTATAACATAGCTCCTTCATAACTCACATTGACCACGGGATAATCTAAGTAGGCTGGGTGATTGGAATAATACGCTTTGTATTTTTCGTTCATGGTTGTTCCAAAATTCCACGCGTTACTATCGATTTTTGCTAATTCATAATCTTTAGTATTTCCGCTTTTTATCAAATCGTTTAAAAAAGATTGGTACTCTTTGTTGCTGACTTCAGTTTTTTGCATGTAAAAGCCTTGGAGGCTGAAGGTGTCGTTGCCGACTTTCAAAATTCCTGATGGCACGTATGCAAATTTGTCATGTAATTTTTCTTCCTTTTTAAGGGTTACAAATGCACTCAATAAAATGAGGCATACTACCCAGCTTGTTCGTTTGATTTGATTTGTTTTCATATGGTGGTTTTTAAACAAAACGAAAATTCATGAATTGGTTACAAAAAAAAAGTCGCATAATATTATGCGACTCTAAAGCGTTAAATATCTTTTTATTTCAAACCACAACTTAAACCTGCGTGTGATGCATCATAAGTGCAAGCTTGTTTAGCAGCCATTTTATTGGGTTTTTTATACACATCGGTAAGAACGACTGTTCCACTTGAATTTTTGCATTCACAGGTGTAATTACGTTCACAAGAAGTAGTAATAGCTATAGCAATGATTGAAAGTGTAAACAATTTTTTCATATAAAATTTATTAGGTTCGCTAAGTTAAATAATTTTTTTAAAATATAGAATTTTTTTTGTTGAAGATAATGTTTTGGGAGTGAACCATTTATAAATAGTGGTCTAAAATAGATGTCTACTTAAATTTTTATAACTTCGTCTTAAAATGTAAAACCAAGTTACTATGAAAACTTATGTATTGTTTATCCCTATTCTTTTTTTTGTTGCTTGTCGCAGTACACAAGGTATGCGTGTTCAAGTTAAACGACCGGCTAAATTAACGGTTCCTAAAGATATTCAACACATCGCGTTATTGAATCGTTCCTTGGCCACGAATACAAAAGGAAAGATCGAGGCGGTAATGACACTCGAATTGCCCAATCAAGATAAAGATTTGTCGAACGAATGTATTCGAGGAATTAATGAAACATTGAATACATCGGATCGATTTATTGTGCAACGGGTTGACACCATTCTTCCTGCAGGTGATCCTGCAAGTTTCCAATTTTCGCAACAATTGGATTGGGGATACTTAGATAGTTTGGCTGCAAAATTAAAAGTGGATGCGATTCTTTCGTTGGAATATTTCGATACCGATTTTAAAGTTATCAATCCTTTAGCAACCGTGAAAAATTCGGTTGGAAATGTTTTAAATGGCCAACAAACAAATGCGGAGGTGAAGGGATCAGCGAAATCTTTTTCAGGATTTCGTATTTACAAAATAAAAGACCACAGTATTATCTATGAAGATCGCTATGAATACAAAAGAACCTGGACTCAAACCTCTACTAATCCAATAGACGCCGTATCTAAACTGATTAAAAAGCACGATGCTTTGTTACAAGTTAGTTATGAGGCAGGAGAAGGTTTCGCTATGGATATTATTCCGCTTTATTATTGGGAAAATCGGATGTTGTACAAGGGAAAGAAAGAGATGCAAACTGGATTAAGAAGAGCCTTGGCAAAGGATTGGGATGGGGCAATTCAAGATTGGACTACTGCTTATGAAAGCACCTCGAAAACCAAGATCAAATCAAGATCGGCCTATAACTTAGCTTTAGGATATGAAGTTCAAGGCGATTTACAAAAGGCACAAGAATGGATTCAATTGTCGTATGTTTTATCCGGTTCTGATGCTGCTTTGCGCTACTCCAATATCATCGATAAGTTAATTCGAGATCAAAATCGATTGAAGGAACAAACAAACTAAAAAAAAGCTGGATTCAATCCAGCTTTTTTTTATTCTTCGATATTTTCTTCCTCTTCGTCTTCGAATTGATTCATATTGATATCGTAAAACTCTTTATTCAACGCTTTACCCAATTGGTAGTTGGTAATGGTGATGTTGAGTAATTTTTCACGGTATTTGATTTCCTCTTCAAGGTTGGGCAGGTTGGGATTCAGGCAAATATCCCCTAAGTATTTAGATTGACTTAAATCACCCCCTAACCATCGACCATCTCGTTTGCCTTGAACATAATTTCCAACTAAGTTTAACTTTCCAAAAGGATCATAAAACTTCCAAACGCCAGATGGTAAGCCATTCACCATATGTCCTTCATTTTGAAGTACCCCATTATCGTAATAATTTTTCACATAGCCGTTCATCCGATTTAAACTGTCATTAGCTTCCCAGATGGTATAGTATTGGCGAATTTCATAATGATCAGAATGGGAACAATCGTATTTTTCAAATTTCTCAATGATATAACTTTCACTCAGTTTATTTCCTTTTGGATCGAATTGAGTTAAGACCCCTTTCACGGAGAAAACAATGCTATCATTGAGTTTTACGAGGGTGTCGAAATAATCAACTTCGTATAAGAACGTACCGTAATAATTGAAATATTTCCAACAAGCCACTTTTTTCCCTTTTGAAACTAAACCCGTTCTTGCGATCGTGTCATTTGCATAATATTTGATGATCGAATAATCAATTCCATCTTTTTCAATTAAACTTGGTCGTCCATAATACGGTTTACTGTATGCATTTGGATTAAGCCCTAATTTAGAAATCAAACGATCTAACGATTGGGTTTCTGTGATATCATTTGGTCTAAAAATAATGGAATCTCGCCAATCGTAATTGTATTTTACGCTCAATTGGTTTTCTTCATAGATTTTTTCTTCGATAGGAAATCCATATTGAAATTTCACGTAATGGTATTTGAAACCTAAGGTGTCGTATGCCTCATAGTCGTCAATTGGATCGCCCAAAGCAAAGAATCCGTGTTTTGCAAGTTTTCCATTTAAATGATACGACTTAGATTCACCATTGAGCAGTCCTCCTTGAAAATTTAAATCAAATAATTTGAGGGTATCTTTTCCCGGAAGGGTTAAAAAAGTTTGAACATATCCGTCTAAGGCACCGTTTTCATAACGGGATCTGGTAATTGCAATTTTGTTTTTTTCAAATGCGTCTCCCTCTTTTAAACCATTTTTATAAAACTCCTCAAAAGTCACTTCGCCTAACCAATTGTAAGCTCTTGAATAACCTTCTTTCAATCCATTTTTAAAGCTTTCTTTGAAGCTGATGTATTCTACCTTTTTCTTTGGTAGGCTGTCTTCATAGAGCGAGTGCTCGTTGTAATAATCATATTCCTTTTTCTGTTTGGGTTGGGCAATGTCGTAATACTTGACAACACCGTTAATTTGCCCATCTTTAAAAGGGATTTCAAACAATGTATTACCAAATTGCGTTTTAATTGTCCAAATTCCGTTTGGTTTTCCTTGAATCAGTGTTCCTTCAATTTTAGTCGGCATCGGATAGCTATTTTTTAGACTTTTATGCTCATCCACTTCCATTTCCCAATAAGGGTATTCAAAGAAGTAATGGAAATAATCTCCAATCAATTGCTCGTATATGCCATTCGAAAAATTACCATCTAAATCGGTGTCATCCAAAATGTCAAATAATGCCTCAGTTTGCTTGTCTCTTTTTCCATTTTTAACCATCACTCTCCAATGCTCAGTTCTATCGTAATCAAAGTACGGAAGCGAAATGTAAATGGAAGTACCCACTTTGTTTTGGTATGCTTTGGCATTAAATTCTAAGGTGAATTTTCCGTTATAGGGTTTGTTATTATGGTAAATCGTCTGGTCTTTTGTGATATCGTAAGAACTGTAGTAAAAATTAGCTAAACGTTGCGGAATAGTATCTTTAAATACATATGGATTTAAAGCGCCAACCTTTACGGTTTTAATGTCTAAATCATTCAATTGATAATGACTTATGCCATTGAAGTTTTCAAAGGTCTCATTAAAAATCATTTCTTCGTGAAACACATTTTTATCGGTAATCGCGTAATTATCTTGAATGACTTTTCTTTCTTTAGGGATATAACTTCTTGAATAAAGTTTGTTTTTATTTTCTACAGAGTAGGATCTGAAAATTAAAAGAGAATCATTCAAGACATGAGCCATAGTGTCTAAGTGATCGTAAAAATAAAATTTAGATCCTTGCGGTGCTTTAAGATTTAATCCATCGATGGTAGCGTATAGCGATCGGTCTAACGCATACCCCATGCGTTTAAAGAAACCTTTTTCATCAAAAATGATTTGTTTGTATAGCTTCCCGTTGTAATCGTATGCGGTTTCGATGTAATGATTACTATCTGCATCAAATGTGATGACATCCAGTGGTTTTCCATTGTCCCAATACAAAGTGTCTTCTTTGGTGAGGTGATTATTTTTATAGTCATAACGCACCATCAACTGACCGTTGGGATAATACGCTTCATATCTGCCGTCGAACTTCAAGTATACACCTAAGCTGTCTATCAATTTCGCCAAAGGGGTTGAGCTCTCGGTTTTGTAATCATAAGTGCGGTATTCATATTCAGAAATTCCTTCATCACCGTATTCATCGAAATACATTTCCTCCTCCATGTATTCATCCTCATAATCCTCATAATAGCCTTCCTCCTCGTAAAAATCTTCTCCTCCATCGTAGGATTCTATTTTTTCTTCGTCTAAGTCATAATCTATTTTTTTAGGTCGTGCAATTTGATACAAAGATCTGAACGAAATCGAAGGTTCATATTGGTAGTTGAAGTTAAAAACAGTATCGTATTTAGATCCATAAATAACTTGCTGACGGATGATTACTTCTTGGGTTTTACTAGTGTCAGCATTGAACGTATAGCGTTTGGTGATGAGTTGATTGTCTCGGTCTTGAATTTTCTCAAAACCTTTAAAAAAATAGTTCGGTTCACGTTCAATCCACTCGCCTGTTTTTTCATTATTCGTATAATAGCCTTCAATCACAGGGTAGTTAGAACTGCGGTATTTTTTATACGTTCCATTTTGAAAACCTTTCACGAAGGAAATGTATTCAATTAAAGTATCGTTTTTCAATTTTCCAGTTAATATGAATTCATCTGCTTGTTTTTTAGTGAGTCTTGATTTAGAATAAATTTCTTTATTAACCCAAGTTCCCTCTTTTAATCCTTGCTTGAAAACCCCATGTTTGAGGGTGTCGCCATTGTAATTTAACCAAACTGCTTCACCATCCAATACATTGTTTTTAAGATAGAAAATGCCTGATATTTGCTTGGTGATAGGCTGGTATTTGCCCTTTAGGTCTATGACATAAAACGTATCGAAATATTGAATGTATTTACCATCGGGCGCATTTCCTAGAATAGGTTTGACATCACTGTTTAGATCATAGTTGGCCATGATAAATGCCTCGGGGTGTTTTCTAGCGGTGCTTTTAAATCCTTTGGTGTAAAGAAACTTGTTTTTCTTTTTGTAACGTTTCGCTTCTTTTTTGTAACGAAGGTTATAGTTTTTGATACGTTTTTTATAGGCTTTTAATTCTGCCTTGGAAAGGGTATCTAAATATTTGAAATCTTTGTAGGAATATGGTTTTTTGTTTTTTTCAAGCGCTATCCAGTAATTTTGATTTGTTTTCAATTCATTGCGAAAAGGATAAACGAAAACAAGTTCTCCATTTAAGGTGTCTTTTACTATTTTTTGTCCCCATAAATTGGAATACATGCAGCAAATCAAGACTTGAATAAGGATAAGATTAATAGATTTCATACTGGTAAATTTCGATGATTAAAGGATTAACGCGATTTGAGTTAAAAAATTCCATTTTGATTGGAAATTTATTTTTATAGGTGAATTGTCGGATTTCTTCATATAAGAACTGTTGATTTAAAAAAATAGAATCTTGAATGCTTATTTTTTGAGTTCCTTCATACAACACCCTTCTTTTTTTGGTATAATCCTCTTTTTTAAAAAGGTTACCTTTAAAGTAATTACCTTCATAGGTGAAATGACAACTATTTTTCTCAATGATTTTATTTTCAATTTGATGCCACTTGGTTAAATGGTCCATCGATTGGTAGAAAATTAAATCGTTTTTTTGAGGTTTGTATTTTCTACTAATCGCATAGAGACCTTTATTTTTAGCATGTAAGATGAATAAATAATTTCTTTTTTCATTGTGCTGAAAATAGGTGGGGATTACGGTTGATTTTTTTGTATGAATATCAAACGGTAAATCGGTGTAGTCAATGATTTCTTTGTTGTCCGATGCTTTGAAAATGCGAGGTTTATGATAGCCTAATGGATCAGCTTCTCCCTCATAATTTAGCAGGAAGTCTTCGATTTTTAACCCTTCATAAAAATAGGTCAAACGAATGGAAGTAGGTTGTCCTTTTGGATTAAATTGATAGGTTTTTAATTCTAATAGATTTGAATCTCCTTTTTCAGGGAAATACAATTTTCGCGTGATGGATTTAATTCGATGTTTTACCAAAAATTGGTCGTTAAAAAAATGAGGAAAGGAATAATCATTTTCTGTTTCGTTAAAAAAACGTTGGAAATGAAATAATGTTTCTGGGTGACCTTGATGAACATTTGTCTGCCTTTTACTGTTTTTACAAGCAATGAGGGAGAGTAACATAAAAATAATGGTCAGTATTTTCATGGGGATAAAGTTAAAAGAAATATTGAGTTTTATTTCTGATTATTCTTTTTTTTAAGCGGCTATTATCCTTAATTTTGTAATATGATGGAAAGACCTTTAACGGATTGGTTACCTACAACCAAAAAGGAAGTAGAAAAAAGAGGATGGGATGAATTAGACGTGATTCTGATATCAGGAGACGCCTATGTTGATCATCCAGCTTTTGGAACCGCTGTGATCAGCAGAATCATCGAAAGTGAAGGTTTGAAAATCGGAATCATTGCACAGCCGAATTGGAAAGATGATTTACGAGACTTTAAAAAATTAGGGAAACCTAGGTTGTTTTTTGGAGTAACCGCAGGATGTATGGATTCGATGGTGAATCATTACACGGCAAATAAGCGCTTGCGCTCCACAGATGCTTATACTCCAGGTGGCCAAGCAGGATTTAGACCAGATTATGCAACGATTGTTTACAGCAATATCTTGAAGGAATTGTTTCCTGATGTACCGGTTATGATTGGTGGAATAGAAGCTTCTTTGCGAAGAGTAACTCATTATGATTATTGGAAAGATCAATTAATGCCGTCAATTTTGGTAGATTCAAAAGCGGATTTATTGGTCTACGGGATGGGAGAACAACCCCTCAGAGACATGCTTCGTTTGGTCAAAAAAGGGGTGCCATTTACTAATTTGCATACCATACCTCAAATTGCTTTTTTAAGAAATAAAGAAGAAGCATTGCCTAAAAACAAGAATTGGGAAACTGTCGAGTTGGCTTCGCATGAGCTTTGTCTACAAGACAAACTTAAATATGCGGCTAATTTTAAAATTGTTGAGGTTGAATCGAATAAATTGCATGCTAATCGCATCACCCAAGCGGTGGGTGACCAAGTTTTAGTCATCAATCCTCCTTATCAAACCATGACTGAAAAGGAAATGGATCAATCTTTTGATTTGCCCTATACCCGTTTACCTCATCCAAAATATAAAAAACGAGGCGCGATTCCAGCCTATGATATGATTAAGTTTTCGATCAACATGCATCGAGGATGTTTTGGGGGCTGTAGTTTTTGCACCATTTCGGCACATCAAGGAAAATTCATAGCTTCAAGAAGTGAACAATCCATACTCAAAGAGGTCGATGAGGTGGTAAATCACCCGGAGTTTAAAGGTTATATTTCAGATTTGGGTGGTCCTTCTGCCAATATGTATCGAATGAAAGGAAAGGATATGGCCATTTGTGAAAAATGTTCTTCTCCAAGTTGTATTCATCCTGTGATCTGCAATAATTTAGACACTTCACATAAAGCCATGACGGACTTGTATCGCAAGGTAGATGCAAATCCGAAAGTGAAAAAAGCGTTCATCGGGTCAGGAATACGCTACGATCTGTTAGTCGACGATTTTAATAAAAATAACGAGGATGGGAATCACGATGAATATCTTGAACAGGTGATTACTCGTCACGTCAGTGGACGTTTAAAAGTGGCCCCAGAACATACATCAGATGCTACCTTGAAGGTCATGCGAAAACCTTCGTTTAAGTACTTTCACAAGTTCAAAGAAAAATACGATCAAATTTCTGCGAAAAATAATTTAAATCAACAGTTAATTCCTTATTTTATCTCATCCCATCCAGGTTGTGAAGACGAAGATATGGCAAATTTAGCTGCTGAGACAAAAGATATGGGCTTCCAATTGGAACAAGTTCAAGATTTTACGCCAACCCCTATGACGGTGGCTGAGGTCATATATTATGCTGGAGTTCATCCTTATACGTTAAGACCTGTAAAAACGGTAAAAACAAAAGAAGAAAAATTAAATCAAAATCGATTTTTCTTTTGGTATAAAAAGGAAAACAAAGATTGGATCAGACAGCGATTAACGAAGGCAAAACGTCCAGATTTAATTGAAAAGTTATTAGAGCCAGAACGAGAGAAAAAAGTTCCGAAATGGTTAGAAGAAAAACGAAATAAAAAGCGTTAAATCTTCCGCTTAAAAATACTCAGTGCATTTTTCTGGTAAATTAATTGATACCGTTCGTTTTTGAGTAATGCTTTTCTTTTCAAGACAAACTCTTCATAGGAACACGGGTAAGTATTCATTGGATTATCCAATAAAAGGATGTACTTCGCTCGATTGATATTAGGAAAAAGAAAAAGATTTCTGCGTTTTTCAAGGTGCGGGGTAAGTGCGGATGAAGCCGAAACCGAAACGCCATCTGGGATAGATTTTAATTTTTGTAAAATCGCTTGGGTAGGTAAAGGGCTTTGATAATGTTTTGCATCATAAAAGGCCGTATTGGTATTGTCAAACCACAAGGGATGTCGCGATTCAATGGAACGGTAATTGAAATAAGCAGTAAAAATGACCGTCAAGATGGTGGTAAACATTTGCCATTTGTAGGCTTTTAGTTTTAGAACGAAATCAATTACACAAAGACTTAAAACAGGAACAAATTCAATCGAATACTGACCGCTTATTCCCCAAATGGCATAATTATTGGCCAACATTTTTTGAGCGAATATAGGGATTAACATCAATAAATAAATGGGTTGGTAAAACAGTAGAAATCCACCAGAAACTAGGACCATAAACATCAATTCGGTTTTAATTCCATTGAATTCTGGCTCTCCCGAGGTGTTTTCAAAAAGTAAATTGAAAAGTTCGTTGGGTTTACTTAAAAGATGGTAGATAATTTCTTTTGTACTGTTCCCAAGATGCCCATATCGCGATAGTTGGTAGGCAACATTTCCTTCATTTAAATGAGGCATGACATAGCCAACTACCACTAAAAAATAAACTCCCAAACCAACAAGAACACTTAATTCAAATTTTACAAAATGCCGGAATTGAAAAGATTGACGGTTTTTTAGGTATTTCTTTAATAATAATCCAATATAAATAAAAATACTCCAAAGTGCCATGTTTTCTTTACAAAGCGCTAGTAGTATCAACAGTATAAGGGTCCATTTTACTTGACCTTTTTCAAAATAATACAAAATCCAAGGTACGAACATACTGGCAATGACATTGGTATGGAAATCGAAGGAAAGTGCTGAATAGGTTCCCCAAATCACAAAAAAATGGAGCAATAAAATTCGATTTAATAGAGGGCGATTTGATTTAAATTGCAGGTATTTCCAGATCCCATAACCACCCCATAAAATACTTAGTATTTGAATGATGAGAAGAGTGTATGCACCAAAGAGGTAATAGAAAGGGACAAAGAAGAGGGTGATCGGAGAAAAATGGTCTGAAAAATAGTTGATGATTTCTCCATCGTAACTGAGGCTAAAATTTGCCATTTGAAACTGCGAAAACTGATACAAGGCATGGTTAAACATTCCTAGATCAAGCGCATGTGTCCGCAATAATACATGGTTAGGAATCGAAATACTCGTAAAGATAATTCCGAATAAAATAAATATTCCTAAGGTGTAACTATCGACTTTTTTGATCATTCAATTTTCGTATTTAATGCCCTTTTTTTCCAAGTCCCTTTGTTGGAGAAAAGCGATAAAATTAAGGTAAATCCAAATAATGGATAAAGCCATTCAAAAATTGGCCAGTATAAAAATAAGGTTTTTGAAGCATATCTTTTCAACTCGTAACTGAAAACCAGGTAATCGACAATTATTTTTGCCCCGATTAAAATGCAAAAAGTCCATAAATTCACATGGAAAATGCTGTGTATTACGCTTGCAAAGTATGCGATTTGAATCAATAAAAGCGTCATCCCCAAACCATTTGCAAATCCATCATTCACCTTGTGAGATTTTGAAATCCAACGCTTGCGTTGAGCCAATAAAGGCTTGAGTTGTTGAGGCGCTTCTGTTTTTACGGCACATGACCTTGTATGGACCAAGTGTATTTTTTTATCATTTACATACATCGCTTTTAACGTGAATTGATCGTCACCCGATAAATAATTCAAGTTATGTTCAAATGGACAAAGATCTTCAAAGGTTTTTTTGCGCACCAAAAGGTTTGCACCGCTTGCCATGATTGGTCTTTTTAAAGCAGAGGCAATAAAATTGACGGTTTGTAATCTGGCATATTCATAAGTTCCAAATGCTCCGATGATATTTGTCGATGTCATGAATACTGGCAGTATACTTAAGTCATTTTCGGGCAGTTGACTCACGGCTTTGAAAAAATGTTCATCGAAATAAACATCTGCGTCCAAGGTTAAGAAGTATTCCGTTTCTACAAATGGCAATGCACTTAAAATGGCTGATTTTTTTCCTTCCCCTTCATTCTCTATAGATTTAAAATTAACCCCTAAATTGGAAAGAAATTGCTTGCTTTCGTCGGTAGAATGGTCATTGACAAAAATGATGTTTACGGACAAGGTTTGTTTTTCAATGCATTGTATGATTCGGGGTAAATGTTGCGCTTCGTTTCTGAAAGGAATGATTACGGTAAATGAAATCGAATTCTCTGATCCTTTCACCATATGATTCGCTTGCTTCGCCCTCAAAAGGAAAAGCAAAAGGCCAATTATCACATATCCTAGTGCAAATATCATCGTTTCATTTTCAAAATTAAGATTCCGAAAAGGGCAGGTAAAAGTACATTCCCCAACCAGATTAGAAGCGATGTTATTAAAATTGGAAGACCGTAAAATCCTAGTGGGACAAATATCCAAACGGCCAAACTTTCTCTAACCATTATTTTTCCCATTAAAATAGAAGGAGTTAATGTCGTCCATAAATACAATTGCCAAATCCATAATAGAATAGAAAATTCCATGGCCTCTTGAAAGGCATTAAACATGAAGAAAAATTGAAGACTGAAGACCAAATGACGAAGCATACTCAAGTAAAATAACTGCAAGCGATAGGACAAACTATGATGAAGAATTTCCTTCAATCGTTTGAAAAATCGAGGTTTAATCTTTTGTGGGAATGGAATTAGATGCCATGTGAAGTAAAACAATACCAATAATAAAATCAATAGAAGAATTAGGATGTACCAGCTGGAATTGATCGACGTATGTCCGGGTATTTGCTGTAAGCTTAAAAGAGCGATGAGTCCAAATACAATGGAAGGTAGAAATTGCGCAAAGTTTGAAATTAGGGTATTTAATACGATGCTCCAGCGATCTCTTTTTTGAAAATAATACATTCTACCGATAAAATTCCCCAACATATTTGGTGTAATTATACCTGTAATCCAACCTGCAAAAAAGGAATGCAACATGACTTTTTTATCCGTTTTTACGCAACTTTGTGTGAGTGTCAATGTCCATTTTTTGAATTCAAACCATAAATTCAGGGGGATCAATGCTGCCGATAACCCAATCATTTCAGGATTTAAAATGCTTATTGAGTTTGTTTCAGTCCAAGGAATTTTAGACCATTGAAAATAAAAAATAGTCAATAAAACGATCAGTAGAATTCCCTTGACAGACCATTTAAGTGCTTTATTTTTTATAGATTTATGCAATAATTCGTTTTTAATGGTTGAAGATAAAATAATTCTTGGAATTGACCCAGGTACTAACGTGCTAGGTTATGGATTAATTCAAATCAAAGGAACGAAAATTTCTTTAATTAATTTTGGAATTGTCCAATTAAGTAAGTTAGGAAACCATCCAGACAAATTAAAACGTATCTATGATCGTTTGGTTGGGATTATTGATGAGTTTCATCCTGATGAAATAGCCATTGAGGCACCTTTCTTCGGTAAAAATGTACAGTCGATGTTGAAATTAGGTCGTGCTCAAGGAGTGGCTATCGCAGCGGGTTTGAGTAGAAATATACCATTTGAGGAATACTCACCAAGGCGTATCAAACAATCGATCACGGGTAGTGGTAATGCCTCTAAAGAACAAGTAGCTGCCATGTTACAAAAACTGTTAACTTTTGATGAATTGCCTAAATATTTGGATGCAACAGATGGTTTGGCCGTTGCCGTTTGTCATCATTTTTCAAAAGGCGTTGGAGAACACAATAAAGTAAAAGGTGGAGGATGGGCCTCTTTTTTATCTTCAAATCCCGATAAAATCAAAAAGTAATTAGTCTTTTACACGTACATCAGGGCGATTTAATTCCTCGAGAATGTTGGTATACATTTGTTGTAATAATTCTTGATTCGCGCTGTAATACTCCATGTTTTTTTCAAAAGCGGTTTTGTCAATTCCGTGTTTTTTTAAAACGGCATCTCCGGATTGGTGTATTTCTGCTAAAGCGTCCTGATAATCAGGATGTTTGGGTTGAATATGGGATTCCAACAATATCATTTCCTTCAATAGTTCCTGCATTACCGTTTCTTCTATTAAGGGATTGGGTACGGGAACATGTTGATGTTTTTCTTGACAAGCAACCATGATTAGAAGGAAAAAAAGAATACGAATGATCATAATCGGTCAAATAACAGGCGCATCCCTTTTTGATGGGTGGTAATGCCTTGATTGGCATCGTAAGCAAGCACTCCGTTCACAAAGGTTTTAGCAATCGAATGAGAAAATGTATATCCTTCAAAAGGCGACCAACCGCATTTGTACATGATGTTGTTTTTATTCACCGCTAACGATTGTTTTGGATCAACTAGAACGAGGTCAGCATAATATCCTTCTCGAAGGTATCCACGATCTTTAATGTTGAATAATATTGCCGGATTATGTGCAGTTTTTTCGACGATTTTCGGCAGACTAATTTTGCCTTCTTTTGCTTTTTCGAATAATGCAATTAACATGTGTTGTACTAACGGACCTCCAGAAGGTGCTTTGCTGTAAACTTGATTTTTTTCTTCTATCGTATGTGGGGCATGGTCAGTCGCTATAACGTCAATTCGTCCGTCGTTCACAGCTTCCCAAATAGCATCTCGGTCACTCGCTTTTTTTACAGCTGGATTCCACTTGATGAAGTTGCCTTTTTCAGCATAATCCTCCTCTGAAAACCAAAGGTGGTGTACACAAGCTTCTGCGGTAATCATCTTTTCGGAGAGCGGTTTTGAGTGGTCAAACAAACTCAATTCTTTGGCTGTTGAGATGTGTAAGATGTGTAATTTCGTATTGAATTTTTTAGCTAATCGAACCGCTAATGAAGATGAAGTATAACAAGCCTCTTCATCTCTGATAATGGGATGCATTTCTACGGGGATTTGATCCCCAAATTTTGCAACTGCTTCTGCTAAATTGCGCTTGATGGTTGCTTCATCCTCACAATGGGTAGCAATCAACATCGGAGGCACTTTCGAAAATAAATCGGTAAGTGTTTGCTCACTGTCTACTAACATATTTCCTGTAGAAGAACCCATAAATATTTTTACGCCACAAACGGTTTGGTGATTTGTTTTTAAAACTTCCTCTATATTTTCATTGGAAGC
>JALRIV010000032.1 GCA_023255275.1 Crocinitomicaceae bacterium | reverse complement strand
ACAACTTATCGTCGAATTATATTCTAAATAACAAACACTAACATGGCTATTCTAGACTTCCAAAAGCCCGATAAGGTAATCATGATTCAATCTGATGAGCATCAAGGTCAATTTGAATTCCGTCCTCTTGAACCAGGATATGGAATTACAATTGGAAATGCTTTAAGAAGAATTTTATTATCTTCTCTAGAAGGGTTTGCCATTTCTTCTATTAGAATAGAAGGAGCGGATCATGAGTTCACAACAATTAAAGGTGTTGTAGAAGATGTGACTGAAATTATCTTAAACCTAAAACAAGTTCGTTTCAAACAACAAATTGAAGGTACAGATAATGAAACAGTTGTAGTTTCCATTAGCGGTCAGAATACTTTAACAGCTGGTGATTTAGGAAAATTTACTTCGGCGTTTCAAGTTTTAAATCCAGATTTAGTGATTTGTAATATGGAACCATCTGTGAAAATCGAGATGGAACTTACGATTATTAAAGGACGTGGTTATTTACCTGCTGAGGAAAATAAAATAAGTGGTGCTCCATTTGGAACCATCTTTATCGATTCAATCTTTACTCCGATTAAAAACGTAAAATATACGATTGAAAACTTTCGTGTTGAGCAAAAAACGGATTATGAGAAATTGGTTTTAGATATTACTACAGATGGATCAATTCACCCTAAAGAAGCTTTGAAAGAAGCAGCTAAAATTTTAATTCATCATTTCATGTTATTCTCTGATGAGCGCATCACTTTAGATAGTGAGGTGAAAGCTGAGTCTGAAGAATTCGATGAAACTTCATTGCACATGCGCCAATTGTTAAAAACGAAATTGGTCGATATGGACTTATCAGTTCGTGCATTGAATTGTTTGAAAGCTGCTGATGTAGAAACTCTTGGAGAACTTGTTTCTTACAACAAGAATGATCTATTGAAATTCCGAAACTTTGGTAAGAAATCACTTACTGAGTTAGAAGACCTAGTAGATAATAAAGGTCTTACATTTGGAATGAATGTAGCAAAATATAAATTAGATAAAGATTAATTATCGCATAAAATTTTAAAATGAGACACGGTAAAAAAGTAAATCATTTAGGTAGAAAAACTGCGCATAGAAAAGCAATGCTATCTAATATGGCTTGTTCACTTATCCAACATAAGCGTATTAATACGACTATTGCTAAAGCGAAAGCTTTAAGAGGATTTGTTGAACCATTATTAACTAAATCAAAATCAGATTCTACACATTCAAGAAGAACTGTATTTAGTTATTTGCAAAATAAAGAAGTTGTTACTGAATTATTCAGAGAAGTAGCTCCGAAAATCGCAACGCGTAATGGAGGATACACTAGAATCATTCGTACAGGTTATCGTTTAGGGGATAACGCAGAAATGTGTATGATTGAATTAGTGGATTTCAATGAAATTTATTCAAATACAACAGACAAAAAGACAACTAGAAGATCTCGTAGAGGTGGTGCTAAGAAAGAAGTTGAAGCTACAGAAGCTGTAGTAGAAACTCCTGAAGCTACTGAAACAGAATCAAACGAAGAAACTTCATCAGAAGAAACTTCAACTGAAGAGAATTAATATTTTCAATAGGATAGAGGGGCAATGGAAACATTGCCCCTTTTTTTTTGCATTATTTCATCTCTTATTCGTAATTTTGCACTAAAATTATTTAAATGGAAGGTAACAATTCAGCAGTTTTATTATTAGCAGATGGAACTAAGTTTGTAGGAAAAGCAATTGGTAAAATTGGAACTACTTCAGGAGAAATAGCTTTTAATACTGGAATGACGGGATACCAAGAGGTCTTTACAGATCCTTCTTATTTCGGACAACTTTTAATCATGAATACCGTTCACATCGGAAATTATGGTGTGCATCCAGATGAAGTAGAATCTGATTCTATTAAAATCGCTGGATTAATCACAAAAAAATTCTCGGATATCGCATCTAGAATTTCGTCTAATGGGACATTGAATGATTATATGATCAGCAATGATACAGTTGGAATTTCTGATATTGATACAAGAGCTTTGGTGCGTCATATTCGAAACAAAGGAGCTATGAATGCCATCATTTCCTCAGAAGAAAAATCAATTGAAGAGCTTACCGCTATTTTACATAATGTCCCTTCCATGGAAGGATTAGAGTTGTCTTCTAAAGTATCTACAAAAACGGCTTATACAGTTGGAGATGAAAATGCTGCATTAAAGGTTGCTTTATTGGATTTCGGAGTAAAGAAAAATATCATCCGTTGTTTAGTAGAAAGAGGTTGTTTTGTAAAGGTGTTTCCTTTAAATACACCGTTAAGTGAAATGCTCGCGTTTCAACCCGATGGTTTTATGCTTTCTAACGGCCCTGGCGATCCATCTGTTATGACTGAATCCATTCAAATTGTAGCGGAAATTGAAAAAACCAATATTCCGATTTTTGGAATTTGTTTGGGACATCAAATTCTAGCAATCAGTCAAGGTTTGTCTACTGAAAAAATGTTTAATGGTCATCGTGGTATTAATCATCCGATTAAAAATATGCTAACGGGTAAAGGAGAAATTACTTCTCAAAATCACGGCTTTGTTGTATCTGATCAAAGCATCTCTAATCAAGATAAAATTGAGGTTACTCATCGACATTTAAATGATGACACAATCGCAGGTATTCAGATAAAAAATAAACCTGTTTTTTCTGTGCAATATCATCCTGAAGCATCCGCTGGTCCTCACGATTCAAGATATCTTTTCGATCAGTTTATTCAAAATATGAAAACCTATAAAAATTAATTATGAGTGCAATTGCCAAAGTACACGCAAGACAAATTTTAGATTCAAGAGGAAATCCAACGATAGAAGTTGATGTATATACTTCAAATGGTTTTTTAGGAAGAGCTGCAGTTCCTTCAGGAGCATCAACAGGGGAGCATGAAGCAGTAGAATTAAGAGATGGTGGGGCGGCTTTTCTTGGAAAAGGAGTGTTAAAAGCGGTCGAGAACGTTAATACGATCATTGCATCAAAAATTATTGGGCTATCTGTTTTCAATCAAACTGAAATTGATCAGTTGATGTGTGATTTAGATGGTACACCGAATAAATCAAAATTGGGCGCTAATGCAATTCTTGGTGTATCCTTGGCAGTGACAAAAGCTGCCGCAAACGAATTGAATCTTCCACTTTATAAATATGTAGGTGGAGTTTCAGCCAACATCTTACCTTTACCGATGATGAATATCATCAATGGTGGTTCACATTCCGATGCACCTATTGCATTTCAAGAATTCATGATCATGCCTGTGAAAGCGAAAAACTTTTCACAAGCACTTCAAATGGGGACAGAAGTATTTCATCATTTGAAAGCGGTATTGAAAAGTCGCAAGTTATCTACTGCCGTTGGTGACGAGGGAGGTTTTGCCCCTACCTTAAATGGAACAGAAGATGCTTTAGATGCTATAAAAATGGCGGTTGAAAATGCAGGATACATTTTTGGAGAAGACATTAAAATCGCTCTAGATTGTGCCGCTTCAGAATTCTATGTGAATCAAAAATACGATTACACGAAGTTTGAAGGAGATAAAGGTAAAATTCGAACCAGCGAAGAACAAGTGGCTTATTTGGCTTCTTTATGTGAAAACTATCCGATTGTTTCCATTGAAGACGGTATGCATGAGGACGATTGGGCAGGTTGGAAATTGTTAACCGAAAAAATTGGTAATAAAATTCAATTGGTAGGAGATGATTTATTTGTTACAAATGTAGATCGATTGGAAAAGGGAATAAAAAATGATACCGCCAATTCTATTTTAATAAAAGTGAATCAAATTGGTACGTTAACCGAAACAATTGCTGCAGTTAATATGGCACATCAAGCTGGATACACTTCAGTAATGTCTCATCGCTCAGGTGAAACGGAAGATAATACCATTGCAGATTTAGCAGTAGCCTTAAATTGTGGACAAATAAAAACAGGTTCTGCTTCTCGAAGCGATCGTATGGCAAAATACAATCAATTGTTGAGAATTGAAGAAGAATTGTCTTCAGCAGCTGTTTTTCCAGCAAAGAACATGAAATTCTTATAAATTAGGAATTCAAGAGTTATATTTTTTAATCCCACCTAAGTTAGGTGGGATTTTTTTTTGGCTTTATCTTTGATGAGAGGCAACTTTGAACAAACAATTGCGTCTATTAATCAAAATTAAACTTAACTAAACTTATTATGAGGCATATTGTCTTGTTGTTTATTATATTTTTTTCAAGCCATTTCATGGCTCAAGAACAAAATAATCAACCAAAACCCTATTTTGCACAGTCTTTATTTCAGATTGAAAATCAAGAAGATATGTTGCGAATCGAGCAATTGATTCGTCAACATCCAAATGTTAAAGTCGCTCGATTGGATTTTCCAACTCAACGTGCTTTCATTTTATTTCATTCCGAAACGTTAATTTCTGCATCTGAATACCGTTCTTGGTTTCAAGAATATGCGGAAACCATTTCGTGTGTCCAAATCGGTTTACATGGTGTAGATCAAGTAAATCCATTTCCTTTTAATAATTGTCATTAATGAAAAAGCTATTCCTAATAATTAGTATTTTACAATTTAGTTTTGGATTTAAGGCTCAAGTGGTTCCAAACGATTGTTCTGAGGCGGTTGCAGGTTGTACAACACCTAATTTTCAAATTTATCCTCCTAACGCGGCGAGCAATAATTTTGATTTTGGTACAGGTACAATTTCCAACCCTTCTACAAATCCTAATTCATCTCCTGGTAATTCAGGTTGTTTATTGTCTGGTGAAACCAGTTCAACTTTCATAACGATCAGTGTAGTTTCTTCTGGAACTTTAGCTTGGTCAATGATTGGATCTACTGGGTCAGGATGTTTTGATTGGATCATGTGGCCTTATACCCTTCCAGGCGCATCAGGTTCTTCATCAACGTGTGCGGCATTACAAAATGCTACATTGCCTCCTGTTGCTTGTAATTGGAATGGAACTTGTAACGGTAATACGGGTATGGCACCTGCTGGTAGTTTACCTCCAGGTGGCAGTTCATCGAGCTACGAAAACCCATTAAATGTTGTAGCAGGTCAAAACTACCTCTTGTGTTTATCCAATTATAGTAGTACCTCTCAAAGTGTGAATTTAAACTTTTTTGGAACTGCTCAGGTGGCATGTGGTGTTTCTGCCCCAAATCAAACAGTGTGCTTAGGTTCATCTGCAACTGTAAATATTGCTACTCCAGGTTATGTAGCGCCAACTTTTCAATGGTTAGTAACCAATGGAGTTTCCAATACCACAAGCGGTTCGAATGTTACCGTAACTCCAACTGTTACTACCTTATACAAGGTAAGGGTACACCAATTGCAAAACGGAGGTGTGCCAGAAATTATTGACACAGCTGAATTTACGATCACGGTAGTTCCTCCTCCTGCGCCTAATGCGGGAATTGACGATACAGTATGTCTAGGGAGTCCAATATTGTTACACGGACAAGTTGCTTCAGCTAGTAATACCGTCTCTTGGCAAACGATTACAACCGGAATTTCACCAACCCCCACGGTTTCTTTTTCACCTAACTTCAGTAATTTGAATCCAACGGTGAGTGTAAATCAACCGGGATTATACAAGTTTGTTTTGCGTGAAAGTAATACGGCGTGTGGTATCTATCGAGATACTGTGAACGTCCTAGTTTCTAATACGACACAAACGGTTAGTCAGATTTCTCCATCCTGTTCAGGTGTGCCTGATGGTCAAATTATCATTAATAATCCCGACGCAGTTTCTTACAGTTTTGATAACGGCTTAACTTGGCAAGCTTCAAATACGGCAAATACTTTCATAGCGGGAACCTATTCAGTATGTTCCAAAAATAGCTTAGGTTGTCAAACTTGTTCTAATATTACTGTTGTAGATCCTGCACCTATGACAATAAGTGTTTCAAATGATACATTAATTTGTGAAAATGGTACCGCTTACTTATCTGCTGTGGCAAATGGGAGTGGAGCTCCTTTCATTTATCATTGGGATCATACGTCTAGTTTACTTGCTAATCAGTCGGTTGATCCAGATGTGAACACTTATTTTTACGTACGTGCTGAAAATTCAACCGGTTGTTTCAGTAACAAAGATTCCATTTATGTCACTTTAAGAAATCCAATTTCAGGAAATATTTCTCCGGATATTACCATTTGTCCAGGTTATCCTGGATCACTTAACATGAATGCTTCAGGTGGAATAGGTAGCCCCTATACCATTGTATGGAGCACTGGGCAAAGCGTATCAGGAAATCAAGATGTGCTCACCCAAAGTCCATCGGCTACTACAACCTATACGGTAACAGTTACTGATGCTTGTGAATCAACACCTTTGGTCATGAATGCTGATATGATTGTAGCCCCATTACCAGTTCCATTAATTGCTGTAGATGCTCGAGAAAAGTGTGAACCAGCTTCTTTCGTGTTAACCAACTTAACGAATCCTGCGATGGTGAGTGGATTGATTTGGAACATTTCAAATGGAGAAACTTTTATCGATCAAGATATGGTCATCACTGATACCATGCCTCACGGATTATACGATGTTCAATTAATTGTAACGTCTCCTGATGGATGTATTGATTCGGTTACATGGTTTGATTATCTAGTTTCTCAGCCAAAACCTATAGCTGATTTCAGGTATAGTCCAAATCCGATAAAAATGTTTAATACCCAAGCTATATTTACCAATTATACGCTTAACGCAGATTATTATCAATGGTTTATCGATCAAGGAAGTCCTTCTTATTCTACCCAAGAAAATCCAATATCAATTTTTCCTGATGGAATAGCAGCCACCTACGATGTAACCTTGATTGCTGAAAGTGCATTTGGTTGCTCAGATACCTTAATACAACAAGTAATCGTATATCCAGAAGTATTGATCTATGCACCAAATACCTTTACACCAGATAATGATGAACACAATCAAGATTGGGGCATCTTCATCGAAGGAATTGACCCATATGATTTTAGTTTGTTGATTTTTGATCGTTGGGGAGAAGTTGTTTGGGAATCACGCGATCCTCAAGCAAGATGGGACGGAACCTATCAAGGTATGAAATTGAAGGAAGGCACGTATGTTTGGAAAATAGCATGTAAGGATATGTTAAACGATGGAAAATTTGAATTTAAAGGATTTATTAATATATTGCGATAACATAAAACACTAAACACTTTTAAAGATGTAAACTGAAATCCTCTGCATAAGATTAAACCTTAACTTATGTACGATTTGAACCTAACTTTAAAAAAATTCAAGACAATTCTTGGGTTTTTGACCTTCATGAATCTTGGATTTATTGCGAATACGCAAACCATGCCACCTTGTGGCTCTTCACAACCTGCAGGAAACACTTGTGCAGATGCTGTTTTGATTTGTAATGTCAATGGTTATTGTGGTAGTACTTCGAGTTCTTATGGGGCAAATTACTGGACGCAATTAAACTCTGCTTTTTGTGGCTCTATTGAAAATAATTCTTTTTTACAGTTTGTCGCTGGATCTTCAACGGTTTCCCTGAACATTTGGGTTACTTCTTCAAGCTCAGGTTCAGGAATTCAAGCTTTCGTGTTTTCTGCCAACAACTGTTCTGGCGCAGTTACATCCTATGTATGCGACAATCAAATTTCTCCAAATTCAGGGGTAAATGTAGTTACAGCAACAGGATTGACTCCAGGTAACACCTACTATTTAATGATTGATGGTTTTGCAGGGGATGTTTGTAATTATACTATCGGAGCAGGGTCTGGAGTTCAAATAGGGGGTTCTATAACTGCTCCTGCCACAAATGTATGTCTTGGTTCGACGGTTACGTTAACTGCTAATGGTGGAAATGGAATCTACAATTGGACACCCAATCCCAATTTAACAGTGGTTACAACTTCAACAGCTGCTGTTCTTCCAACTTCAGTTGGTACACATACTTATTCCATGACCTCCTACTCAAATAACCCTTTTTGTCCTGCATCTTCAGTTTCAAGCATTACCTTAACGGTAGTTGCCCCTCCAGCTCCAAATGCTGGTATAGATGATACCGTTTGTTTGGGCAGTCCAATACTTTTGCATGGACAAGTTGCTTCGATAGCTAACTCAGCTCTTTGGCAATTCATTACCACAGGAATTACACCAACGCCAACCGTTGCATTTTCCCCAAACTTTAGCAATTTAAACCCTACGGTTAGTGTGAATCAGCCTGGATTATACAAGTTTGTTTTGCGTGAAAGTAATACAGCGTGCGGTCTAGTGAGAGATACGGTACAAGTTTTAGTCTCGTCGACGAATCATACTGTTGATGCTTTACCTCCTTCTTGTCAAGGTTTATCAGATGCCACCATCTCCATAAATAACCCTGATGCAGTTTCATACAGTTATGATAACGGCTTAAATTGGCTCCCTAATTCAAGTATGAATAATTTTATTCCTGGAACTTATCAAGTTTGTTCAAAAAATGCGTTAGGTTGTCAAAAATGTTCATCTGTAAGTGTACCTGATGCACCACCGATTAGCATTATCGTATCGAATGATACGATTGTATGTGAAAATGGTACAGCAACTTTGGGTGCAGCAGTAGTGGTGTTAAATGTGCCTGGTGTGAATAATTTCAATTTCCATTGGGGTCATACAAGTTCATTACTTCCTATTCAGCTAGTTTCTCCAACTACTCCAGGATATTATGCAGTGTATGCAACAAATTCAAATGGCTGTACTAGTCCTTCTGATTCAATTTATGTGGATATTCTTCCGTCATTAAACGGGAATATTTCTTCTGCACAACATGTTTGTCCAGGTTTTGGGACTTCATTATCAGCGAATGCTTTTGGAGGGAATAATGGTCCGTATAATTTTAATTGGAGTTCTGGATCTTCTCAATCAGGATTAAATTCATCGATTACAGATGCGCCTAATACATCTACGAATTATACCGTTACCATAACAGACGGATGTGAATCCACCCCTTTAGTTCTGAATTCTTCCATCATTGTAGACCCACTTCCTGTACCTTTAATCTCAACGACTGCAAGTACAGGTTGCGAACCAAATAGTTTTGTCTTGACGAATGTATCCGATCCTTCTATGACCGCAGGATTGATCTGGAATATATCAGATGGTGAACAATTCATCAATATGGATCAAATTCAAACTGTTGATTTATGGGCAGGTTCATACGATGTCCAGTTGATCATCACTAGCCCTGATGGATGTATCGATTCCATGACATGGAATCAGTTTTTAACAGTTCATCCAAAACCGGAAGCCGACTTTAGGTATAGTCCAAACCCTATTCAAATGTTTAATACACAAGCTATTTTCACCAACTATTCATCGAATGCGGATACTTATCAATGGTTTTTTGAAAATGCAAATCCAGGTTACTCGAATCAATTCAATCCAGTGGTGATGTTCCCTGATGGAATAGCGGCGCAATATAATGTTACCCTTATCGCGGAAAGTAATTTGGGTTGTGCAGATACCATGACTCAAATTTTAACCGTTTACCCAGAGGTTTTAATTTATGCGCCAAATACCTTTACGCCAGACAATGATGAATACAACCAAGATTGGGGTGTATTTATGGAAGGAATTGATCCATATGATTTTAAATTAACCATTTATAATCGTTGGGGAGAAGTTGTATGGGAATCCTTAGATCCAAAAGGAAGATGGGATGGAACCTATTTCGGTGAGAAAGTGAAGGAAGGAACTTATATTTGGACCATTCAAACCAAAGATTTGTTAAACGACAACAAATATTCTTTCAATGGATTTGTCAATATTTTAAAGTAAATTCAATTAATTCCTGTTATTTTTTCGATTAAATATCCGTAAATTTGCGGTAAAAATATTTTTATGCAACTTAACTTTATTGAAGAAATTCAGCAAGGAATTCCGAGCGAACTTATTGAATATCCACAAACTGAAAATTTTGTTAATCACGCTCCTAAGCGTAAAGCAATATTAACTCAAGAGGAGAAAAAGTTAGCGATTCAAAATGCATTAAGGTATTTTCCAAAATCCTTACACCAGGAATTGGCTGTCGAGTTTAAAGCTGAATTAGAACAGTACGGTAGGATTTATATGTTGCGTTTTCGCCCGAAACATAAAATGTATGCTCGACCTATTGAAGAGTATCCTGGGAAATGTTTACAAGCGAAAGCCATCATGCTGATGATTCAAAATAATTTAGACTTCGCAGTTGCGCAGCATCCGCATGAGTTAATTACCTATGGGGGTAATGGGGCCGTTTTTCAAAATTGGATTCAATATCGTTTGACCATGAAATACTTATCTGAAATGACAGATGAGCAAACGTTGGTGATGTATTCTGGACACCCAATGGGATTGTTTCCTTCTCATAAAGACGCTCCTCGTGTTGTGGTGACAAATGGAATGATGATTCCAAATTATTCTAAACCTGATGATTGGGAGAAATTCAACGCTTTAGGCGTTACCCAATACGGCCAAATGACGGCTGGTTCATATATGTATATTGGTCCTCAAGGTATTGTACACGGGACAACGATTACCGTGTTAAATGGTTTTAGAAAAATTAAAAAATCCCCGAAAGGAAGCTTATTTGTTACCTCAGGTTTGGGAGGAATGAGTGGAGCACAGCCAAAAGCAGGAACGATTGCTGGTTGTATTACGGTTTGTGCAGAAGTTAATCCAAAAATCACACAAATTCGTCATGATCAAGGTTGGGTGAACGAAATCATTAAAGATATTCCTACATTAATTGAACGCGTAAAAACAGCTCAAAAAAATGAGGAAGTTGTTTCTATTGCTTATTTGGGGAATATTGTAGAGGTTTGGGAAGCGTTTGACCAAGCTTCCATTCATATTGATTTAGGATCCGATCAAACTTCTTTGCACAATCCTTGGGCAGGTGGTTATTACCCAATGGGGTTAAGTTTTGAGGAATCCAATGAAATGATGGCTTCAAATCCAGAATTGTTCAAAACGAAGGTGCAAGAAACGTTGGTTCGACACGTTCATGCGGTTAACAAACACACGCAAAAAGGAACCTATTTCTTTGATTATGGAAATGCGTTTTTATTAGAATCATCTCGAGCAGGTGCTGATATTTTTGCTGAAAACGGTATTGATTTCAAATACCCCTCCTATGTTCAAGATATTATGGGGCCGATGTGTTTCGATTATGGTTTTGGACCATTCCGTTGGGTATGCGCATCTGGTAAACCAGAAGATTTGGAAAAAACGGATCAAATTGCATGCGATGTGCTTGAGGAAATTATGAAATCCAGTCCTGAAGAAATCCAACAACAAATGGCGGATAATATTCAATGGATTAAAGGTGCACAAGAAAATAAATTGGTAGTCGGTTCTCAAGCTCGAATTTTATATGCTGATGCTGAGGGTAGAATGAAGATTGCCAAAGCATTTAATGATGCTATTCGCGAAGGAAAAATTGGACCGGTTATTTTAGGGAGAGATCACCATGATGTTTCTGGAACGGATTCACCTTATCGCGAAACATCAAACATCTATGATGGCTCAAGATTTACAGCAGATATGGCAATTCATAATGTCATTGGAGACAGTTTCAGAGGTGCAACTTGGGTTTCCATCCATAATGGTGGAGGAGTAGGCTGGGGAGAAGTAATCAATGGTGGCTTTGGAATGCTGCTAGATGGTAGCTCGGAAGCTGAAAGAAGATTAAAGATGATGCTACATTGGGATGTCAATAATGGAATTTCTAGAAGAAATTGGGCGCGTAATGAAGGGGCTATTTTTGCCATTAAACGTGCGATGGAACAAGAACCATTATTAAAAGTAACCATTCCAGAATTGGTGGATGATGTCATTCTAAAAGATTTGTTCTAGACCTCCACTAACTCATTCGTTGCGATATAATATAAATAGCCTTTGATACTTGGGTATTCGGCTTCTTTTAAATATTGGATGTATTCCTTTACTTGGGATACATCCTTTTTTCTGGGTAATCCAGTCTTATAATCTAAGATGATTGTTTCTCCATCAAGGAAAAATATTTTGTCAGGACGGATACTAATCGATTCTCCTACTATAAAATCTTGTTCCTCCATTTGATGCAGTGCATTTTTATATAAGGATTCTATTTGTGGATTTTCTAGAATATTATTCGCCTTCTGAATAAATTCTAATCGGTACTTTTGATCTATTTTACCTTCTATGATCAACTCATCGACTAACCCTGAGATGGTATTTTGGTTACTGATGGATGACATCAATTGATGAAATTGAATTCCATATTGTTTCTCTTCTTGGAAACTGATCTTCTCATCTTCAAAACTGTTTTTTTGTATCGAAATATCAGGAAAATACAAATGGTCTGCAATGTTGTGAATTTCATAAATGGCTTTACTTTCAATCGATTTGTTTACTTGCTCAAGATTACCGACTTGATATTGATGCACTTCACCTTCTTCGCAACCGCTAAAATGTTTTGTAGCATTATGCCAGATTTCATGCCCTGAAGCGTACATATACAAACGATCCTTTGGACGTGTTAAGGCCACATAATCCTTGTTTAAATGATCAATGGCGATATTTCTTTTTTCCTTTTCTATGAATGCATTTACTTCAGGTATATCCGCATATTTTTTTACTAAATTAATTTTAACAGGATATTGCTGAAGGACAAAAATTTCACTCATGTTTTTGAATTCATCTGCCTTAAACTTATTGTAATAAATTACCACAGGAAATTCTAACCCTTTGGATTTGTGAACGGTCATTAATTTGATGTTCTCCGTTTTTTCGCTTGTGAATAAATAGGCATTCTTTTTTTCAATATCCTCAATGATTCGTTTTAAGTTCGGTCCTAACTCAAGCTCTTTGTTATAGATTAAATCTGCAAAGGAATGGATATAGGCATCTTTAGTTTCGTCCCAATGATTGATAAAATAAAAATCCTGAATTAAACTGTAAACTGAACTGTATTTTTTGTAAAAAACAAGGCTGTTTTGATAATGGTCGGCAATGAATTGATCTTCTAGTACCAGTGTTTTTTTGCTATTCTCAGGATTAATTAAATAATCCTCCAAGTTAGATTTTGTGGAAGATCCTTGAACACGAAAATACATTTCTATAAACTGTTTCGAAAGATTGGTGTCTTTGGGCGAAATTCTTTTTTTCAAGTAGAGTAATGAAAGCTTTACACGTTCTTGATTGGTGATGATTAAGGTTTCTTTTGACTCTATTTTTTCGCCATTTTCAATTAAATAATGCGAAATTAAGTTCAATTCTTTGTTTTTTGATGCCAAAATACAAATATCCGATCCATGGTATCCATCCGCTTTGGCTTGTCGAATCCATTTTAAAATGAGTTCATTTTTCAGTTGTTCTTCTTGTTCTTTTTCTTCCTCTTGAATTTGATTTTTACTCTTGCCCGTAAAGTAAGAGTAGATTTCCACATAGCCCTGTTTCGATGATTTTGCTTGTTGGCTATGATTCTCGTAGAAATCCGATTGTAACAGGGGAAATTTTTCCGTTAAATAAGAAAAGATAGCATTGTTGAATTGCACAATATTTTTCGCCGATCTGAAGTTGTTTTCCAATTGTTTTTTAACCCCATTTTGATAAAAATACTGACTCGTGAGCTCAACTTGAGGATCTTGTTTTGGATTGTAAATTTTTGGTAAGGTCACGAACATTTCAGCCAACCCATTTCTGAAACGGTAAATACTTTGTTTGGCATCACCCACAATTAGATTCGTATTTTTATGCCCCATTGCATCGTGTAATAAGGGATATAAATTGTACCATTGCATCATGGAAGTATCTTGAAATTCGTCCAAAAGATAATGTTGAATGCGCGTTCCAAGTTTTTCATAGATAAAGGGTGATGACTCCGTGCTGACTAACTTCGAAATCATCCATTTGAATTCATTGAGGCGAATGATGTTTTCTTGATTTTTCAGCTCGTCAAAAAATTGATTCAAATGCTTTAAAATCTTGAAAAAATAAAAGGATTGTACGTAAGCATCGATAATGAGGATTTGATTATTGAATTGCACTGAAATTTCCCTCAAACGATAAAAATCGCTTTTAAAGTCTGCAGGATAAACATCATCATTTTCTATCGATTGTTCTAACGTTTTGCTCCATACAATCTTGAAAATAGAATCTTCATTTTGTAAAATTTTTTGAATGGCTTTGTACGTTGGAGTTTTCCCTTTTATTAATTTTGAGATGTCTCCAATGCTTTCCCATCTTTTCAGCAAAGAGCTTCTCAACTGTTTGAATTGATTTGTAATCTCTTGTTTTTCATCCCTTGCGTTTTTTAGATCGGCTTGCTCCAAATTGGATTGAAAAATGGATTCCATAAGTTGCGTTTTGTTCTCGTCCGATAATAACTTGCAGTACTCCAATAAATTTTCTTTAAACTGAAGTTTGATTTCATCCTCGTCAGCAAATTGGTAATATTTCATCACCGTTTCAGTAAGCACTTCGTTCCCTTTTACACCGATTTTTGCGATGAATAAATCGACTGCTTTTTCAAAGAATTCCTCATCCTTTACAATGACTTGAAAATCATTGTTTAGGTTTAATTCTTTTGCGAACGATCGGATGATTTTCAACGTGAATTTATCGATGGTTTGAATGTGAAAATCTTCATATTGATGCAAAATATGGGAAAACGCAAGTTTGCATTTTTGGTGAATGGTTTCTTTATTCAAACCGCTTAACCTAGAAATTTCTTCAAAATATTCCATGGTAGCCCGATTCGTTTCATCCGGAAAACTCAATTCTTCTAATTTCTTCAACACGCGTTCTTTCATTTCAAAAGCTGCTTTGTTGGTGAAAGTCATCGCCAAGATTTTAGTGAAATAATCAGAATAATGATCTGCGTGTAACAAGAAAAGTAAATATTGCTGAACCAGTGCATATGTTTTGCCACTTCCAGCTGATGCATTTAAAACGATTAAAGAGGGGTCTTGATTTTGGCTTGACATATAACTTAAAAAGATGGTATAAAAGTATTAAAAATAAAGCTTTTTTAATTAACTTTGCTTATGACCGTAAAGATAAAATTCTTATTTGTTTTCAGTTTGTTGATTGTTCTTTCCTGTAAAAAAAAGAAAGAACAAACTCCAAATGTAGCAACAGTAGAAACTATTCGTATCGAAGTAAGTCCGAAATTTGGTACTTCAGCGTTTCACCTTGATTCTGTTTACCAAACACCAGAAGGGTATGATGTAAAATTCACCGACATTATATTTTACGTGACCAGTTTGAAAAATGGTAATTCAGTGTTGAGTAATGCTGCGTTGTTTAACTTAAGATCTACCGGAAATCTTTTATTGGAAACCAATGCCAATCATGCCAGTTTCAATCAATTACAAGGTTTTTTGGGTGTTGAAAGCACTTTGAATCATGCTGACCCCTCCGCTTTTCCGACCAATTCTCCACTTAATATCATGAATGCGAATACGATGCATTGGGGTTGGAATCCAGGTTATATTTTCTTTAAAATAGAGGCGAAATTAGACACCATTAATGATGGAAATCCATTATTTGATCATCAAATTGCATTTCATGTCGGAACAGATAACGCGATACAAAGCCTATCTTCTTCCAATTTAACTTGGAATTTAACGGGCGGTAAATACGTTAATACTTGGACGCTGGATATGCTCACATTTTTGAATGACGGTGTACAAAGTATCGATCTGAAAACCGAAAACTTTACCCATTCAGGTACGGGAAGTGAAGTGCTTACTCAAAAAGTAAGTGATTTGTTTAAAAGTGCTGTACAAATGAACTGATGAAGTATCTACTAGTTATATTTGTTTTTATCCTTTTGTTCCTGGGTTGTAGAAAAGATAAAGTTTTCTTTGAAACAACTCCCTATGCCTTGGAAATTCCATCGCATTTCCCACAAATGCAAATTCCGACAGAAAATCAATTGACAGAAGAGGGTGTTTTACTTGGGCGGTTTTTATTTTATGAAAAAAGGTTAAGTGGTGACAATTCTCAATCTTGTGCTTCATGTCATTCGCCTTTAGCTGCTTTTTCAGATCCAAATCAATACTCAACAGGAATAGACGGTATTCAAGGAGACCGCAATTCAATGGCTTTGATTAATTTAGGTTGGCAAACTTTCTTCTTTTGGGATGGTCGAGAAAAAACCTTGGAAGAGCAGATTCTTCAGCCGGTGATCAATCCGATTGAAATGCACGAGTCTTGGAAAAATGCTATCAATAAGTTAAAAGCGGATGAAAAATACAGAAATCTATTTTTTAGAGCCTTTAATACACAAGACTTCGATTCTACGCATGCATCGAAAGCCATTGCTCAATTTTTAAGAACCTTAGTGTCTGCTACCTCTAAATATGACATCATGTACAAAAGCATTTATGGTTTTACATTAACGCCACAGGAAAATACCATTCTAGCTAGCGTTACTCCAGATGAATGGGCAGGATACGATCTTTTTAAATCTCTTAATGGTGCAGATTGTTTTCATTGTCATAACGGACCCTTGATGCAAATCAACACGTTTAGTAATAACGGTTTAGATGCCAATCCTCTAGATTTTGGTAGGGAATTAGTCACTAATAATCCTAACGATCGTGCTAAATTTAAAGTGCCAACGTTACGAAATATTGAATTTTCAGCACCCTATATGCATGATGGTCGATTCGCTACGCTTGAAGAAGTCATCAATCACTATTCCAGCGGTATTCAGATGAGTGCTACTATTGACCCCAATATTGAATACGCTAGTCAAGGTGGTGTGCAATTAGATGCTACGCAAAAAAGCTTATTAATGAAATTTTTATTAACGTTAACTGATCATGAATTTATCAATAATCCTAAATTTCAAGATCCAAATTAGAATTTGAATATGAATGATGAAAGAAGACTGACCACCGAAGAAAAGGCTTTAAAAATAAACCTTACTTCTGATATATATGGTTGTTTTGCTGAAATTGGTGCAGGTCAAGAGGTGGCGGCGAATTTCTTCAAAGCAGGTGGTAGTTCCGGAACAATTGCCTACTCACAATCGGCTTATGACATGAAGGTGTCAGATTCTATGTACGGTGAAGCGTCGCGTTATGTTTGTGAAGAGCGTCTGGAAACCATGCTGGAAACGGAATATAATACCTTGAAATTTCGATTGCCTAATAAGTATAAAGAGTCTCGTTTTTTTGCTTTTTGTAATACGGTTGAATCGTTAAATTACCACAAAACAAATCAAGGACAAGGATGGGTGGGGATTCGCTTTCAATTGGGCTTAGAAGAGGAGCCAAATGATGTAATTTTACATATTAAATTACATGACAATAGCCACAAAGCA